>JAPZTJ010000008.1 GCA_027532555.1 Aquidulcibacter sp.
CATCCGGAAAATCAACTGACGCTCACGCAAAGTCAGATGTCGATAAGTCATTCCCATTGCAAATTCCTCCAAAGCCAAAAGAGGGGCTTACCTGAAACCCCTCAAATCATTGGAAATTCGCACTTCAAGATTGAATCCACCAGACCATAGCATAAATTCGCATAATATATGTTATGGGACAAAATGACCACCACACCAGCGTTGAAGTTCGACCCAAGCCACGCTGTGAATTCGACAGCCTCTCGCTAACTCGCAAACATGAATTGCGTCTGCGCACCATTCGTGTTGCAGCTGATTACGCTCCAAGCAGTGTGTGACAATTGCTGTTTAGAATTCAACTTGGCCAGACCTTAACGGCGGAACGTTTAGCGGGATATCGTTAGCTGACCTTATTCAGCCAAACCCCGCATGTCCGGCTGCATTTCCCATCAGAAATCACGGGGATGATTCACGGGTTTGAAACACCCATTCGGCTAGAAGCGTGTACCTGTCTTCGAACCTTGAGCGTTGGATCAGGTTTTTGACGAACAGGACTGACTATGAGCCCCCATACCCTACCCGCCCTCGAGATCAAATCGTTAACGAAACGATTTGGCACCAAGACTGCTGTGTTGGACTTTAATCTGACGCTGGCACCGGGTTCGTTCTACGGGCTGTTGGGTGCCAATGGGGCTGGTAAGACCACGACAATGCGGATGATTGCCGGGCTGCTTCAGGCCGATGAAGGCAGTATCTCCGTCTTTGGTCATGATGTTTCCAAAGACCCAAAGGCCGTTAAATCCATAACCGCCTGGCTCCCAGATGAGCCTTTGCTCTATGACAAGCTCACCCCACTTGAGTATCTGGAGTTTATCGCAGGCCTCTGGTCGGTTGAAGGCAGTGTGGCGGAAAAACGCGCGGAGGAATTACTGCGTTGGATGGACCTATGGGAAGAACGCGACAAGCGGTGTGAAACCTTCTCGCGCGGCATGAAGCAAAAAACAGCATTAGCCGGCGCCCTGTTGCATGATCCGAAGCTCTTATTACTCGACGAGCCATTTTCCGGCCTTGATGCAGCGGTTGCCCGGCAGGTCAAAGAGCTCTTGGTAGAAAAAACCAAAGAAGGCGCGACAATTGTTCTGACAACCCATGTGATGGAGATCGCCGAGCGTTTGGCTGAACGAGTTGGTATTTTCCACCGGGGTCGCTTGTTAGCGGATGGTTCTTTGACAGACTTGCGCGCCCAAGCTGGGCAAATCGATGGCAGTTTGGAAGACATCTTCATTCAGTTGGTGGATGACGCCTCGGTGGGAAGCCCAGCATGATACTCGATCGCCTCTTTGTGCCCGGCAGCATCCTTTGGCTTGCCCGACATCAAATTCGTCTGTCGTGGCGGCTCGGTAGACTTGGTAAGAAAATCCCGAGTTGGCTGAAGCCGGTTTTTACGATCCTATTTGTGGCCTTTCTCAGCTTCACCATGGGTTATGGGATCGCAAAAGCTTTTGAGGCCGCGGCTGGCGATTACAAACAGATTAGCTCACTTGCAGGAGCGATCGTCCTTACTTTGATGATCTCTGGCATTTCGATGAATATGATGGGGTCGTTTATGACGATCACGGAGAAGGGGGATTTAGACCTCCTGCTCTCCTCCCCTATTCCACCGCACCGCTTTGTAGCCGCGCGTCTGATTTCATCAGCTTGGCGCGGCTTTTGTATTTATGCAGGGTTTGCAACAATCTTTTTTGGCGCATCCATTGTGATGATCTCACCGATGTTTGCCTCCATCTACGTCGTGGTTGCCGGATTCGCGATTCTCGATGCCGCCCTCACCTACATGATCGCACGGCAAGCCTTGTTATGGTTTGGCCTACGCAATGGCCGCCGGGCTATTATCACCCTGGGCGCTGTTGGCGTTCTGGTTGGCCTTTTTGGCTATCAAATGGTGTCCAGCTCGGGCAGTCTTGGTCAGTTAGCAGCCAAAGAAGACGATCCAAATGCCAGTCTCGTTCTGCTTCACGATTGGGTTGTCGCGCTGACCTCAAACCTAAGCTGGTTGGGCGGCACGATTTTGGGTGATTGGCTGGGTGCGCTTGTTTTCCCGGTCGCAGGGGCAGTGCTCTCTGCTGCAGTCCTGCACTTTGCGGGCAAGCGCTACGATCAAGATGTCGCATTTCTCAATGGCCAGAATGACCACGCTCCACACAAGGCGCGCAAGGCGCATGCCCGACAATTCCGCCGTCCAGCCCTTGTTATGGTGTTTCACAAGGAATGGCTTAGTCTAACTAGAGACCCGTTGTTTGTCAGTCAGCTGATTGTGCCTCTATTCACGATGGTGCCCTTTCTGGGCTTTGTGTGGAACGCGATGGCAAACCCAGAGGAACAAAGCGAGATGGCACCCGTTATGGGAGCAGTGTTCGCCGCAATCACTGTGTTCAACGTGACCATGTTAACTTCCAGTCTCGCATGGCTGACCGCCTCTGTCGAAGAAGCCCGCGACTTGTTACAGGCAAGCCCGCTGGATCCTAAAATCATTCTACAAGGCAAGGTTCTCGCCGCCAGCGGTCCGGCGATTATCGAGCTTTTCTTGGTTGCCGCCCTCGTCGCTTGGGCTTGGCCAGTTGCCGCGCTGACCATCCTGGTGATGGGGACAGCGACGTGTGCCGGAGCTTGCGTGATCGAATTTTCGCGCCCTCGGCCAACCAAGCGGCCAAAAATGACGCAACGGCCAGATCGTTCCCTAGTCGCCGTCCTTTTTGGCCTTGGCCTTGGTATTCTTTGGGCTTGTGCTGCAGGGCTTGCTGCCGCTAAAATCGTGTGGTGGTTATTGCCCGCAGCCTTGGCAATCACCATCTCCTATGTGGCATGGGCAACCCGTCCACGCGAATTTAGCTCTATACCGATGTCGCAGCCTTTGGTTGCCGTTTCTGTTGGCAGTCCTGGCGGCCCTTGGCAAAGAGTGGATCAGACTTAATCTCTATGGCAGATAAACAGCCTGTGACGACCCTGATGCAAGAAGACCCGGCCGTAGCCTATCGGCGCATGAAGCGCGTTGCGACCGGGTTATTTCTTGGGATGACGCTGTTATTCGTCGTCACCAAATTTTTTGAAGCATCCAGCCCAATCTTGCCCTTTGTCCGCGCCTTTGCCGAAGCGGCCATGGTGGGCGCGTTGGCAGATTGGTTCGCCGTGACCGCCCTCTTCCGCAGGCCTTTGGGCTTGCCTATCCCGCACACGGCTATTGTGCCAAGGTCCAAGGACCGGATTGGCGCAGGACTAGGGCGCTTTATCTCGCGTAACTTCCTGCAGCCTGAACAAGTTCAGCGGCGTTTGAAGGACTTAGACCTTGCCGGCAATACAGCGGCTTGGCTGACCGAAGGCGATCGCGCTCGCCGTGTCGCACAAGGGATTGCTGGGGCCGTCCCACGTATCTTGGGCCTGTTAAACGAAGGCAAGATTGCCACGTGGCTGCAAACGACTTTGACCGAGCGGCTGCGCAACGCCGATATCGCCCATCTTTTGGCGGAGGGCTTGGACATTTTGATCAAAGGCGGGCGGCACAAGGCCATCGTGGATTTGATCATCTTCCATGCCGACCTTGCGATCCATTCAGAAGAAAATATGTTCCGTACGCGCGTGTCGGACAAAATGGACTGGCTGCCGAAGCTATTCTCGGTCGATGCCGCAGCCTCGGACGCCTTGCTGACAGCGATCAAAGACACGCTGAAAGACGCAGCAAAGGACCCCAATCATTCCATTCGTACCCGGATTGATGAAGCGCTTTCTCATCTGGCGCGCGACCTGCGTCATGATCCAAATTTACGTGACCAACTCCAGCGCTGGGTCCGCGAAGTGTCCGATCATCAAGTCGTTCGTACCTATGTCACCAATGTCTGGAGTGACCTTAAAAAGTCATTGCGGGAACAGTCTCCCGAAGAAACCGAACGCCTCAGCAATGCCATCGCGGCTGGCCTCGAGGACTTAGCGCGCGCCATTGAGCGCGATGACGAACTCCGCGAAAGCCTTAACCAGCGCTTGAAATCTTGGGCGGTTGAGCTTGCTGACGCCCAAGGCGCTGGCGTCGGGACCATGGTGGCAGAAACCATCCAAGGCTGGGACGCACGTACCGTCGTCGATCAGATTGAAGCCGCCGTAGGCCGGGACCTGCAATACATCCGCATTAGCGGCACCGTCATTGGTGGCCTAGCTGGCCTGACGATCCACACGATTTCGATTTGGTTGTTTCCGGTGAAGTAGGGTGACGGGGCTCTTAGCTGGAAGTGGAGCCCCCTCGTTGCATCTGTTCTAACCAAGGTGATGCGGCAGTCAAATGTCCGGAAATTGCCGTCAAGAGAATGACGCCACACGACCCTGCGAAATCTAGATTGCTTTGGGTTAGGGAGCGACACGGCGCCATGTCAGCGTACGCGTCACATTTGAACCATCACTCCCTCGCGCAGAGAAGTAGATGGTGAGCTTATCCCCCTTCAGCGAAAAGTTCCGAATGAGCCGCCGACCAACATCATTTGGATCCAGCGCCGCTTCCAGCACATGCGTTACGGTTCTTCCGCTTATAGAGTAGGTCCCAAAGTATGCGTCGTAGCCGCCTCGCGCGGCGCTATTGTTTGGGTCTACAGGCGAAGATGCCAGAGGTATTGGACTCAATCTATCTCTGCGCATCAATTGAGCGGACACGTTTCCCTTGCTGTCATAGGTAAGAATGGCAACCGGGTCCCTACCCAGATTGGGCTCGACCGGTTCGCGCCCGTCGGATGTCCGGTCGATCCTACTTTCCAGACGCCAAGTTCCAACCAGCGATTCCCGCTCAGTCGTGGTCGGTAATGCAGCACATCCAGAAAGGCAAAAAGCCAAGCAGACTATGAATAAGCGCAACGACATTCGCCATTCTCCCAAGCTAGACAAGATCACTATCTCGCCACTTTCCTTAAAGTTCATTCCAGCTTGGGAATGCACTGAAGTCAAGGAATGACTGATCAGATTTGGATGGGGGTTTAGCGGTGCATTCCTCGCGGAACGCACCCTACAAACTTGGAAAACAGTCCTCAAACCCCAATCTCAACCACCATCCCATCCACCGCCGGCACGATGTGTTCAGGCAAGCTCGCAGCCAAAGCCGCATAATCCAGATCAATATGCATATTCGTCAAGATCGCTTGTTTGGGCTGGATTTCTGCGATCCACTCAAGGCTCAATTCCAAGTGTGCATGGCTTGGGTGGGGCGTGTGGCGGAGGGCGTCGACGATGAAGAGGTCAGCGCCCTTGCAGGCTTCCAAGCTTGCTGGGGGTAGGATTTTGCAATCATTGCAATAAGCGACGGGGCCGAAGCGAAAGCCGAGGCTGTCGATCTCGCCATGATTTTGGGCAAGAATCTGGAAATCCAAAGCGCCGCCTTGGCCATGGACAGTCAGAGTTTGCCCAGGCAAGGGCATATCATGGGCATCTAGCAAAGCGGGATAATGGCTGCCGGGTGGGGTCTCAAAAATATAGCCAAAGCGGCGGACCAGATTTTCCCGCGTGAAGGCGTCCATAAAGGTCGGGATGCGCTTGCGCTGATGATAGACAATAGCGCGAAGGTCATCGATGCCATGGCTTTGGTCGGCATGGTCGTGGGTGTAGAGCAGCGCGTCGACATGGCTGACCTTGGCTGCCAGAAGTTGGGTGCGCAAATCTGGCGAGGTGTCGATCAAGATAACCGTCGAGGTCTCATGACTATAGGTGCCTTGATAGGCCTCAATCAGCAGGCTGCAGCGCGTGCGATAGTTGCGCGGATCGTTTGGGTCACAAGCCCCCCACTCCCCGCCGACACGTGGCACCCCACCTGAAGAACCGCAGCCTAAAATGGTGACCCGAAGATGGGTTGCGGCGGTTTGGCTCATAGAACCGCCTTGTCAAATAGGGCAAAGAAATTGCGATCCGTAAGGTCTGCGAACTCACGTGTCTCAATCCCATAAAAGTCTGCCAAATATTGGCTAACATGGGGCAGAAAGGCCGGCTCATTCCTGCGGCCCCGCATGGGGATGGGGGCAAGATAGGGGCAATCGGTCTCGATCAAAAGGCGGTCCAAAGGCACAAGCCGAGCGGCTTCGCGTACATCTGTCGCATTTTTAAACGTCGCGATGCCGGAAAATGACACATAGGCACCTAAGTTGAGGCCACGCTGTAGCAGGTCCAAGCCGCTGGTATAGCAATGGAGCAAGATCTTGAACCCACCCTTGCCCATCTCCTCTTCAAGGATCGTAGCCGTCAGCTCATCGGCTTGGCGGGTATGGACGATCAGGGGCAAGCCCGTGGCCCTTGCAGCCTCAATATGGGTGCGGAACACCGCAATTTGGGCGGCTTCTGCGCTATAGCCATAGTGGAAATCAAGACCCGTTTCGCCAATGCCAATCGCCTTGGGGTTTGCACTCGCGGCGACGAGCTGGCTAATTGTTAAATCCTGATAGTCATCGGCATAATGGGGATGTACCCCCACGCTGTGCCAGACGTTGTTGCGCGGGGCAGAGATAGCTTCGATGGCAGGCAGCGAGGCCATCTTGTCGCAGATGGTCAGCATGGCGTGCACACCCGCTTCTGCAGCGCGCTCCAAAACCTCATCGAAATCCGTAGCAAAGGATTCGTGATGCAAATTGACGTGACTATCGATCATGGTGCTTCTCTAATGGATCGGTGCCAAGTCTGCACGAATGGCACGCAGCGCCTCTAATGTCGCAAGACTACGGTCAAGATTGAGGGCCTCGACCTTGGTTCGTAAGGCGCGGACATGGCTCCACGCCTTGGCTGCGCCATCGGTGCCTGCCCCTGCCGCAAGGCGCGCGAGCAGGACGCTTTCGCCAGGTTCAATCTCAGAGATCTCAAGGCCAAGCCCTGCCCGACCGGCGCGCGCAAGCCAGTCTTCCATCATATCAAAAACTGCATGAAAGCGGTCCGCATCGCTACAGGCATCGGCCAAGGCCAACGCTTCATCCAATGGCGCGCGTGGCAGGCCGGACAAATGACGCGACAAAGTGCTATAGAGTTTCGCAGCCCCCAAAGCCGCCAACGCGCGCGCTCGACCCGGCCGTCCAGCGCCTAAACTCCGCGTCGTGGCATCAATACTGGGCAGTGCTTTTGCCATGGCCTCATCGGACAGGCACGACAGGTCCAACCTGCGACAGCGCGACCGCAGGGTTGGCAATAATCGGCCAGGTGCATGGGCGAGCAGGATCAAGGTGCCGCCTGGAGGTGGCTCTTCCAACGTCTTCAAAAGCGCATTGGCAGCGTTTGAACTCATGTCGTCAGCGCAATCAACGATACCAACCCGTGCGCCCCCTGCCCCGTCCGCAGTCATGGTGAAAAATTGCGTGAGATCCCGGATGGCAGCTACCGTGACATCGCGCTTGATTTCGCCCTTTTCAGGGTCGAGACGCGTAGCTGTGCGCAAGTCTGCATGGGAACCTTGGGCGATCTTGCGGCTGACAACATCGTCTGTTGAACTCGCCAGTGGGCTGGACGGATCCGGGGCTGCTCCTAACAATCGGCGCGCAAATCGATAAGCCAAGGTCGCCTTACCGATGCCCTTTGGCCCCGTAATCAGCCACGCATGATGTGAGCGGCCACCTGAAAGACTGTCTGCCAATCCTGCTTCAGCGGCCTCATGGCCAAAAAGCTCAAACACAGCACGCGGATGGGGCGATCCGGGCTCTTGATCTGGGCCTGATACATCGTCACTCATGACAGACCTAAGCGCGCAACCAACAGTGCCCAAGCCGCTTCCGCCAAGACATCCGGGGTTGAGGATGCATCCAAAACCCCACAGCGCTCTGGGAATCTCTCAGCAAGTTCCAAATAGGCCGCGCGCAGTGCGGTATGAAATGCAAAAGCCTTGCCCTCAAATCGATCTTCGGTCCCACGCCGCGCTGCAGCCCGCTTCAGACCAACCGCCGGATCAATATCGAGGATAAGCGTCAAATCAGGCTGAGTTTGTCCGACGATCAAAGCGTCAAGGGCCTCAACTGCCTCACGCCCTGCCCCGCCAGCTTGACCTTGATAGGCGCGGGTGGAATCCGAAAATCGGTCACACAGGACAATCGCACCGCGTTTCAGGGCTGGACGGATCAGGCGCTCCAAATGGTCTTCACGCGCGGCAAAGAATAGACATAGCTCTGACAATGCTGTCCAGCGATCGGCTGTCCCGGTCACCAACAAGGCCCGAATGGCTTCTGCCCCCGGCGTTCCCCCAGGCTCTCGCGTTAGGACCACCTCGTGGCCGGAAGTTTCCAGCCGTGCCTTAAGCGCGGTTAGCAGGGTGGTCTTCCCTGCCCCCTCGCCGCCTTCCAAAGTGATGAAATGGCCGCCCGTCATGCTTCAAGACCCATCTGCTCTCGTGGTGCAGACAGAAGTGACCCGCCCGCCCGCTCTAAGCAAGGGTCTTGATGCAGTCTTTGGCGGTCTTTAGTTGCGCGACGCCATAATATGGGCACCAATGACGCCCTGCTCCGAGACCGATTCCGCCAAGGCACTGGCTTCGGCTTGATTTTCAAACGGGCCAATCAAAACCCGGTACAGGCTTGCACCTGAGGCGGTCTGGGTTTCAACGATTTGGGCAGACCCCATGTCTGACACGCGGTTCAACGCGCGTTCAGCATTTACCCGACTCGAGAAAGCACCTGCTTGCACATAATGGCCTGAGACCACTTCATCGGAATTCACACGGGTGGCCTTCACCGTTCGCGTTGGCTTTTGCTCAGCTACCCGAGTAGGAGCCACGGTCTGGACAGGCGTTGGCGCAGGCCTCGACCACTTTTGCTCGTCACTGGGCGCTGTTAGATTGGCAGTCGTCACCAGTGGTTCAGGATCAGCAGGGCCAATATAGCGGACCCGCACCTGGGTAGAGCCCTGATCGCGAAAACCTAGAAGCGTTGCTCCACGGGCTGAAAGGTCAATCAAACGATCGGATACAAACGGACCCCTATCATTGACCCGCACCACCATCGAGCGACCATTGGTCAAATTGGTCACTTCTACAAGGCTTGGAATTGGCAAAGTTGGATGCGCAGCACTGACGACATTCATGTCGAACAATTCGCCATTGGCGGTCGCCTTGCCGTGAAAATCGCGCCCGTACCAAGAGGCGGTCCCGATTTCATTATAGTCCGGCTCATGGGCTGGAATGTACCATTTACCATTCACCTGATAGGGCGCGCCGATCTTTTGGAAGGCTTTTACATCGGATGGGCGCACAGCAGGCGCAGATTCTGGTTCAGACGCGTGAATAGAAATCGGGGTCGAACGGATGGCGCGATCCGCTGGTGCCGTAGCTTTCGCAGCCCGGGTCGTTGCAGGCGCAAGTGATGCCATCTGGACCCGCTCAATCGGAGCACCTTGGTTAGGGGTGGCACGAGCAGGCTTGGTGGTCACGGTCACAGGTTTTTGCGCCGCAATGGCAGCCTTGCGCATAGGCTTGGTGCTAGAAACGACTTCGGTAGACGCAGCTTCGCTATTGATGACGCTGGTCATGGAGCGGGCACTAGGCGCGGCAGCGGCAGGATGAGCTGCTAAACTTGCTGCCAATAAGAGCGCGCTGGCCCAAAGTGGCCCTACCACCCCCAAATCAACTATTCTAGTTTTAAAACAATACGTAACGACTTGTGACTTCTGTGCCGAATTCCGGACCATTTTGTGTCCCACCATATTGGTCTACAGTAGTTTCTGCAGACATTCTTCCCGCGCCGGTTGATCCGACTGCGGGTTGCACACTACAAGAGAGGTTTGAAATCAACGCTTGAAAATCAGATCGAATTTTATCGATCTTGCATTTTTTTCAGGTGTGACGTCAAAACGCGGACAGGTGGCCGAGTGGTTTAAGGCAGCGGTCTTGAAAACCGCCGTAGGTGGAAGCCTACCGTGGGTTCGAATCCCACCCTGTCCGCCATTTTGAATTTTCCCAACTTGTTTTCAGCCAAGGACTGGACCTAACACACGCTGCTCAAGGCTGTGTCCGCAAGGCGTTGCAAGAAGTTTGAAGCAGGACTTAACTGACAGAATTACAATTACTGACAGCAAGTGCTTCTCCAATCCTTTGCGAGTCAAAGGTCGACAATTCGCTTGGGTTCACCGTCTTTGTGAAAAGATAGGCATGTGTTTGCGACGCTGGTTGCAACGAGTCCTAGGATGGCCTTCGGTATAGAATTTCGTGCCGCCAATTCCAGCTCAGGAAGGTGGTATTTGCTTGACCTGCACGAGCACGGCCAATGCCCAAGCTCACTTGCTGGTATTGCAAGTTGAGCGGTGCAGGACGGTGACAGAAGAAAAGCACTATGCCAAACTGACGGTGTTAGCGCATGGCAATGTAACGCCTGCACTGAGTTTCATTCGTCGGGAGTTCGAGCGCCATGGCACGTCTAAAGGGCACAAAGAATAATGATCTGTTTGATGAATCACGCGGTGGCGTAACAGAAGCCCCTGACGTCATTCGACTAGGCCGCGGGCAAGATGTCGCATTTGGCTTGGGCGGCAATGATGAGATTTTTGGTAACCAAGGCCACGATGAGATTTACGGCGGGGACGGTTCCGACGTTTTGGCGGGCGGGCGCGGAGACGACGCCTTATTCGGCGATAGTGGCAGCGACTGGCTTCATGGCGGGCGCGGCACTGACACTTTATCCGGAGGTGACGGCAGTGACCGTCTCCTAGGGGCGTCGGGCGCAGATGTTCTTGATGGCGGCAATGGCGACGATGTCTTAAGAGGCGGCCGTGGCTCAGACGAATTATCAGGCGGCAATGGCGATGACATCCTTTGGGGTGACAAGGGTAACGATCTAATTGATGGAGGTGTCGGCACAGATGAGCTTCGCGGCGGTCTGGGTAGCGATACACTCAATGGCGGCGACGGGAACGACGAGTTGCTCGGTGACCGCGGCGACGACTTCCTCGACGGGGGTAGTGGCGATGATAAGCTCTCTGGCGGACGTGGCGATGATGAACTTGTCGGTGGAGACGGTGCAGACTTGCTCAGTGGCGGGCGAGGCAGCGACAAGCTTGAAGGTGGCAGTGGCGTCGATAAGATTGAAGGCGGGCGTGGCCAGGATTCCATTTATGGCGGCGATGGTGCCGACATTCTTGCTGGGGGCGATGACGCCGATAACTTCTACTTCAAGGCCCTGAGCGAAGGCGGAGACACGTTTACCGATTTCCAAAGTGGCATCGATAAAGTTGTCCTGTCTCGCGAGGCTTTCGGTTTTAATAAGATCACAGGCGAGGCGTCAGCCCTGACAGATTCAGATGTTAGCTGGGTCGTTGATGGTGCTGCTATGAGCACGACGGCAACCTTAATTTGGAATGCTGGCCTAGGTACATTGTCCTATGATCCAGATGGTTCAGGGGCAGCAGAGGCTGTATTGCTGGCGACCTTCCAGCAAGGAACGGCTTTGGTTTTAAGCGACATCTGGACGGCGTGAGATCAGAAAGCTGAGATGCTTTCGCGCCAACAGCCAAAGTGCGAGCCGCTGCTAAGATGTCTCGCGCAATGAGAGTGTCTGCCGGCGCGCCCCACCTCCCCACTTGACCCATTCCCCACAACACCGGATACAATTGGCCAACCAAAGCGGGCATCCAAAAAGCGCGCAGTCAAACAAATCCGGCGGGCGATATGCACTATACAGAACTCAAGCAAGCTTGGACCGAACTAACTTCAGCGGGACAGCCTTTCGAGATCGAAGAGATCGAGGTGCGCGGCAGCAACGTCCGCAGTTTTAAGCACGCCCCGCCCAATATCCGCGCCGTTTGGCTATCGACAGTGGCCTTTAGCGAGCGGGATTATTTGGTCTATCAGGACGAGCGTATCACCTATGGCCAAGCCCATGAGAAGGTGAATGCGATCACCGCTTGGCTGTGGGGCCAAGGCGTGCGGCGGGGTGACCGGGTTGCCGTGGCCATGCGCAACTATCCCGAATGGATGCTGCTCTATTGGGCTTGTATCTCGATTGGTGTGGCTTGCGTCGGCATGAATGCTTGGTGGATCACCGATGAGCTTGAATATGGCCTGAAAGATTCTGGTCCCAAGGTCTTGTTCTGCGATTCTGAACGTCTGGCCCGTGTGATGGAGCGGCCACAGATGGCCGAGGGGATCACGATTGTGGGCGTGCGCTGCGACACGCTTCCGCCTGGAGTTGTGCCCTATGAAGAGGTCATCGCCGGTGGCGGTGCCATGCCGGAAGTGGACGTTGATCCAGATGATGACGCCTGCATCTTCTATACCTCGGGCACCACAGGCTTCCCAAAAGGGGCGCAACTGACCCATCGCGGATGTGTCGCCAATCTGATGAACATGAGCTTTTCCGCGCAAGTCCAAGGCTTAGCAACCATGCGCGCCAACGGCATAGACCCTGCCAGCGTGCCGGCACCAAATCCACCTGTTGGCTTGATCACAACGCCCCTCTTTCACGTCACCGCCAATAATTGCGCCGCCTATGTCGCCACGGCGAGCGGTGGCACCATGGTCCTAATGTACAAATGGGATGCGGGAGAAGCGCTGCGCTTGATTGAAACCGAAAAGGTGACGGCGATGAGTGGCGTACCGACGATGGCCCGCGAAGTCATCATGCACCCCGATTTTGCCACGACTGATACGTCTAGCTTGCTCACTCTGGGTGGCGGTGGCGCACAACTTCAGCCCGATCTGGTTGCCAAGATTGATGCCTCCGTTCCCACGGCAAGGCCCAATACGGGCTATGGCATGACCGAGACCTGCGGCATCATCACCGCCGTTAGCGCCGACTTTTTCGTCGATAAGCCCGCCAGCTGCGGTCCTGCCATGCCAAGCTTTGAGGCCCGTTGCGTCGATGACAATGGCAACTTCTTGCCTGTGGGCGAGATGGGTGAGCTTTGGGTCAAGGGTGCACCTGTTATCAAGGGTTATCTCAACCGAGCTGACGCCACCAAGGAAAGCATTACTGACGGCTGGCTTCATACCGGCGATGTGGCACGCATCGATGAGGATGGCTTTATCTTCTTGGTGGACCGTAAGAAGGACATGGTTCTACGCGGCGGTGAAAACGTTTACTGCGTCGAGGTCGAAGCCGTCGCCTATCGCCATCCAGCGGTTGCCGAATGCTGTGTCTTCGGCGTGCCAGACGACCGTTTGGGCGAAGAAGTCGGTGCCGCCATTCTGGTGCGCCCTGACGCCAGCCTGACCGGCCAAGAATTTCGCGAGCATTGCTTGGCTCTAATGGCGAAGCACAAAGTCCCCCGCTATGTCTGGTTCTTAAGCGAGGCTATCCCCCGCAACGCATCGGGCAAGTTTTTGAAGCGGGCGCTGCGCGATAGTCTGAAAGTGGATGACGCGCATTAGGGCCAAGCCCATCACCGCTTCTTTTTAGCCTTAGCCTTAGCCGAAGCCTTAGCCGCTGGCTTTGGCTTAGGCGGTGGTGGCGGGTCTGTTCGGATGGCCGTGATGACAATGGGCACCACGGGAGCCTTGCCGGGGAATGGACCGCCTGTAGGGGCCAACTCAACCTTCGCCATCGCTTCTACCACATCCCAGCCAGCCGTTACCCGACCAAAGACGGCAAAGCCGGTCGTGTTGGGTGGGGCTTTAGGGTCGGCATTTAGATACGGATTATCGGCCAAGTCGAAATAGAAGCTAGAGTGCCCGGAATTCAGCGCATCGCCCCGCGCCAAGGCAACCGCACCCTTGGCGTGCTTATTCGTCGCTGTTTCAAGTTCTACCGGGCTAAGCGGTGGATAGCGGCCTTTGAATTGCGCATCCAAATCCCCGATTTGAATGATAAAGCCCGGCTCGATCCGAAAGAAAGCCGCCCCGATGAAGTGATTGGTCTGAAACATCTTGAGCATGTGGGCGCTGGTCTTGGGTGCTCCCACAGGGTCCAAAGTGATCTCAATCTCGCCCATTGTTGTCGTGAGGAAGACTTTCGGGGCCTGCGTCACGACGGGAGCAATTGCCACGGGTTCTGCAGGCTGTATTGGCGTCTGGGCAAGTGCAGTTCCGGCTAAAGCCAGGCCCGCCAGGGTTGCGAAAAAAGTACGACGTATCACCTCGGGCCTCTATCTACCTAATGAACAAAAAGCCTAACTCGCTGTCTCGCTAAATAACTCCCGCCCGATCAACCAGCGACGGATTTCGCTGGTGCCTGCGCCGATTTCATAAAGTTTTGCATCGCGCAAAAGACGGCCTGTTGCATAATCATTGATATAGCCATTGCCGCCCAAGCACTGAATGGCCTCGAGAGCCATCCAGGTCGCCTTCTCAGCGGCATAGAGGATTGCGCCAGCCGCATCCTTGCGCGTGGTTAGACCACGGTCACAGGCCTTGGCTACGGCATAGACATAGGCCCGCGTGGTCGACAGCGTCACATACATGTCGGCAATCTTGCCTTGCATCAGCTGAAACTCGCCAATGGCTTGGCCAAATTGCTTGCGCTCATGGATATAGGGAAGAACCACATCAAGACAGGCCTGCATAATGCCAATCGGGCCGGACGCCAGAACCGCACGCTCATAATCAAGGCCAGACATCAAAACCTGAGCGCCCTTGTTAAGGGGGCCCATCAGATTTTCTTCTGGCACTTCACAATCTTCAAAAACGAGCTCTCCCGTTGGCGAGCCACGCATCCCAAGCTTGTCGAGGCTTTGGGCAACGGAAAACCCTTTAAAGTCTTTCTCAATCAAGAAAGCGCTGATTCCGCGTGATGCAGCTTCCGGCTCGGTCTTGGCATAGACGATCAAGGTATCGGCGTGTTTGGCATTGGTGATCCAGAACTTGCCACCATTGAGGACATAGCGGTCGCCCTTCTTATCAGCCCGTAAGCGCATCGAGACCACATCTGAGCCTGAACCACTTTCCGACATGGCCAATGCGCCAACATGTTGCCCAGAAATTAGCTTAGGCAGATAGCGTGCTTTTTGCTCTGCCGTGCCCCAGCGCCGCAATTGATTGACACACAGATTTGAGTGCGCACCATAGGATAAGCCAACCGAGGCCGAGGCCCGGCTGATTTCTTCCATCGCCACAACATGTTCGAGATAGCCCAGGCCAGAGCCGCCATCGGCCTCATCCACTGTTATACCCAACAGGCCGAGGTCTCCGAGTTTTGGCCAAAGGTCGCGCGGGAATTCGTCGCTGC
Source organism: Aquidulcibacter sp. (assembly GCA_027532555.1). Taxonomy (GTDB): domain Bacteria; phylum Pseudomonadota; class Alphaproteobacteria; order Caulobacterales; family Aquidulcibacteraceae; genus Aquidulcibacter; species Aquidulcibacter rimovensis. Next base: position 15,117 of record JAPZTJ010000008.1, read on the forward strand.
GGTCAATCTCTGCGGCACGCGGGGCGATCTCTGCGGCTGCAAAGCGTTCAACGGTTTCACGAATGGCGTCGGCTGTCTCGCCGAGGTCGAAATCAAGGCTGGGATAGGAGTTTCTAAGCATGGCTTACCATGCGCGAGCCTGCCTGCGAGTGCAAGCAAAAGGGTAAGCGTTTAGGGCAGTAACTCTGTCTCGTCGCCGCTTTCTTGGCCACGGGCCAATGACACAGCAGAGGTCACAAACGCCACAAATCCAAACGCAGCCGAGAGGATCGCTATGATCGCTTGCAAGCTTATGGGCTTCCCCTCAGGATCTGGCGTCAGCGCACCCAAAAGATAGGCGAACCACAAGCCAACAGCCAGAAAGACGGCCCCAACCGCCAATATTACCCAAGTCAGCCCCCGGGTTGGCGCGGCTGGCGTAAGCAACGGAGGACTTTCGACTTCGATACCTCCGGGGATCGTCGTCTCAGATGTCGTTTCCAGTTCTGGAGCCCAAGGAGCCAATGTCCGCAGGCCATCATTGGCCGGCACGCGCTGGCTTTGGTCCAATTGATTTGCCGCGATGCCATCTTCATTTTGGAAAGGCACCACGACAGGATCAGCCGGAACTGTCACCGGGGCCTCGATGGACGGTACTGCTTCTGGTTCAGCAGAGGCTAAAGCATCAGGCTCTTCAAGGGGCGCTTCTGCCGTCAGTTCGGGCGATGAGATTGCTTCTGCAAGCACTTTTACAGGCTCAGGCGTCTCAGCTTTCGATGGCTCGGACAGCCAACTTGGCGAGGGATCGGTTGCAATCGTCGCACCATCTGCACCGACGCCAAAAGCAACGTCGCGCGGATCAGAGGCATGGGATAGTAACGCGGCCGTATAATCAATTTCCGGGCTCAAAACCGAGCTTGGCGCAGCCGGGCGTGGACCGAGGGGCTCAAGGAACAGAGCAGCCTCTGCGGCCCTGCGCCGAACCAGTGCATCTATCACCAGAACACGACCATTTACCCGAGCCCGACGCCACGCATGCATGGCAAGTGCGGCAGCGATAGGTTGTCCTTGGTTCAAATAGCGCAGCACGTCACTGGTCGCGAAGTTTGAGATGCCAATGTTGAAAGCAAACGACACCAATGCGTCGAATTGATTTTGAGTTAGAGGGGTTAAGGCCGACTGGCGCACCATATCTTCGACGGGACGTAAGTCCCAACGCAGTAAGTCTTCTGCTTCCGCACGCGAAACCGACAGGCCCTCACGTGCTGTTGCAACATGGCCAAAACCCAGCGTCCACCGCCCGTCGGGGGTTTTAGCCGCACGCGCACGGAAGCCTTCAAAACTGGCTATCAGGTCCAATGCAGCGCGAGACGCAGTGAGTCTGGACATTTTTTGTTCCAAAAAGAGACGGATTCCGCCCGATGAAACTGGCTTTGCAGGATTGGTGCCGTTTTTGTCCACAGGTGGCGCTCGACAAGTGGGGGTCAATCCTGCACCCTTCAGTCAACGAAACACGATACATCAAGCAAGGATCAGACCATGTTGGACACGCAACCGAGCCTTTTTCAGCGCGCTTTTAGCATTGCGGCTCTGGCTATGGCGGTTTGTTCGAGCGCGGCGCTAGCCCAAACCTCGCAGATAGCTCCAATGAAGCCTTGGCGCGAGTTGACCAGTGCAGAGTTAATCGCCGCCGCGCCGAATGACGCTTGGACCAAACTTGAACAAAGCCGCCTGCTCTATCTCTATTTCGAGTCGACCGTACCAGGAGCCCAAGCGCCGGCTAGAGTGATTATTCTCTTGGCCCCGGACTTTGCGCCCAACCATGTGCTGGCCTTAAATGAATTGCTTGCGAAAGGCTTCTTCAATGGACGCGACATTGTGCGGAGCCAAGATAATTACGTCGTTCAATGGGGCGATGGAGCGGCTGCAACCGCGCAGGGCTTTACCGGGGGGAGGATGGTCGCAGAGTTTGATCGCACCTATGGCGCTGAGTTCACCCCGATTGGACTGAAGGACGGCGACGTCTATGCGCCAAAAGTTGGCTTCTGGCGCAATTGGCCCGTGGCCTGGGACCCGAAGGCAAAGCGCTATTGGTTGCCCCATTGCTATGGTATGGTGGGCGCAGGACGCGACGAGGCAGCCGATTCAGGTGGCCCTGCCGAACTTTACGCCGTCAATGGCCACAGTCCGCGCGCGCTAGACCGCAATGTCACCCTTCTAGGCCGGGTTGTTGACGGCATGGATCAATTCGCCACCCTGCCGCGCGGCACAGAGGCGATGGGCTTTTACGCCGCGGGCCAAACCAAGCCAAAGATCATCAAAGCAGAATTGGGCTCCAGACTGCCTGCTTCAGAACAGGTGAACCTAGAGGCCTTGCGTACCGATCATGCGATTTATGCTGAAGTCCTTGAAAGCCGCCGAAACCGCCGCGATAGCTGGACCAAATATAAGGCAGGCAAGTTAGAGCTGTGTAATGCACCCTTGCCCGTGCGGATTAGCCCTAAAGAATGATCAGCGTCGCAAGACCAAGGAAAGCGACAAAGCCCACCATATCTGTCACAAAAGTCACCAGCACACCTGACGACACGGCTGGGTCTTGCCCCAAGCGCTTCAGTGTTAGCGGGATTAGGATGCCGGCAAGACCTGCAACCGACAAATTCAGCAGAATCGCCAAAGCGATGGTCACAGATAACAGGACGCTTTGGAACCAAATCAGGGCCACACTCGACAATAGCATGGCAAAGACAGCCCCATTGACCATTCCTGTAGTCACCTCACGCAGGATGATCCGGCCCGAATTGCCTGGCGTAAGTTCTCGCGCTGCCAGCGCCCGAACGGCGACGGCAACGGTTTGGGTACCCGCATTGCCCCCCATCGAAGCGACCATTGGCATCATCACGGCAAGAGCGACGATCTTTTCGATAGAATCTTGAAATTTACTGATCAGCACGGAGGCGATCAATGCCGTCGCCAGATTGATAACCAGCCAAGGCAAGCGCGATTTAACCGATGCCCACACCGAGTCGGCTGTTGACGCATCGCGCACGCCGGCCAGTGCCAACAAGTCTTCCTCGTTTTCGTCCTGAATAACACGTACGATATCGTCGACCGTGATCATGCCCGTCAAACGACCGCTTCGATCTACCACGGGCGCTGAAATCAAGTGGTATTTTTGGAAGGCGTGCGCCACGACTTCTTGATCGGTCTCAGTATCGACGATGATTTCAGGCACTTCCATCAGGTCTTGCAACAGCATGGTGCGCTTAGCCCGCATCAGCTTGGAGACCGGGATCGCGCCAATCGGTCGCATCGCAGGGCTGACGACATAAATATCGAAGAAGAGATCGGGCAAATCCTCACCCGTCTTGCGCATGAAGTCGATGGTTTGCCCGACATCCCAATGTTGTGGGGCTGCCACAAACTCCCGCTGCATCAGACGGCCAGCGGTTTCCTCATCAAACGACAGAGCGCCTTCAACGGCAACCCGGACATCATCAGACGCCGCCGCCAACACTTCCGCGCGATCCTCATCATCCAATTCTGCCACGATCGCGGCCGCGTCATCGGTGTCGAGATCGTCTAGCTTTTGTGCCAACTTGCTGGCTGGGATGAACTCAAGCGCAAATTCGCGCAATTCATCTTCCAATTCAGCATAGACCTCCGCGTCGAGATCTTCACCAATTAGCGTGAAAATAGTGCGCGCGGTTTCTTTTGGTGCGTTTTGTAGAAGCTCCGCCACATCGGCTGGGTGCATGGGCAGCAATAGCCGGCGCAGCAATGGCCCGTCATGATCGCCAGCCGCTCCGATTACCTTAACGGTGATCAGAGGGTCTAACTCGTGACCTGCATTAGTGGGGTCTACCCCCAGGGCTTGTAGATCGTCCATGACTATCACTTTCCGTCATGTCGTAAGCCCCTAAGTTTGCTTGCCTGTATCATCATGCTGGTAGCAGATACAGGCAAATAAGCCATCTTTCCGTTGGTGTGCCCAAGAGGACTCGAACCTCCACGGGTCTCCCCACTAGCACCTCAAGCTAGCGCGTCTACCAGTTCCGCCATGAGCACGTTCCGGAAAGAGCGGCGCTTTTAGTAGAACACGCCGCCAATGTGAAGCCCTTATGCCTGCATCTTGCCAGTTCCAAACAGTAAAGGACTGTTAGGGCCCTGCCAGATAGTCATAAACATCAGCTTCACCAGTGATTTCAACCGAAATCTTATCGTCATCCAGTTGGATATCGCCGCGAGCCACTGGGTGGTTATTGACGAGAACCCAAACTGCATCATTCGGCGAAGCGGTCAGCGGAATAACGGCACCGCGACCCATCCGAAGTAGCTGGTGCATAGGCAAAGAAGATCGTCCGACCAAGACCGAAATTTCGACCATGACCTTTTCAATCTGCGAGGGGGGGTGTTCACTATCATCTGTCACAAGGCTAGATAGAGCCCATGAGTGTTGGAACTTAGTTAACGCGCGTAAAGATACTGCAAATACTGGAGAAATTGGCGTGATTGAATGGGCTGTGTCGGAAAAACCGGTCGAATATGAGGCCGCAGTAGCCATTATGGAGGCGCGTGCGGCGGAAATTGCGGCAGGAACAGCGAATCAATTGGTGTGGCTTCTCGAGCACCCTCCCCTGTATAGCGCTGGCACCAGTGCTAAATCATCTGACCTTTTGCCTGGTGCCAGCTTTCCGGTTTTCAAAAGCGGTCGGGGCGGTCAATATACCTATCATGGGCCCGGCCAACGTATTGTCTATCTCATGCTCGATCTGCGCAACCACAAGCGCGATGTTCGGGCCTTTGTCCAATCGGTTGAAAATTGGGTGATTGATGCACTGGCGCAGTTTACCATTAAGGGCGAGCTGCGCTGTGGCCGAGTGGGCGTTTGGGTAGACCGCACACATCAAGGCTTTCCCAGACACGAAGACAAGATTGCCGCTGTGGGCCTACGCGTCAAAAAATGGGTCAGCTTTCATGGCATCAGTTTAAATGTAGAACCAGACCTTTCCCACTTTGATGGCATTGTTCCTTGCGGGATCCAAGAAGAAGGCCTTGGCGTCACCTCTTTGGTCGACTTGGGCTACCCAGTTACTTTTGCCGAAGTGGATGAAGCTCTTCGTCAAACCTTTATTGCCCGCTTTGGCGCGGTTTCCGCTGTCGATGCGCCCGCTTGAATTGTTTGGGCGAAATGCCATTGACCATTAAAATCCTTGCCTGATAAGGCCCTGCTCATGACCACACTTCCCGCTAAACCGCATCTTCTGTCATTCCTTTTGACAAGTCTTTTCGTCATGCCAGCACAGGCGCAAAGCATGCCAAAAGACTATCGGGATTGGAGCGTAAGCTGCAGCAATATCAAGACTTGCACGACGGTCTCGATTTCGGGTCTGAATGAAATGAGTGTTAGCACACCCTTGCGGGGTGTGCCGGCCGACGTTGAAATGGGCTGGTTGTTGCTGGAGATTGCGGCTGGCCCCACCACAGCCAAACCAAAAATCATCTATTCCGCTATGTATAATTCACCCCAGCCGACGCCCAAAGTCGGCAGCTTAAGAATCATTGGTCGAGACGGGCGCTCTTTAAGGGATGGTGACTTCGTCGTAACAGCGGATGGTAGCGGCGTAAGCCAATTGCGTAGCACCGATGTGGACCGGTTTATCGCTTTAGCTCAAACAGGGCGCGCCGTACTCTATTCAAGTGGCAACAGCCGCAAAATTACATCATTTGCCAGTCTATCAGGCTTTGTAGCGGCGCTACGGGCGATTGAAGCTACTCAAGGTCGAACAGGAACTGCTGCGGCTTGGGTCGATGTAGGTAGGATTGCTCGCGAGCGCGTTCCCCCTGCTCCCGCGACCCCAAGAATCAATGCGGTCGCCTTCACAAAGCTGCCTGCGCGAACGAATGTTCCTAAGGCCGTGCTGGAAGGCCGCGCGGCCGAATGCAATGACAGTGAGCGTTATGACCCCGGCGGGCAAGGCATTGAAGGCTTTAGCTTGGGTAAGGGCCGGATCCTATGGTCCATCCCGTGTGGGGCGGGCACCTATAATGCATGGTCGAAATTCTACCTGCAGGAGGGTAGAACCAGCGTGATCCCCTACCCTTTCCTAGCTCCTGAACGCACGCCATCGGACCAAGATGCGCACAGCCTCGTCAATGCCAGCATCGACCCAGAGAGCGGACAAATTAGCACCTTCTGGAAAGGGCGCGGCATTGCCGATTGCGGAACAGCGGAAACCTTTACGTGGGATGGTACGCGCTTTGTGCTGACCAAGTTGCTGGAGATGAATGCCTGTGGCGGACTGACGCCCGACTTCTGGCCACAGCGGGTAAAGACCGAGGTTGTCCCACCGGCCAAAGAAAAGCGCTAAGACAACTGACGCGCCTAGAGGCCCAGCTTAGCCTTAATCACGTCATTGATGACCGCTGGGCTGGCTTTGCCGCCGGTTGCCTTCATCAATTGGCCGACCCACCAGCCTAGCGCCTTTGGCTTGGTGCGGGCTTCTTCCACTTTGTCAGGATTGGCCGCGATTAATGCGTCAACCGTTTGTTCGATCAGGCCCGTATCGGTCTCTTGTTTCAGGCCTTCACGCTCCACAATGACCAAAGGCGCATCGCCGGTTTCGATCATGCGGGGGAATACGTCTTTGGCAATCTTGCCATTGATCGTACCATTACTGATCAGATCGACCAATTCGCCCAAACGCTCTGCCGAAACAGGGGTTTCGGCCAGAGACTTGTCATGCTTGTTGAGCCAACCGAACAATTCCACCGTCATCCAGCTATTGACCAGCTTGGCGTCACGGCCCTTTGCAGCAGTTTCAAAGAAGTCCGCCGCGTCCTTATCTGAAACCAGAACGGCCGCATCATAAGGTGACAAACCATAATCGGATTTGAAGCGTTGCTTCTTGGCGTCTGGCAGTTCAGGCAGGCTCGCCTTGATCGCATCCACCCAAGCTTGATCCAGCTCAAGTGGCAACAAGTCTGGGTCTGGGAAATAGCGATAATCATGCGCATCTTCCTTTGAGCGCATGGAGCGGGTCTTGCCGGTTTTCACATCAAACAGGCGGGTCTCTTGGTTGATGGAACCGCCATCTTCGAGAATTTCAATCTGACGACGCGCTTCATAATCCACGGCCAAGGCGACATAACGCGTGGAGTTCACATTCTTGATTTCGCAGCGCGTGCCAAAGGGCGTGCCGGGCTTACGGACGGACACATTGACGTCTGCCCGCATTGAGCCTTCATCCATATTCCCGTCGCACGTGCCCAGATAGCGCACCAAAGCCCGTAGCGCCTTAAAATAATTGGCTGCCTCTTCGCTGGACCGGATGTCAGGCTTAGAAACGATTTCCATCAAGGCACAGCCCGAACGGTTCAAGTCGACATAGGTGGCGCGGGGGTCGAGATCATGGATCGACTTGCCGGCATCTTGTTCCAAGTGAATGCGCTCAATGCGGATGGGAACCGTCTCGCCATTGTCGCAATCGACATTCAACGTCCCCTCACCCACAATTGGATGGGCGAACTGGCTGATTTGATAGCCTTGCGGTAGGTCAGGATAGAAATAATTCTTCCGATCAAACCGGCTCCACAAATTGATCTTGGCCCCAAGGCCAAGGCCCGTGCGCACCGCTTGTTCAACGCAATAGCGGTTCAACACCGGCAACATGCCGGGCATGCCCGCATCAACCAAGCTAACATGTGCGTTCGGCGCGCCACCGTAAGAGGCACTGGCACCGGAAAACAGCTTAGACTGCGCACTCACCTGCGCATGGACTTCAAGCCCCACAATGATTTCCCAATCCCCCGTGGCCCCAGCCACAAGTTGGTCAGGACGGGCGGAACGGATATCGAGGTCATTGGCGAGTGTGGTCATGATGTCTTCATAACGGGGCTGAGCGGTTTGGCAAAGAAGGCAAAACACTAAGAACTGGCGACCCAAGCAGGGCTCGAACCTGCGACCGTCCGCTTAGAAGGCGGATGCTCTATCCTGCTGAGCTATTGGGCCTAGTGAGACCAAGGTTCACGGCGGTAAAAGGTGAAGTTGTCGGCGTAAGCACGCGGGATCCGCTTGGGCTCTTGCCGATCAATGACCTGAAACGCCAGATTATATTTTTGCGCATAGGCAATTGCCTCATCGCGCGTATCAAAGGTCAAACGCACTTGACCTTGGGTATCAGCCGACGAGGTCCAGCCCATCAATGGGTCAGAGGAGCGCACGGCAGCGGATTCAAATTCCAGCATCCAAACATTGCTCTTCGCCCGGCCCGACTGCATGGCGTTTTTGGCTGGACGGAAGATTCTTGCAAATGTCATGAAGGCCTCGAAACTAGATGTCTCATCATGAGCGCGTTCGGCAGAAATGTAAAAGCGGGCAATGCACTAAATCAGCATGTCCCGCTTGTAACATCGACCAAAAATGGTCGGGGAGACAGGATTCGAACCTGCGACCCTCTGGTCCCAAACCAGATGCGCTACCAAACTGCGCTACTCCCCGAGAGGCGCGCGTATAGCGCGACCAAGCCGTTTAGGGCAAGCGCTCTAAACAGATTTTACTGAAGTCTCACTTTTTTGCGCGGACTGGCTGGAATATTCGATGGGTCACACGTTGGCCAGCGGCCAAGCCCAACCGTCGAGATTCGCCTGCACCAATCTCTAAAACCGCTAAAACCGGACCGTCTGAAGGGATAAGTGCGCGTGACAATGGCTGTGCATTCGCTGCAATATTGGCAATGAGGCCATCGGCGCGAATGAAAATAAGATCGAGCGAAACCAGCGTATTTTCCATCCAGAAAGTTGCCGTTTCTGGCGTTTTGAAATCAAACAACATGCCAGTACCGCGTGGCACCTCGGTCCGCCACATCATTCCGATTTCTCGCGAACGCGGCGTATCAGCCATTTCAACGTTGAATGACCGAACCCCTGCAGGAGTCGCAATCGACAACTTTTCAACCCGTAGCCCACGTTGAGGCCCCTCAATGGCGAAGGCCTGAGCATAGGACGCGGATGGAAGGACGACACATGCCATCAAGGCAAAAAGAATGAAGTGCAGTAGCTTGATCATGCCCTTCCCTAACACGGCGCGTTGACGTCCGCCAAGATGGCATCATCGCGACCAAGTCACCGAAGCTCAACTTGCTTCAAGGTGTTAGGCGCGCACAATTGCTGTGGCGATCGCACCCTTGGCACTGCGTTCAACCCGCGCCCGCAAGACTTCGCCACCATCGACCACATCAATACCGCCGCGGCGCAATGTAGCTACGTGCAAGAAGATATCTTCAGAGTTGGGTCCCTCGCTGGTTAGAATAGCAAAGCCATACCCCTTCGACCGATTAAACCATTTCACAGTGACCGGAACAAATTGATCCACATCTTCAGGCGGTGGCCGAAAGACGGGCCGTAAGCTCAAAATTCCAACAACCTGCAGGCCCCGATCACCCTCTGCGGTCAAAACAGTGATCTCATCTCCTTCTTTAGGGATGGCATTTGAATGCTTCCGCAGCACGCTCACATGCAATAAAGCATCAATTTCATTTGGGTTTTCGCCATCGTGTGCCCTTAGCTGAACAAAGCCAAAGCCTTTGACTGGATCGAACCATTTCACGACGCCCTCTACCAAAGTACCCAATGGTTCTTTCCCCATGGCCAGGACGGTTTCTAACAATTGGTGTGTCACAACTCTTGATCCCTTCGCTCAAATTGCTACAGCGCGAGCTTCGTTACGCGGGACTTCTACATTGAGCCCTAGGAGAGCCCCCCGCACCCGAGCCCCACTATTACCATAGGGTAAGTAAACACAGGGTTTACGAGAGCGCAAGATGTCCACCCAGAAAATGAAAGCCTGTGATTGCTAACACAAAGGCTTGACCCACGGGCCAAACAAGAGCCCATATCAGGCCGCTTTAGTTCGCATCAAAATTCAAGGAATCCCGAAGAATGGCTGCCAGTGCCGCTCCAAAATCCAGTTTGTTTGATGATCTAGAGCCAGCAGGCGTCTCTGCAGCTACCGCGGGTTATTCCGCGAAGGACATCGAAGTTCTCGAAGGGCTGGAACCTGTTCGAAAGCGGCCCGGCATGTACATAGGCGGCACAGACGCCCGCGCGATGCACCATTTGTTCGCTGAAGTGCTCGACAATTCGATGGACGAAGCTGTTGCCGGTCACGCAACCCGCATTGAAGTGACCTTAGAGGCTGATGGTGCCCTCGCCGTCTCGGATAATGGACGCGGCATTCCAATCGACCCACACCCAAAATATGTCGACAAGTCCGCACTTGAGGTCGTTATGACCGTATTGCACGCAGGCGGGAAATTCTCGGATAAGGCCTATCAGACCTCAGGCGGCTTGCACGGGGTGGGCGTGTCGGTCGTCAATGCGCTGTCTGATCGGCTCGAAGTGGAAGTAGCTCGCGACAAGCGCCTCTACCGCATGGCGTTTTCACGCGGGATTCCTCAAGGGCCAATCGAACACTTAGGGCCCGTGCATAATCGTCGTGGCACGGTTGTTCGCTTTCACCCGGATCCAGAGATTTTTGGCGAAGGTGCCAGTCTTGATCCAGCCCGCCTATTCCGTATGGCGCGGTCGAAAGCCTATTTGTTCCGTGGCGTAGAGATTCGTTGGAAATGCGCGCCAGAACGTATTCGTCCCGGCGATTCCACGCCCCTAGAAGAAGTCTTGTGTTTCCCAAATGGTCTAGCCGACTATCTCCAAAGCAGCATTGGCGAAGCCCCGACGGTGACATCTACTATGTTTGCCGGGCGCACGTCGCAAGCTGGCGGTCATGGTGCTGTCGAATGGGCGCTGACTTGGGGTGTACGTGGGTTTGGCGACCGGGACGGCTTCCTACTTTCCTATTGTAACACAATCCCCACGCCAGAAGGTGGCACGCATGAGCAAGGCTTGCGGACCGTTATTTCTAAGGGTTTGCGTAATTATGGGGAGTTGGTAGGCGACAAGAAAGCAGCCCAGATCACCTCAGAAGACGTGTTTGGCACCGCAGCAGCTCTAATCAGCGTATTCGTGCGAGAGCCAGAATTTGTTGGTCAAACCAAGGACCGCTTAGCAACCGCAGAAGCGTCCCGCATTGTTGAAAACGCCATTCGCGATCCGTTTGACCAATGGTTGGGGGCAAGCCCCCGTGAAGCGCGGGCTCTCTTAGATTGGGCGATTGCTCAGGCCGATGATCGGCTCAAGCGGCGCAAAGAAAAAGAAGTGCAGCGCCAAAGCGCAACCCGCAAATTGCGCTTGCCCGGCAAGCTGGCAGATTGTGCGCGCCAAGACGCTGTCGGCACGGAAATCTTCATCGTCGAAGGCGATTCAGCGGGTGGCAGCGCCAAACAGGCGCGCGACCGCAATACGCAAGCCATTTTGCCCCTCCGTGGTAAAATCTTAAACGTGGCGAGCGCGGGCGGCGACAAGCTTGCTGGCAATCAAGAACTTTCTGACCTCGCGCTCGCCTTAGGGGTCGCTCCAGGCAGCAAGTTTCGGGTACAGGATTTGCGTTACGAGCGCGTCATCATCATGACCGACGCAGACGTCGACGGGGCTCATATCGCCGCCCTATTGGCTACCTATTTCTTTAGAGCCATGCCGCAATTGGTACATTCGGGCCGCCTGTTTGTTGCCTTGCCGCCGCTCTATCGCCTGACCCATGGCGGCAAGACGGTCTATGCCAAAAATGACGCCCACAAGGATGAATTGTTGAAGACGGCCTTCAATCCTCGCGCCAAAGTCGAAATCGGACGCTTCAAAGGCTTGGGCGAAATGATGCCAGCGCAATTAAAAGTCACAACGATGAATCCAGCCACCCGAACGCTCGCGCGCTTGGTCATTCCCGAAGGTGATTTACCCAGCGTGGGTGAGTTGGTTGAAACGCTGATGGGGCGCAAGCCAGAGCTTCGCTTTAAATGGCTACAGGAAAATGCCCGCTACGCGGAAGAGCTTGACGTCTAGATCCATGCTGGCGCTCAAACCCAATTGCGAATGCTGCGACCGTGATTTGCCGGCTGATAGTGCCGAAGCCTTCATCTGCACGTTTGAGTGCACTTATTGTGCGGCTTGTGCCACCGGCAGGCTTACTGGTGTATGCCCCGCTTGCCAAGGAAATCTGGTTCAGAGGCCGATCCGGCCTGCTGCCGCTCTCGCGCGTTTCCCCGGCCAAACGGAACGAGCACCGATCAAAGCTGCCTGCCAAGCAAAATAGGTTTGAGCCTCTTGCTCTTCCTCACTTTCCACGCCACACACCTCCCAACAATTAGGGAGATGAGGGCATGAGCCAGCAATTTGATATCATCGTTTTTGGCGCGTCAGGCTTTACGGGCCGATTGGTGACTGAGTATCTCGCGGCAACCTATCCAACCGGCGTCAGCTGGGCGATGGGTGGGCGCAGCTTGGAAAAGCTAGCTCAAGTTCGCGACGAAATTGGCGCGCCCGCGGATACACCGCTTGTCGTCTGCGACAGCGACGATGTCGCGTCCCTGAAGGCCATGGTCACCTCAACCAAAGTCGTTCTCACAACGGTTGGCCCTTATCAGCTCTATGGCAATGGCTTGGTTGCTGCCTGCGCTGAGCACGGTACCGACTATGTCGACTTGTGTGGTGAGCCTGCGTGGATGCGCAAGATGATCGACGCACATGAGGCTGCTGCCAAGGCATCTGGTGCTCGGATCGTGTTCTCGTGCGGCTTTGATTCTATTCCATTCGATCTTGGTGTCCAAATGGCGCAAGAAGCGATGATCGCCAACACGGGCAGCCCAGCGACCAAAGTTAAAGGTCGGGTCCGCAAAATGAAGGGCACCTTCTCAGGCGGTACAGCAGCCAGCCTGAAGGCGACCATGGCAGCTGCCATGAGCGAGCCTGGTGTCCTTGACCTGTTGCGCAATCCATTTGCACTGACACCAGGCTTTGAAGGCCCAACTCAGCCCCATGGCATGAAACCCTATTTGGACGCAGAAATGGGTGTTTGGGTTGCGCCCTTTGTGATGGCACCGATTAACACCCGCAATGTGCATCGCACGAATGCGCTCCTCGGTCATAAGTATGGCGCGGGCTTGGTCTATGAAGAAATGATGGTGACTGGGCCCGGCGAAAAAGGCGAGGCTATGGCCAATGCGATAGCAGGCGACAAAAGCCTTGGCGGTGAAGGCGGGCCAAAGCCCGGCGAGGGCCCTTCCAAGGAAGAGCGTGAGACAGGCTATTACGATGTGCTGTTCATCGCACAGTCTGACACAGGCGCCCAAGTCCAAGTTGCCGTTACAGGTGACCGCGATCCGGGCTACGGCTCAACCTCTAAGATGATTGCCGAGTCAGCTTTGTGCCTCATCAACGAAGCAAAGGACGCCGCTGGCGGAATTTGGACGCCAGGTGCCGTCATGGGACCTGCCCTGCGTGCTCGTCTTGTGAAAAGCGCTGGCCTCACCTTTGATTTGGTGAGTGGCTAAAGCCTGACGACATTAGACGCTGCGGCGCGCCTTGAGGGCCGCTAGCAGCGTCCCGTCGTCTAAATGATCCAATTCTCCGCCTACTGGCACGCCATGGGCCAACTTGGTGGTAGCGACGCCACTGTCGGCCAAAATATCGGCGAGATAATGGGCCGTGGTTTGGCCTTCTACCGTGGCAGCCAAGGCCAGAACGACCTCGGTGATGCCACCCTCTTGAATGCGCGCCATGAGACTGCCAATCCGCAAGTCTTCCGGACGCACGCCGTCTAAAGCGGATAAGACGCCGCCAAGAACATGATACTGGCCTGAATAAGCGCCAGAGCGCTCAAGCGCCCAGAGATCGCTGACTTCAACTACCACACACAGGGTGCTCTGATCACGGGCTGGGTCAGCGCATACAGCGCACGGGTCTTGCGTATCCAGATTGCCACAAATCTGGCAGGCCTTCACCTTCTCTGCTGCATCCGCAAGGGCTTGGCCAAGTGGCTGCATTAGGGCATCGCGCTTCTTCAAAAGGTGCAAGGCCGCCCGGCGCGCGGAACGCGGACCCAAGCCCGGAAGCTTCGCCAATAGCGCTACAAGGCGTTCAATCTCAGGGCTTGCCGTGGCTCGCTTGGTACGCGCATTCCGATCCGTCATGATTAGAAGGGCATCTTAAAGCCTGGGGGCAGAGGCAGGCCGCCCATCAAATCCTTTTCCATCGCGGCGCGACTGGCTTCGACTTTTTTCCGTGCATCTTCAAAGGCAGCCTTGATCAAGTCTTCGAGAATTTCGACATCCTCTGCAACACACAAGTTGGGATCGATCGAGATGGACAAAAGCTTGCCTTCACCATTGCTGATGATTTTCACCATGCCTGCGCCAGCACTGCCTTCGGCCTCAATTTTCTCCATTTTCTTATGCGCATCTGCCACTTTGGACTGCATCTGCTGCATGGTCTTCATCAATCCGCCAAGGTCTTTCATCGCTCTCGTCCTGTAAAATTGGGATTCGCCATGATCCCAGATTATTTTCTAGTCGCCAACGCGGCGGCGGTTAAAGTCAACCGACAACACATTGCTCGTTAAGGCCTCTGCATCCTCGTCACCATCGTCAACCACGGCCTCTAAGGTTACTTCCGGAACCGGTGCGGCGCGTACTTCTAGGATGCGTGCGCCGGGAAATGCCTTCAGAGCCGCCAAGACCTCTGGGGTCTGTTTGGCAGCGTCAACGCGCTCGCCTTCTAAACGCTTATTGCGCTCAGCGATGCTCTCCTGCCCGCCTGAACCTGATTCAACGAGCCAGTCATCACCTGTGAGCGCAGTTAGCGCCTCTACAGTGCGCTTTTGAAGATCTAGCGGCGCATTAGGCAAAAGCTCTAGGACAAGACGACCGGGCTCCAGACTGACCAAGCGCACAAAGCGCTCAAGCTCTGTCACGAGTACAATCTCGCGCGCATCTTCTAAGGCCTCAAGCAAGCCGTCGAAGCTGAAGCTCGCCTGATTGGACGGCAAAGTGGCAGTTTCAACAGTCTGCAGCGCGGGTGCCGCCTGAGGCAGCGCAAACGCTGTTGGGCCGCTATTGAGGCCTTGAGGCGCTGACTGACTTGCCACCCCACCCGTCGCCATAGGCTGACCAATAAGCAGCCGCGCTAAATCCTCAGGGGGCGGTAACTGTTGAGCGGTACATGCGCGCAACAAACACATCTCGGCGGCTTGGACCGGATCGGGCGCGCGCGCGGACTCTTCAAAGCCCCGCAAGATCAATTGCCACAGCCGTCCAAGAGCGGCCGGGGTTGAGATGTGCGCAAACGCCTTCATTTGCTCGGTATGGTCGCTCGCGCCAGCTGGATGCCAATCCGCTCCCAACACGTTTCCGCGCGAAATTTCATGGGTTAGGTCCATTAAGTCGCGTAGAACAAGACCCGGATCTGCCCCCAAATCATATTGCTCACGGAAAGCTTGCAGGGCCGTCTTGGCATCGCCTTTTAAGATGGCCCCAAGGAGGTCCATCGTACGGCTGCGGTCGGCCAGACCCAGCATATCGCGGATTTCTGCACCCGTAACGCCATTGCCCCGATCTTGCACGATGGCTTGGTCCAATAGCGACAGACCATCGCGCGCTGAACCCTCTGCCGCGCGGGCAATCAACTCTAACCCATCGCGAGCAACCCGTGTGCCTTCGCGACCGGCTATCTTCTCCAGATAATCGGCGAGAACAATCGGCTCAATTCTGCGAAGATCAAAACGCTGGCAGCGCGACAAAATAGTAACGGGAACCGAGCGAATTTCGGTGGTGGCAAAGATAAATTTCACATGCGGAGGTGGCTCCTCCAACGTCTTCAAAAGCGCATTGAACGCGCTCTTCGACAGCATGTGAACTTCGTCTATGATATAGACCTTGTAGCGCGCCGCGATTGGGCCATAGCGGACCCCGTCCAGCAATTCGCGCATATCGCCAACGCCGGTGCGCGAGGCCGCGTCGAGTTCAAACACATCAGGATGATTGCCGCGCGTGATCGCTTCACACTGGCTGCCGAGCGGGTCGAGTTGGATCGACGGCCGATCCAGCGTTGCGGTTTGATAATTTAAGGCCCGGGCGATCAAGCGCGCTGTCGTGGTTTTCCCAACACCGCGCACCCCGGTCAGCATGAACGCATGGGCAATGCGGTTTGAGGCAAAGGCGTTGGTCAAGGTGCGAACCATCGCCTCTTGCCCAATCAAATCTTCAAACCGTTGCGGCCGGTATTTTCGCGCCAGTACTAAATAAGGCTGGCTTCCCTGCCCGTCAGCGGCTTTTGCTGGCACCTCTTCGGGTTCACCGAACATCGACAAGGTCAGATCGTCCGGCTCAGCATCGGCTTGGTCGTACCCAGGAAATCCTCCCGACTGCGGAAGATCACCCTCACCGCCAAGATCCGTTTCGTCCATGCTGGGGTTCCAAACTGTGGGTGCGCACAGGTAAAAGGGTGGAGACCGAACGGCGACCCATAGCGAAACTCGTTGCGGCTGCTTCCTTCCGGACCTGACCGAATTGGCGAGGACTACGTCCACCGCCGATCTCCGCTCTCCATATCGCAAGTCAAGCGGCCAGATTCAAGCGCTAATGGCGGCAATCCTGTGGATGCAACAGGTGTTAGCCAGCAACAAATCCTGCTTGACCAAGATAGGCGGGCCAGTTCAGGTGCACTTTATGGCACAATCTTCCGATTTCATCCCGTTCACCGCCTTCCCTCTTGATCGCGCAAGCGCGCTGCGCCGTGATGCTGACAAGATGGAAAGCCTGCTCAATCACCCGGATACCGATTTGATCTTGATCCAAGATGGCAAACCGGTACTGAGCCAAGACTCACAAGCTTCGGGCGGCCGAAAGCTCTTACGCTTGGCGAGCACGAGCCGGTCAGCCTTTCTTCCAAAGTCGAGCCCGGAGCCCATCCTGATGGGATTGGATGACAAGGGCCGCGCCACTTTTGCAACCACATTGCCAGCAAGGTTTGATTGGAACGATGGGCCGTTACAGGGCCTAGGCGACACCGAAGACCTGCGCGTAGCGGCCAGTATTATGGATATGTCCGACCTGGCAATTGCTGGGACCGCGAAAGCGATCCTAGATTGGCATAGCCGCCATAGTTTCTGCGCAAATTGTGGAGAGGCAACCCTGATGGCAGAAGCTGGTTGGAAGCGGGCTTGCCCAGCTTGCAAAACCGAACATTTCCCGCGTACAGACCCTGTTGCCATCATGTTGGCCGTCAAAGGTGATCAATGCCTGCTCGGTCGCGGCATTGGTTTTCGTGCAGGCTTTATCTCGGCGCTCGCAGGCTTTATCGAGCCCGGCGAGACTATAGAGGAAGGGTGTGCGCGCGAGTTATTTGAAGAGGCAGGGGTCAAAATGACCGGCGCGCGAATTGTCGCCAACCAACCTTGGCCATTCCCCTCGCAACTGATGATTGGCTTGATTGCCGAGGTCGAAAGCTATGACCTCAACATTGACACCCATGAAATATCCCAAGCCATTTGGTTCAGCCGCGAAGAGGCACGGCAACTCTTGTCAGAGGCGGGCTGCACACGTGATGGCGCCACCTTACGCGCGCCACCCCCACTCGCGATTGCCCATCATCTGATCCGTATTTGGATAGACGAAGGCACCTAAAGAGGTTGTCGACCCACTAGGTTTGCAAGTGCGATCCCAACAAAAGGCAAGACCGGTTGCTGCAGCGCGGTGTCGTTACGGCTGAGGACCTGCAACTGAAGGCTGCGCTGCTGGCGCAGTTGGCGTGACCGGCAAAACACCGTCGGCTGCTTCTCCTGGCGTGGTATTAGCCCCAGTCGCTTCACCACCCGCCCCATCAATACCGGCACCCAATTCGTTCATTCGCAACAGGCTTGCCGGATCGATCGGCTGAGTTTGGCCCTGCGGGACGTTTGGACCCGGTGCTTCCGTGCCGTCTGGATAGACCCAGCGTGAAGACCCTTCATCAATGCTAATCGCAGCCTTTGGCGCAAAACCTTGGCTACCATCATTGAGGCGTAAAACGTACCAAGCAATGCCCGATTTGGTTTGTCCGATGACACGAACCACTTCGCCAGGCTGGAGTGCGCGGACAACACGGGAGTTAGGCAGTGGTGTTGCTTGTACGTTAGCGATCTGGATGGCGCGGCCTACGGCCCCAATTGTGGAAGTGTCCGCCCCGATCCCATCATTGCCGCTGGCGTCATCATCAGCCGTGATAAAGCGCTGCAGAATATACCCAATGGTGTTACCATCCAATGGGATGCGCATCCACAATTCACCCTCAGCTTCGACGGATCCATCAGACACGAGGCGGGTACCGCCGTCTACCGTGCCTACAATTTTGCCGGACATTGATGGGGTTTCGCGCAGGTTCAAAAGCGCGGAAGTGACGATGTTGCGAACCCCGCCACTGATCCTATTGCTCCCGCTAGCCGGGACAATCTCGCGAAACAAGGCCTTGGGAGCAAACCCCTTTGCACCATCCACGGCGGTCAACGATAGCCATTCAACGCCAGCCTTCACACCCACGCTTTGAGCTGCGACGATGGTTCCCTCTTTTAGAACCAGCGCGATCGGCGCTGACAAGTCGGGCTCGTTGCGGACTTCGGTACGCCCCAAGGCACTATAGGACTTTGGTCCTTCAAGCGTCGGCATGGCTGCCTGCTGACCTGAGAACATCGCCTTAAACCCATAAAAGGCACCCAGAATGACCAAACCAGCTATGCCGATCGCGGCCATAATCAACAAGATCCGGCTAGCACCGCCCGACCCACGAGGCCGCATATGGCGCGAAGTTTGAGCTTCTTCTGAAAACATACACGTAGCTTTCGCTTAGGTCGGGTTTAAAATTACGGCACACTCAGCGTATCGGCTGGGGTTTAACAGGACTTGCAACAGCGCAATAGGGGCGAAAGCGCTAGGCCTGCAGCGCACGCGTTATTGATTAGCAACAAGGGTCCGCCCAGACAACCAGCCTTGATTACCCTTTGGCGAAGTGACCTGATACCAAGGCATACCGGCAACAATGCGAACGTCTTCAACTGACATCAAGGTATCGGTAGGCAGGACTTCCAAAACAGGTTCACCCGTCGCCCCGGGCCGCGCCCAAAGGTTGGCGGTCGGTGTGTCTACCCGCATCAGCGTCCCGACACTCACAGCCACGGGCCCAGCCGGCAACTCAGCTTCAGCCTTTGGCGCGGCCATATTGCTCGCTTCAGGCGCAGTGGTGGTGGCAGTGTTAGCGGCAGCATTTGAGTTTTGCGGCGCAAGCACTGCGGCATTGCTGGATATCCAGCCCGTGTTCCCATTGGTTAGCTGAACTTGATACCAAGGCAGCCCATTCGACATCTGTTGGGCGATCACCATTACCAGCACACCACTGGGCACTTGCCCCAATTGTGGGCTTTCAAGAGCAGGGCTCTGATGGATCGACGCAGGCGGGCCGACAATTTGGTAGGTCATCGGCTGAGCCAAAGGCACACTACCAACTTGTACCGGCGCAACCGGCATGATGGATCCATTAATGGTGTTGCCGGCCAGCGGATCAAGACTCGAATAATCGATGTCGCCCTCGCCGAGCGGGGCCAGCATATCTTCGCGGATAAAGCCTGATCGCGAACGATCAGTAGGCAGGGTAATGCGCAGCCATTCCAGACCGCCAACTTGAATGCGACCAGTGATATCCAAAATCGTTTCTGGGGCGAGCAGCATAATAACCGCACTGGTCCGATCAGGGGAAACTCGTGCTTCTGTAGAGATATTCACGCGACGCAACTCGGGGGGCGAAATTTGTTGGATATCCAGCCCCTCCGTCAAGGCTGAAAGACCTGATCTTCCAGCGGGCCCATTGGTGTCTTCCTTAGGGCCATAGAGGCGCCAAGCAATAAAGCCCACAAGAACCAGAAGGGCAGCAATCGCAACCCAACGGGTTAAGCGCATGATGGTGGAGCCAGATTGCGCATCAGGAACGTATTCTATCCGCGGCTGAGGCTGAGGTTGGGGTTCTGGCCTTGGTCCCACCGACTCAGGCGCAGGTTGGGTAGAGATTGGCACGGCTTCGTCTGGCAAATCGACACTGGCAGCTAATGGGCTGCCACAACGAGGGCAAACACTGCCGGACCCGACATAAGGCAGTTCTGACTGTGAGCGGGCAAGCTCGCATGCGCTCGGCTCGTTCGAACACACCCCTACTCGCACCACCGCTCTCCTTAACTGCCTAGATTCAATCAGCCTAACCAACCCTTGAGGCTTGGCCAAGCGCCTTGCTGCGCTTAGGACGGTCAAAATCTTCCAATCCACTGTGAAACTGGGCCTCAAATAAAAAAGTCCCGGCCTTTCGACCGGGACCCTTAGAATTGAGTGGCTAATTGCTTAGCCTTGATGTGCCAAGACCGCGAGCAAGAGCAAAGCCACGATATTCGTGATCTTGATCATGGGGTTCACGGCAGGGCCAGACGTATCCTTATATGGGTCGCCAACCGTGTCGCCGGTGACAGAGGCCTTATGGGCTTCTGACCCCTTCATGTGCTTGACGCCATCCCGGTCCACAAAGCCGTCTTCAAACGACTTCTTGGCGTTGTCCCAAGCGCCGCCGCCCGAAGTCATGGAGATGGCAACGAACAGACCCGTTACAATAACGCCCAACAACATGGCACCAACCGCTGCCAATGCTTGTGCTTTGCCAGCAATCATATTGATCGCAAAGAACAGCACGATTGGCGACAAGACTGGCAGCAAGCTTGGAACGATCATTTCACGGATCGCCGCTTTGGTCAGAATGTCGACGGCCCGACCATAGTCTGGCTTGCCTGTGCCTTCCATAATGCCAGGAATTTCGCGGAACTGGCGACGAACTTCCTGCACCACGGCCTCAGCAGCCCGACCAACAGCGGTCATCGACCAGCCACCGAACAGATAAGGCAACAGACCACCAATCAGCAGACCAACCACAACATAGGGGTTGGATAGGTCGAAGCTGACGTTCACACCGGCAAAGTATGGATACTCAACAGGGTTACTGGCGAAGTATTTCAAGTCCTCGGTATAGGCTGCGAACAAGACCAAGGCACCCAAACCGGCAGAGCCAATGGCATAGCCTTTGGTCACAGCTTTGGTAGTGTTACCCACGGCATCGAGCGCATCCGTCGTCTTGCGGACTTCTGGTGGCAGATTGGCCATTTCGGCAATGCCGCCAGCATTGTCTGTCACTGGACCGAATGCGTCCAGCGCTACAATGATACCAGCAACCGACAACATGGTCGTTGTCGCAATCGCAATACCGAACAGGCCAGCTAAGTTGAAGGTAGCAAGAATGCCGCCCACGATGATCAAAGCTGGCAGTGCGGTGGATTCCATCGACACGGCCAAGCCTTGGATGACATTAGTGCCATGGCCTGAAACCGAGGCCTGCGCCACGGATTTCACCGGACGATAGTCTGTGCCGGTGTAATATTCAGTCACCCAAACGATGGCTGCGGTAACAACCAAGCCAATCACGCCAGACCAGAACAGGTTCATGGCGGTAATGATAACGCCACCGCTGGTCGTGTAGGTCTGGGTTACAGTATACTGAACCACTGCATACAGCCCAGCGACTGACAGAACGCCTGCAGCAATCAAGCCCTTATAGAGGGCGTTCATGATGTTGTTGTCTTTGCCCAAACGGACAAAATAGGTCCCGATAATCGAGGTGATGATTGCCATCGCACCAATGGCCAACGGTAAGGCCATCATGACGGCTGCGCCTGATTCTTTGAAGAAGATCGAAGCCAGCACCATGGTTGCAACCAAAGTCACCGCATAGGTTTCAAACAAGTCTGCGGCCATACCAGCACAGTCGCCGACATTGTCACCAACATTGTCTGCGATGGTTGCCGGGTTGCGAGGGTCATCTTCTGGGATACCAGCTTCGACCTTACCGACCATATCGCCGCCAACGTCTGCACCCTTGGTGAAGATACCGCCACCGAGACGAGCAAAGATGGAGATCAGAGAGGCCCCAAAGCCCAAAGCGACCAGCGGATCGATTACTTCACGGCTGGTTGGCTCAAGCCCCATGATTTGAGTGAGGATGTAGTAATAACTAGCTACCCCAATCAAAGCCAAACCAGCAACCAACATGCCGGTCACAGCACCCGAGCGGAAAGCCATGGAAAGACCAGCGGCCAAGCTGTTGCGAGAGGCTTCAGTCGTGCGCACATTGGCGCGAACCGACACCAGCATCCCGACATAGCCTGCAAGGCCAGAAAGAACAGCACCAACCACAAACCCAAGCGACGTGGTGATGGTGAATAGGAAGGTTAAAAGCACCGCAATCACGACGCCGACGATGGCGATCGTGGTATATTGGCGGTTGAGATAGGCATTTGCCCCTTCTTGAATGGCCGCCGCAATTTCTTGCATACGGGCATTCCCTGGGCTTGCTTTTAGAACTTGTTGAACGGTTATAAAGCCGTAGATCAACGCAATGACCCCGGCACCAATTGCCGCGACCACACTCATGACGCTAACGTCCATGTGTTACCTCTTTTCGTTTCCTGGCTCATCCGTGGCGGCAGTTTGTCTCCCGCTCTCCGTATGACCCCCCTTATTGGTTTGTCTTCTTTAGGGGGCGATTGCGCTGCTTGCAATGTGCCGCACCGGTTTCGCGAAATCCTTTTCAGTAAATCCCACAAGTGCCTGCACATTAACCAATCGTCGACATTCCTGTGGCACACACTCGCTATGAATAGTTCGACACGCCGATCCACATTGCTTTTGAGTGCCGCAGCCGGTGCTGCGGTCCTAGGCACTATCTTCTCGCCGCGCAGCGCCCAAGCTGCAGACCCCAAGCCAGAAGCAGCAGGCGAGCCATTGGTCGCTGAGTTGAGCAATGTTGTCCTACCGATTGTCCATAATGGTGCCTTGGTGAATTATATGTTCGTCACCTTAAAAATCAGGATGTCGGATCTCAATGCTGCGACCTTTGTCCGTGAGCAACACTTCTTGGTACGCGACGGCATCACACGAGCGACTGGGCGCAATCCGATTCCGCAAGGCAAAGGCCCCAATACCTACGATCAAGCCGCGATTGTCAAAGTGGTGACACAGGTTGTGTTGGGTATAAAGCCGGGTTTACGCGTCTCGCGGGTCTCGCTTGAACAAGTGGCCTTTATGCGCCGCTAAACTGCCAACCTGTGCGGGCAGGTAAGGCGACCGCGCTACCAAAATAGGTCAACACAAGACCCTGCCCTTCTTGGCAGACGCCTATCTGGGTAACGCCAACCCCTATAGCTTCGAGTTCCGAAACAAAGGCAGCGGCCCTGTCTGGCGCAACACACATCAGTGCTTGATAATCATCGCCACCGGTAACGAGGCCCAAAAGGCTTGCAACTGGATTCGGTGATCGGGCCACAAACGCCGTCGCCTCTGATGACAGTGGCACTTGCTCAAGATGTAGGTGCATCGCGAGGTGAGAGGCCTCTGCGACATGGCCGGCATCCGCCAACAGGCCATCCGAGATATCAATACTAGCCTGTGCAAAGGTTCCGATTAGATTGGCCGCGGCTAAAGGCGGTGGTGCTGGGGCCATAGCGAAAGCAACCGCGCCCGCCAGCCCCTGCCCGTCCATCTGCCCTAAGCGAACCTGCAGACCCAGATATGAATCCCCTATTGTCCCCGTCAAAAAGACTAGGTCACCGCTGCGCGCGCTGCTGCGCAAAATTGGCGCGCCTGTTACCGACAGACCCTTGCCAATCAAGGTTAGGCTAGCGACCAAGGGTCCGGTGGTTGAACTGGTATCGCCGCCCAGTAGCGGACACTCGCCACACAAATCCGAGAGATCTTGACCCAGTCCGACCGCAAAATCGGCCACTTGCGCATACGGGCGGCTTTTGGGCCAAGCCAGTGTTAAGAAAGCTCCAACCGGCTTGCATCCTTTGGCAATGAGATCTGACAGATTCCGCCGCACCAAACGCTTGGCCACCCAATCCAATGGGTCGGAAGAAAGAAAATGTGTGCCTTCAATGACCTGATCGCACGTAACAACATGTCCGACCGACATACTCGGCAAGTAGGCCACATCATCTTTGAGGCCGTATGCTCCCGGTGCACCCCGGGTAAGCGGAGCCCAAAGCTGAGCAATTAGATCAAACTCTGCGGGCGCCTGCTCCACACCGGCTACCTCGGGCTCAAGAGGTTAGCTGGCGAAGGTCGTTGGCATTCAACTCGCGCGCCATGCGGTCCAACAAACCATTGGTAAACCCACCCTCGGGGCCGTCGAAAAACGCATTCACAATGCCAACATATTCGTCGATCACGACTGCAACAGGAACATCGGCTCGCCGCAACAGTTCAAACGTCGCAACCCGGACCGCTGCGCGTACAATCGAATCAATACGCTCCAACCGCCACCCCTTAGCTAACCGCAATTTGATGGACGCATCGATCAAGGCCTGCTCTTCCACCACGCCTTCGACGAGGGCTCGAAAGAAATCTACGTCGGCCGTCTCCAACGGGCCCGTCTCGCTATCTTCACCTAAGCGGTGGTCCAGATACTCACGGACGGTCGAATTAACGCCACCGCCAGAGATTTCCATTTGATATAGCGCTTGCACTGCAGCCAACCGCGCGCCGCGACGTGCATCGGTGATCGACGAAGGTTTTGTGCGGGTCATACGCCGCCCATGTTCAGACGCCGCTTTACCGACAACACGGTCAGACATGCCACCACTGCATCCTTGCCTTTGTTCTTTTGATCCCGCTTGGCGCGAACAAGGGCTTGGGCTTCGTTTTCAACCGTCAAAATGCCATAGCCGATGGGCAGGCCTTCAACCGAAAGCTCCATCAAGGCGCGGGCGCTTTCGCCGCAAACATAGTCATAATGCGTGGTCTCACCGCGAATGACGCAGCCTAAAGCCACATAACCATCATAGTGACGACCTGCGGGGCGATGGGTGGCGCGTTCGGCATGGGCGATAACGGCTGGAATTTCGAAGGCACCAGGCACCTTGATCAAATCATAGGTACCGTTAACTGCCTTGATCGCCTCAGCGGCCCCAGCCACTAATTCTTCCGCAATATGGGCATAGTAGTCGCCAACAACAAACAGTAGGTGGGGCGGATCGAAAGAAAGGGTCATAGCCTAGTCCAAGGTTGAAGCTGGTGAAATGGTCGTCATGTCTTACGAGATAGGATGCGTTCCACGTAACGCGCAACTTGATCGGCTTCAAGATTAACACGTGTTCCTACCTTTAGGCGACCCAATGTTGTCACTTGCCAGGTATGGGGAATGATATTGATCCCGAACGTTACATCATCCACTTCATTGACCGTCAAAGACACGCCGTCGATCGCGATGGACCCTTTGGTCGAAATATATTTGGCCAAAGGCTCGGGAACCCGAATCGTAACCCGGTGACTTTCGTTTTCAGGTGTCACCGCAATGACTTCGCCGATGCCATCGACGTGGCCAGACACCATGTGTCCACCCAATTCATCCCCGAGCTTTAGTGCGCGCTCAAGATTTACCACAGTGCCAACCTGCCACTCCTTGGCGCACGTAACATCAAGGGTTTCTTGGCTCACTTGCACCCGCCAGCGCGACCCCGTCGCGATAGGTTCAAACGAGATCAGCGTGAGGCACACGCCTTGGTGGCTGATCGAAGCGCCCAAAGCCAAACTCGCCGCATCATAGCCGCTTTCAACTGTGAAGGCCGCGTCTGTACCCGATCTATGATCTGCGGCCACAATGGTCCCAATATCGGTGATAATCCCTGTAAACATCGGTTTGCCTTCTAAGTTGGGCTAAGGTCGAAGCAGTCGAGAAAATCTCGACCAAATTGCTTATGGTCACTTTGCTCCAGAACCCAAGCTTGCGACAAGTCCTGAACATTTAGGCTGTCAAAAACCGGTCGTCCATCGCCCCCGAGAAGTAAGGGTGCTCGAAACCAAGCAAGGTGATCGACGAGCCCTGCTCGCATAAAAGCGGTTGCCAAGACGGGGCCTGATTCCACCATCAAGGTTTTGATTTTGTAGGTGTCTGTGAGAATGGATAGAACTTCATTCAGATCCAAACCCACGGTCCCAGCCTGACTCGGACCAACGAGATGATGCTGGACCTCGCTCAGTTCCGCTAGCCTTTGGGGCGAAACATGGCCACCGGTGCACCAGATCAACCCTGCGCGATCTGTGGTTTGCACCAATTTACTTGTAGTCGGCAGTCGCCCATCCCGGTCAAGCACAACCCGCCATGGCTGACGAGCAGGTGGCGGCTCCAGCCTCGCGGTGAGTTCAGGGTCATCGGCAAGCACGGTGCCAATCCCGGTTAGCACCGCATCGTGGGCCGCCCGCATCCGATGAACCTCAGCACGCGATTCGGGTCCCGTGATCCATTGGCTCGCCCCGGTGACTGTCGCAATGCGAGAATCCAAACTGGTCGCGACTTTCAGCGTGATGATGGGGCGATCCTTAGTCACCTTAGTCTTCACGCACGCTACCCCGTCGTTTGAGGCTTTCTTTCAACGCGCCCAACTCGTCATCGACGAATCGGTTGAAGTCCTCAGCCTCACGGAAATCACGATAGACTGAGGCATAGCGCACAAAGGCGACGGGATCTGTTTCACCCAAAGCATCCAATACGAACTGGCCAACAGTACTGGTCGAAATTTCTGTCTCGCCAGAGGTCTCCAAACGCCGCACGATGCCAGAGATCAAATGCTCGATCCGTTCCTCTGGCACTTCGCGTTTACGCAAAGCAATCGCCACAGACCGGTGGAGTTTGTCGCGATCGAACAATTCACGCGTGCCATCTCGTTTGACGACTTTCAACTCCCGCAATTGTACCCGCTCAAACGTCGTGAAACGCCCGCCGCATGCCGGACATTGACGGCGACGCCGGATAGAAACGCCATCTTCGGCCGGACGGGAGTCCTTGACCTGTGTGTCGGCGAATCCGCAAAATGGGCACCGCATGGACTATCCTTTCGAATGCAGCATTGGCGAGGCAATTACCTCACCTGTCTGCCTCTTAGTAGATCGGGAAACGCGCACACATCGCTTCAACTTCACCGCGCACCCGTGTTTCAACTTCTGGGTTGCCGTCTGGTGTCCCGGCAAGCGCGTCCAACACTTCCACGATCTTCTTACCAATCCAGGTGAATTCCTCAGTACCAAAGCCGCGCGTCGTCCCGGCAGGCGAGCCCAAGCGAACACCAGACGTCGTCGCGGGTGGTTTTGGATCGAACGGCACGCCGTTTTTGTTGCAGGTAAAGCCAGCCCGTTCCAACGCGGCTTCGCTGGCTTTGCCCGTCAGATCCTTCGGTCGCAGGTCTACCAACACCACATGGGTGTCAGTACCGCCCGAAACCAGATCAAAGCCGCCAGCCTTGACCGCTGCTGCCATAGCTTGGGCATTGGCGACCACTTGGCGCGCGTAGGCTTGGAATTCAGGCGTCAGCGCTTCGCCGAAAGCGACCGCCTTTGCCGCGATGACATGCATCAACGGTCCACCTTGTAAGCCAGGGAATACAGCTGAATTGAACTTTTTGCCCAAAGCCTCGTCATTGGACAGAATCATGCCGCCGCGCGGGCCACGCAGCGTCTTGTGCGTCGTGGTTGTAACAACATGGGCATGGTCAAGCGGATTTGGATGGGCTTTACCGGCCACAAGCCCTGCAAAGTGGGCCATATCGACCATGAAATAAGCCCCAACGGAATCAGCAATCTCGCGGAAACGGGCGAAGTCGATTTGGCGCGGATAGGCGGAACCACCGGCAATAATGACCTTCGGCTGATGCTCCTTTGCCAAGGCAGCTACAGAATCATAATCGATCAAATGAGTATCTGGACGAACACCATAAGAAATCGCGTTAAACCACTTGCCCGATTGATTGGCCGGAGAGCCATGCGTCAGATGCCCCCCACTTGCCAAGTCTAGGCCGAGAAATGTGTCGCCGGGTTTCAAAAGCGCCATAAATACGGCTTGGTTTGCCTGTGCGCCAGAATGCGGTTGAACATTAGCATAGCTGCAGTCAAACAATGCCTTTGCGCGTTCAAGCGCCAGATTCTCCGCCACATCGACAAATTCACAACCACCATAATAGCGGCGACCAGGGTAACCCTCAGCATATTTATTGGTCATAACAGACCCTTGAGCCTCAAGAACCGCACGAGACACGATGTTCTCAGAGGCAATCAGCTCAATCTGTGTCTGCTGCCGATGCAATTCTTCTTGAATGGCCGCCGCCAATGCGGAATCCTTCGCCCCAAGAGATGCCGAAAAAAAGTCTTTATTTACAGAATTTTGGCCGTCCGCGAGGGTTGTCATAGTCGTTGTGTCTCCGTTTAGCCCTTTGTACATGAACCTAGGCGCCCCATGCAACAGGGCAAGGCCTCAACCGTATCAAAATGGCGTATCAATATACTTAAAAGTAATAAGAGCCGCGGATCATTATTGAAGTTTAAGTAGAGTGAAAATCTCAGTTTTCGAGTTCGACAGACCAGGCTCCTTCAAGCCTTTAAATAATAAAGCACGAAAAATCATATACTTAATCAGTTTCTATTTATCCATCAAGCTGCAACCAAAGCGTAGAAACGCGATAAAAATCTGATTATTGAATTGTCGTCCCTTATTTCAAAACGAAATCACATATATCCAATCATCATCACGCACCCATAAAAAAGGAAAGGTTTGAAATGAGAAATCATAAAGAGCACGGCAACTCTGACATCTTAGAGATGACAGCTGAGATTGTTTCTTCTTATGTAAATGCCAATGAAATTCGAGCAGAAAACCTTAGTGATCTCATTCGAAGCATCCATAAAAGCCTCATTACTTTATCCAGTGATGATTTTGAAAAACCAATAGATAAACCAAAGGTAGCGGTAAGCTTAGCAAAATCTATCACAGACGACTTTATTATCTGTCTCGAGGATAGAAAAAACTAAAGATGCTAAAGCGTTATTTACGCTCTAAATATAATCTTTCACCGGAGGAGTATCGGCGCCGGTGGAATCTGCCTGCAGATTATCCAATGGTTGCGCCAAATTACGCAAAGCGCCGGAGTGAGTTTGCTCGCCAAATCGGTTTGGGCCGAGGGGTCCGAGGCCGTTAAGCTGGAACAGATAGGGAGATGGAGTTTATACTTAATACGTCGAGATAATACTTGAATAATCTAAGTATAAATTCCACCTTTTGGCAAGGACGTAGGCGTGCTTTTCGAAAGCTCCCCTACTTTCTCAGATGAGGCAGCACCATTATCGCCATAATCGGCGAGAACCAGATGACCTTGCGCAATGAGGCATTGACCCAGCTTCCGTAAAGCCAAGCGATTTTGGTCAAATTGAGCGGCGTTCGAGGGAGTTGTTACAGAGACTTCCAAGCCGGTTCGCGCATCAATCGCGCGGACCTGCGCATACGTCCCTAGAATCTGTCGTTCGATATAGATTTCCCGCGCAGCCATGTGCCTCAAAAGGGGGTCTGACTGCGCTTGGTGCGCCATCTCTATGCAACCTGGCTCCGCGCTTTGCTATGCCAAACGTCCAGCACCGCACTTACCAAGGCTTCACACAGACCGTCGTCATGCAGCGGGCTCGGCGTAAAGCGCAACCGCTCAGTCCCTCGCGCGACTGTTGGGAAGTTGATTGGCTGCACATAAACCCCGTGGTCCTGGAGCAATCGGTCTGAGATCATCTTACATTGGACTGCATCACCGACCAAAAGCGGTACGATGTGTGTCGTAGAACTATCCATCACCGGCAAGCCGGCCTCTAGGAACAAGCGCTTGAGCAAATTCGATTGGCGCTGATGCTGCTCCCGCAGCTCTATACCCTCTGAACTTTTCAGAATGCGCACGCTCTCCAAAGCGCCAGCCGCCAAAACTGGGGCCAAAGAAGTGGTGAAGATGAAGCCCGGGGCAAATGAACGGATTGCATCCACCATTGCGTGGCTGCCGGCAATATAGCCGCCCATCAGGCCAAACGCCTTGCCGAGCGTACCTTCAATCACATCGATCCGGTGCAGGGCACCATCCCGCTCTGCAATGCCCGCCCCACGTGCGCCATACATGCCAACCGCATGAACTTCGTCGAGATAGGTCATGGCGTTGTAGCGCTCTGCCAGATCGCAAATCGCATGAATCGGCGACACATCACCATCCATGGAATAAACGCTTTCAAACGCGATCAGCTTGGGCGCATCCAGCGGTGCACGCGCCAGAAGACTTTCCAAGTGTGCAACATCATTGTGACGGAAAACGCGCTTCTCACAGCCGGATCGACGGATGCCCTCGATCATCGAGGCATGGTTCTTTTCGTCAGAAAAGATGATGCAGCCCGGCAAGATGCGCGACATCGTAGCCAAACTAGCATCATTTGCGACATAGCCGGAAGTAAAGAGAAGTGCCGATTCTTTCTGATGCAGGTCAGCTAATTCATTCTCTAAGTCGACATGGAAACTGGTGGTGCCAGAAATGTTGCGTGTTCCACCCGAACCTGCACCAACATCCTCAATCGCACTGGTCATCGCTGCCAATACGCGCGGGTGTTGTCCCTGCCCTAGGTAATCATTGGAGCACCAGATCACGATCTCCTGCTCACCAGCCTCTGTTCTACGCCGCGCGCGCGGGAACTGGCCTTGAACGCGCTTCACATCGGCGAAAACCCGATAGCGCCCTTCATTGCGGACTTCCGTGACGGCCTTTTTGAAGGCACCTTCATAATCCATGGTCAGTTGGGCCTTAAGGCCCCCTCATCGTGCGCGTTATTCCGATCGGTCGTGGTGCGATAAGTAGACCAAATTGGTCACAAAGCTATAGGCATAATGTCGCATCTGACAGACTAAGTTAGCCTACAGGCGCAAAAAAGCCGCTATCGAAGGATCGATAGCGGCTTTTTGATCAGGAAAGCTTCGAGAGGCCTATAGCCGGAAGCGGACTTGGTCTGCCCAGAAACGCTCTAACCGGGTCAGCGTCTTGTTCGATGCCACAAGATCTGGGCTCTCGACACCGCCGACAGGGCTCAAGGTTGCTGCATGGCGTTGGAACATCACGTCCAACTGCTTGCGCAGGTCACTACCAGCAGGTGTTAAACGCAACCGGACTTGACGCTTGTCGTGCAGAGACTTGCCGCTCTCGACATAGCCGAGTTCATGCAGTTTCTTCAAATTGTAGGAGACATTGGACCCCAGATAAAAGCCGCGGGACTTGAGTTCACCCGCAGACCATTCCGCATCACCAATGTTGTAAATCAAGAGCGCTTGAACGGGGGTCAAATCATCATGACCCGCACGATCTAAATCGTCCTTAACGACATCCAGCAATTGACGATGGAGGCGCTCTACCAATGACAGCGCACGACGATATTCGCTTAAGCTCGATTCTTCGACCAACTCGCCGATCGAGTTCTGTAGTGTTTGACCCGCCATAATTTTTTCTCCCGCCGTATTCTTCGACGTTTCGAAATAACTTAAGGCAAAGTCTCTAATATCTTGTTAAAATGAACTTTACTCATTCCTAAGCATATCAATGACCCCAGAAAAGTCACGATTTGGCGCATACTTAAGAATGTATTCACTATAAATTTCTTCTGATTTTAGGGCTAAGGCTGCCGTCATGCCGACGCCGTGCGTTGCTTCCAAAGCCAGCCTTAAATCCTTCAACATGAGCGCGCCAGCAAATCCATTGGTAAAATCTCGGTTTGAGGGCGCTTGTGGCACCAATCCTGGCACTGGCGCATAGCTGGTCATTGACCAACTCTGACCGGAAGATTGCGAGGCAATATCAAAGAAGGCTTTGGCGTCTAAACCGAGCCTTTCGGCCAACACAAACGCCTCGCAGGTGCCAATCATCGAGATCGCTAGCAGCATATTGTTGCAGATTTTGGCCGCCTGCCCTGCACCCGATTGCCCCGCATGGATCACGGCTTTACCCATGGCCTGCAAGATGGGTTGAGCCTTCTCAAATTCCCCTGCCGTCCCGCCAACCATGAAGGTCAAGGTTCCGGCAGAAGCGGCGGCCACACCACCCGATACGGGGGCATCGCACATCATAAAGCCCTTGGCACGCGCCGCTTCGCCTACAGCCCGCGCATCATCGACCGATATCGTCGAACAATCGATCAAGGCCGCATTTGGTCGAACATGGGCGAATACCCCGTCTGGGCCCTGATAGACGTCCAGCACATGCGCCCCTGTCGGCAGCATCGTTACCACAAAATCAGCTTGCGCAACGGCCTCCGCCACAGATGGTGACGCTTCGCAGCCAGCAGCAACGGCTGCTGCAAGCGCGGCAGGCGTAAGGTCATATGCAAACACACAATGGCCAGCCTTCGCCAGATTTGCTGCCATGCCCGAGCCCATGGCACCTAAGCCGATAAAGGCGATATCTACCATGTGATTGGTTCCCATTCCGTACCTTCCCCCGCCTCCAAGGGTGCAAAAATTGAATCAAGCAAGGCGTCATCAACCGCTTCGAGGGTGGCCGGTTGCCACTTTGGCGCTTGATCCTTGTCGATTATGACCGCGCGAACCCCTTCGAGGAAGTCATGACGCCGGACAACGCGTGCGCCAATGCGGTATTCCATTGCCATATGGGTCGCAAAATCTGTGGCGGCGCGACCTTCCCGCAACTGTCGAAAGGCTACTTTCAAAGTCTGGGGAGACTTCTGTCCTAAAATTTTGACTTGTTCCTGAGCCCAAGCGCTTTGGTCCTGAACGAGCGCATCCACGATCGCTTCAACGCTTTGGCCCGCAAAACAACGATTGATGATGGCAATTGTCTCAGGGGTCAGATGCTGGGGTCTACCCGCCTCTTCTTCCAACGCCGCTAGGCCTGACTTTAGAGCTGCTAATGGCGTATGGGTCGACATAGCACCCGCAACCTGAGCTTTCAGCGTGTCGAGAAGTTCAGTAGGAATGTAATGCGTCAAGATGCCAGCAACCACGCAATCGGCGGCTTTGAGACGTGTCCCGGTAAGGGCTAACCACATGCCGATCTCGCCTGCCAGTCGGGGCAAGAACCAACCGCCTCCGACATCGGGAAACAAGCCAATCCCGGTCTCTGGCATGGCAAACAAAGTGCGCTCGGTTCCGACACGAAACGGCCCATGCACAGAGATGCCAACGCCACCGCCCATGGTGACGCCATCGACGATCGCGACATAAGGCTTTGGATAATTGGCGATCAGATGGTTCAGCCGATACTCATCATAGAAGAACGCACGCGCTTCCTGCCCATCCTTGGCCCCGCTTTCGGCCAACATACGGATGTCGCCGCCAGCGCAGAAGCCGCGCGGCCCCGCATGATCGACCATAACGCCTGAGATGGCAGGATTAGCTCGCCAACCCAATAAGGCTTCGGTCATAATCTTGACCATCTGCCCATCCAGCGCGTGCAGCGCGTCGGGTCGGTTCAGGGTCAAAACGCCTAAGTGGCCTTGGGTTGACACCAGAACAGGCGGGGAAGCGGCTACACTCATCGTGACGCCCGTGCTTGAACTGCAATATCTGGAAAGTCCGAAAAGACCCCATCTACACCAGCTGCCATGAAGGCTTGAACTTCCGCAATCAGATCGCCGTGTTGGGCCAGATAGGTTGGGTCAGAGCTTTGACCCTTGCGATAATCTTCCGGCAAAAAATAATTCTCGGCCCGAAATGTCCACGGGTGAACCACCAAGCCCGCAGTATGGGCATCGGCAACAAAGCTTGTTGGGACAAGATTCCGATTGGCGGCGTCGCGCGGCAAGACCAAAACTTTCTCTGGCCCCACACCGTTGGCATAGGTGGCGATTTCTTTTAGGCCCGCCGCTGTCGCCATGCTGGCATAAGTGACACCTGCCTTACTGAGGTCAAATGGGCCACCATCCTTGGCCATCAATTGCACCAAAGGTGCCTTAGTCTTGGCGCGCAGGCGCTTCAGATTGGTGACCTCAAAGCTTTGAATGAAGATCGGGGCATCGGCTGCATCCAAACCGTATCGCTGGATAAGGGTCACCAAGGGCGCGTCAAACGACAGGTTCAGTCCCTCAAACCAAGTGGGATGCTTGGTTTCAGGATAGACGCCAATGGTGCGACCAGTTTTGGCGCTTTGCTGTTTGGCAAGCTCAAGGACCTCCTCAAAGGTCGGGACTTCGAATTGCCCGTCATAAGCCATATTGCCGGGTCGCAATTGCGGAAGCCGCTCTTTACAACGAAGTGTCTTGATCTCTGCCAAAGTGAAATCTTCGGTGAACCAACCTTCATAACGCTCGCCATCAATGATGTGCACTTTCTTTCGATCAGCGAACTCTGGCTTTAGAGCCACATCCGTTGTGCCGCTGATCTCATTTTCATGCCGACAGATTAGGTGACCGTCTTTGGTCAATACCAAATCAGGCTCAATAAAGTCCGCGCCTTGATCAATCGCGAGTTGATAGGCGGCCAACGTATGCTCTGGCCGTAAGCCCGACGCGCCGCGATGGGCGATAATGATGGGTTGGGCCATTGATCGGCCTCCTTTTGCTTGGCGGGTGGCGACAGGGCCCGTGTGGCCAGAAGCACAGGATGAAACCAGCCCCGCCCCAAGAGCAGAGCCTATCCCGACTAACAGATTGCGACGACCTAGATAAAAGTTAGAAACCACGATCTAATTCCCTTGCGATAATCACGCGCATGACCTCATTGGTGCCTTCAAGGATTTGATGCACCCGCAGATCCCGAACAATGCGTTCCACCTCATAGTCTTTGAGATAGCCGTAACCGCCGTGCACCTGCAGCGCCTGATTGGCGACATGAAAGCCTACATCTGTGACAAATCGTTTCGCCATCGCACATAATTTTGTCGCTTGGGGGCTTTTGGCATCCAAGGCCGCAGCCGCATGGCGCAGGAAGACACGCGCAGCCTCTAGCTCCGTCGCCATATCAGCCAATTTGAATTGCGTGGTTTGAAAGTTCCACAGCGCTTGGCCAAATTGCTTGCGGTCACGTGAATAAGCGAAGGCCCGCTCAAGCGCATCTGATGCGCCGCCCAGCGAACAAGCCGCGATGTTAAGGCGGCCACCATCCAAACCCTTCATGGCGAAGGTAAAGCCTTGGCCTTCCTCGCCCAAAAGATTGGCAACCGGAACACGACAATCTTCGAAAATCACTTGTGCGGTAGGCTGGGCTTGCCAGCCCATCTTTTTTTCATTTTTGCCAAATGACAGACCCGGCGCATCCTTTGGTACCAAGAGCGTCGAGATGCCACGCGGGCCTGCTTCGCCCGTACGAACCATCACGACATAGAGGTCAGAGAAGCCAGCCCCGGAAATGAACGCTTTGGTGCCATTGACCACATAGTGATCGCCGTCGCGACGGGCGGTGGTCGACAAAGATGCCGCGTCCGACCCCGCGCCAGGCTCTGTCAAGCAATAGCTGGCAATCATGTCCATGCTGGTTAGAGCTGGAAGAAATCTCTGCCGCTGTTCTTCGGAGCCAAATGTATCAATCATCCAGCTCGCCATATTGTGGATCGATAGAAATGCAGCGTGAGAGACATCGCCGCGAGATAACTCCTCAAATATGATCGCTGCATCCAAACGGGTGAGACCAGAGCCGCCCAAATCATCGCGCACATAAATCCCAGCAAAACCCAGTTCCGCCAGAGCCCGCAAAGCGGCACGGTCTAAGTTTCCCGCCTCTTCCCATGCCATTGCATGGGGAGCGAGCGACTCCTTTGCAAAGCGGCGAGCCGTTGAAATAATAAGGTTTTGGTCTTCCGTCGTGTCGTAGGCCATAGCGCATGAATCCTGTGATGTTGGGCAGCGTAGCCGTTTCGCAATTATGGCGCTACACATACTTCCATGACGACACATCTACCCCCCGCCGCCTTCCCTGCCACCCGTATGCGCCGCAATCGATTGACCGATTGGCGGCGTAGGCTGACCCGCGAAACCCAATTAAGCGTCAATGACTTAATCTTGGCGATGGTCGTTCACGACGGCACTGAGAGCCGCATTCCGGTGGCTTCTATGCCCGGCACCTTCCGCTATAGCCGCACGGAGGCGGTTGCGGTGGCGCAAGAGGCTGAGAGCCTTGGAATACCGATGATTGCAGCCTTTCCTTTCATTGATCCAGCGCTGAAAAATGGCGAAGGAACCGAAGCCTTTAATCCTAAGGGTTTGGTGCCTGAAGTGATTGCCTCCATGAAAGCAGCAGCCCCCAATGTTGGCCTGATGACAGATGTGGCCCTCGACCCGTTTACAGATCATGGCCATGACGGCTTAATCGATGACGCTGGCACCATGCTGAATGATGCAACGATCGAAGCTTTGGTTAGACAGGCCGTGCTTGAAGCTCAATCGGGTGCCGATGTTGTCGCCCCGTCTGACATGACAGATGGGCGGATTGGGGCCATTCGGGCGGGCCTTGATGCTTCCGGCTTTCACGATGTCGCCATCATGTCCTATGCCGCAAAATATGCGTCGGCCTTTTACGGTCCGTACCGGGATGCCATCGGCTCTAAAGGCGCGCTAAAGGGCGATAAAAAAACGTATCAAATGGACCCCGGCAATAGCGATGAAGCCTTGCGGGAAGTGGCCCTAGATATCGCCGAAGGCGCCGACATGGTTATGGTCAAGCCCGGTATGCCCTATTTGGACATTGTGCGCCGGGTCAAAGAAAGCTTTGGCGTGCCAACCTATGCGTTCCAAGTTTCAGGCGAATATGCGATGATGGAAGCAGCCATCGCAAACGGCTGGCTAGACGGTGAACGCGTGCGGATTGAGGCCTTGTCCTGCTTCAAGCGGGCGGGAGCAGATGGCATCATCACCTATTGGGCGATGGAAGCAGCCAAGCGACTAAACAAGGCCTAAGCCTTAGCGCCGTTTTGCTTTGGGTGCAGCTTTCTTGGGTGTAGCAGACTTTGCCTTTGCGACAGGCGCAGGCGGAGCCTCTGCAGGGCCCAAGACCAAAAGCTCTGGCCGGCGCTTATTTGAGACGTCGGGTAAAGGCACCATTGAAATCTGATAAAACGGTTCTTTAGCGCCGCCCGAAAAAGCGACCGAGCCAGTTGAACCAAAATCATCGCTACGCCGTGTTAGCTTCTCATTTTTCAAGCATTTTGCGACTTCATCAGAAAAGTCCGCCAAGCCCTGCGCAACTGCGGCTTCATCGGCCTCCTCTACCACTGGCGCGCCATAGCATGCCAAGGAGATAGAAGCATTATAGACAAACCGACAATCTGCCAGACCTTCCAGCGGCTTAACCACGGTCACCGGTCGATTTTCGACGGTCAACACGCCTTGCCCATTACGCACACGCGTTGGGCGGCTTTCAGTTGCAACCAAAGACTTAAAGGCCCGCGGTCGATCCAAAGTTGCCTGTTCGATTTTGGCAATGCCATCACATAAAACGGAAGGCTTAAAAGGGGTTGGGGTCTCAGCTACAGCTGCCATTATCAAAAGGGAAAACATCAATCAGGCTTTCTCAAAGAGGTGAAACGTTTAGCCAAGCTGGAAGTATCAAGACGGCCACCCCCATCGGCTTGGATTTCGGCACAATAGCCATCGACCATTTGGGTCAAGGCAAGATCGAGCCCTTTAGTTTGGGCAGCTTCTAGTACGATCCGCAAATCCTTGCGCATCCAATCGACCGCAAAGCCAAAATCATAGCGATCTTCTACCATAGTCGCCCAGCGGTTTTCCATCTGCCATGATCCTGCAGCCCCTTTGGAGATAGCGGCCAAGACTGCGTCGGTATCGAGTTCTTGTGCCTTGGCAAAAGAAACGGCCTCAGCAAGCCCCTGGACGACACCGGCGATCGCGATTTGATTGACCATTTTGGCCAGTTGGCCTGCCCCTGCCTCACCAATGCGGACAATATTGCCACAATAAGCAGACAGCACCGGCTTTGCCCGCTCAAAAGTCGCTTCGCTGCCACCGCACATCGCGGTTAGTCGGCCATTGATCGCACCAGCCTGACCGCCGGAAACTGGAGCATCCAGCCAATCTAGCCCTGCCTTGGAAGCAGCCAACGCCAATTCTTTCGATAGGGCAGCGGAGGTTGTGGTGTGGTCGACATAGATAGCGCCGGGCTTCATCGCTTCAAAGGCCTTGAGCGCGACAGCGCGCGCATCAGGATCATCGCCAACACAGGCCATCACAAAGTCCACACCCGCGACCGCCTGCGCGATCGTTTCGGCAACTTCACCGGGATTGGACTGCGCCCATGCTTCGGCTTTCGCCGGAGTCCGATTCCAAACGCGCACTTGATGGCCATTCTTGACCAACCAACCAGCCATAGGGCCACCCATGACCCCCAAACCCAAAAAAGCCAGTGTCGGCTGACTCATGACTTTGCTAAGCCTGTGGTAGAACCAAATTGTCCACGGAAATAGGCCAGGCCTTGGCCTTCATGCCTTTGATAGGCCATGGTTTGCCCAATCAGGACCAAATGATCACCCGCTTCGAACCGTTGCACGACTTTAGTGTCGAAGACAGCAATTGTGCCGGACAGAACTGGAGACCCGGTCTCCAACGCTGCATACTCACCCGCTGCCAGCTTTTGATCGCCCTGACCGGCAAAGCGCATCGCCATCTCGCCTTGGCTGTCGGCCAAAATATTGATCGCGTAGGCATCACATTTTGAGAACAGGTCATAGGAGTCAGACTTATTGCCCAGACACCAAAGGACGAGTGGTGGCTCTAGCGACACGGACGTAAAGCTATTGACCGTTAAGCCATGGCCATTTCCGTTTGAATCCAAGGCGGTCACGATTGTGACGCCCGTGGCAAAGCTGCCCAAAGCAGAGCGATAGTCTTTTAAGTCAAATGTCATTTGTTCATTCCTGCAAACCTGCTCTTAACCGACATCGTGCATACTTCTCAACACTATCACTGTGAGAAGCACATCATGGCATCCAATCGGCCCATAATTATTAAAAAAGTCAAAAAGATAGCTGGCGGACACCATGGTGGGGCTTGGAAAGTGGCTTATGCTGACTTTGTGACCGCGATGATGGCCTTCTTTTTGTTGATGTGGTTGATCAACACCTCCTCGCCTGAGCAAAAGCGAGGAATTGCAGATTACTTTGCACCAGCAAGTGTGTCTGCCTCGACCTCGGGTTCCGGCGGGATTTTGGGCGGCACTGCCTTAGGTGAAGTCGGCGCAATGCAAAAAGGGGCAACACCCATTTTTGAATCAGCTGCACCTGCGAGCGAGCCCTCGAGCCAAGACGGTGATAGCAGTGGGCAAGGTGCTGCGGACGCAGCGGACAAAGCCGCCGAAGATGCCATCGCCAGACGAGAAGCAGCAGAATTCCAACAAGCTGAGATGAGCTTGCGCCAAGCTTTGCAGGACATGCCAGAACTGGCCGAAATGTCGCGCAACATCATCGTTGATCAAACGCCAGAGGGCTTGCGTATTCAATTGGTCGACCAAGAAGGTCGCCCCATGTTTGAGCCAGGCTCGACGGTGCCGAATGACCGCGCGCGCCTGATCCTGCAAGCTGCGGCCCGCATCGTCGAGACATTGCCTAATCGTATCAGCATCTCGGGCCATACCGATGCGGCAACAAATCCTGATCCGCGCAATTCCAACTGGGAGCTGTCGTCAGCACGTGCGAATTCCGCGCGCCGCGTATTGACAGCAGCTGGCTTGAGTGAAGACCGCATTGCCCAAGTATCCGGGAAAGCAGGTTCTGACCCCCTATTCCCAGACGATCCTTATCAAGCGGCTAACCGCCGGATTGCCATTGTTCTGCAGCGGGCATCTCCGCCCCTGCCATCTGATGGCGGACTGTAGTTTTTTCCACAGATTTCAAGGGTGATTTCGTCCATTCGGGTGTTGGCGAAAGACTGGGAAGGTTGTTACACTCACCCAACATGAGCACAGACCCGACTTCACCTGCGGGGCGGATTTCCGCTTCCAAGAATATCAGGTTTTACCTGACTGCAGCCCAGCCTTGCCCCTATTTGGACGGACGGCGAGAACGCAAAGTCTTTGCCGCTCTTGATGGACATGATGCGATTGAACTCAACGACAGCCTGACCCATGCAGGCTTTCGTCGCTCGCAAAACATTGCGTATCGGCCAGCTTGTGACATGTGTGCGGCGTGCGTCTCGGTTCGGGTTCCAGCCTCGCAATTTGTGTTCTCGAGGCGATGGAGGCGTGTATTGGCGCGCAATCAAGACGTCGTCGCAAAGCTGGTACCAGCACATGCCACTTATGAACAATATGCCTTGCTTCAGACCTATCTAAAGGATCGCCATTTCGGGGCGGGAATGTCAGATATGTCGGTCTTTGATTATTCGGCCATGGTGGAGGAAACCTCTGTCCGGACCCATATCATCGAGTATCGTCTAGATGGCGAAGATGGTCGTTTGGTCGGATGTGCCTTAGTCGACGCTCTCGCCGATGGCCTGTCAATGGTTTACGCCTTCTTTGATCCCAGCGAGCCAAGCCGCAGCATGGGTAGTTTTATGATTCTGGATCATTTACGCCAAGCTCAAGCCGCCAATTATCCCTATGTTTATCTTGGATATTGGGTCCGTGGGTCACGCAAAATGGCCTATAAAACCAATTTTAGACCCATTGAGGCACTGGGTTCATCCGGCTGGACCGATTTGACCCCGCTTCTGGATCACAACTGATCTGCACGCAGACGAATGATCAGAATTAACGCAAATTGAGCCTTTCAGTCAGAAATCGTTAAACATTACACACCACAAGCGGATCAATTATATCGTTTCTGCGGGGTGAATTGTCATGCGCGTGTCTTACCTAATTCCAGCCCTGGCGCTGATCAGCAGCCCAGCCTTTGCGGATTCTCCCTTCTCTTTTGGCGGCTCGGTTGGTTATGAGTTTCCGGTCAGCGGCAAAGTCATCGACGAAACCTCAAGCGCCAGTGTCAATTTGACTGCCTTGAATTCCAGCCTAGCTGGAACAGGTATCTTGCGGCTACGCGGTACCGATTTCAAAGACAGCTCCGAAGCCCCACTTAAAGCAACGATCGAAGTGCGCTATGCCTTGACCCAAACTTCGGAAATGTTTGGCGCGATCACCTACAGCCAAGCTGACGGAAAGAGCACCAATATTGGCTGCGTAGAAACAATTGTCTCTGGCGCGCCGGTTTGTTCGATCCCGCTCACTGCGACTTTTAGTGATTTCAAACAGATGGGTGTTGAGCTGGGCTATCGGCAGTGGCTTGAAAGCCCCTTCATGCGCGACCGGTTGTTCCCCTATTTCGCTTTACGTGCGGGCGCAACTCAAACTGATGCAATCTCAGCAACGGTTGCGGCCTTCGTTCCAAGCAATCCCAATGCAGTCATCGGGACGTGGAACCTATATGACGACAAAGTCACCTATGTTGTCGGTGGCGATGTGGGTGCGACCTATCTGATCGCCCCATTTGCTGAAATCGGCGCGGAAGTGGGCGTGCGGTACAATTCTAAACTGTCTGAGATCGACACCAACCTTACGCCACTGGGCTTGGCCGCGGCCAATGACAAGTCAGACCGGATTACGATCCCCGTGTCAGTGCGTTTGAACGCAGCTTTCTAAGCTCTTCAACATCGAACTTGATTAAGGGCGCTTGGTTGGCCGAGCGCCCTTTTTGCTGGGTTGGTGCTTGGCAACTCCCTCCTCATGACGAGAGGTCACAAGTGCTAAGCTTTGGTCGGCAAAAGTAGCTGTTGCGAAGAAGCCTCGGCAATCAGCTCGTCGTTCTCGCGCTTCAGCTCTACGCGGCATGTGATCATTTGACGCGTCTGAGCGACAACCCTCGCCTCTATTAGAAGTGCTTCAGCGCGCCCGACACGAACAAAGTTCATGGTAAGGCTCGTTGTTCGAAACACCATGTCATTTGGAACCACCGTCATCGCTGCGAACGCGGCGGCTTGGTCCGCAAGTGCCGTGAGGTAACCACCGAACAGTGATCCATCCGCGTTTAGTAATTCCGGATTTGGCATCCAACGTTTGCGCACCCAACCATCGCCCCAGTCGTCGAGACCACCAAGTTGGAGCGTTTGAACGACAGGGGGCAAAACTGCCGACCCAGCCTTGAGCAAATCCAATCGTTCCGTTGCCCAAGTCATCTGCTCACTCCATCTCTTTTAGAGCGTAATCATACAGGGAATGGTCGACATGCCTATGCAGTTTTGCGTGTGCGTGCTTGCTTAGCTATCGCCTAGAAGGCGGCAGCTCAAGCGAGCCTCGAGGGCCTCAAACAGGCATTCCTACAATCGATACCGCGCTCTGAGACGGGTACAGCCTGCGGCAAAGTGGGTCAAATTGGAAAATGTTTTCACGTTCGCTTTCCCCGCGTCCTACCCCACAAACTTGCCCGAGCGCGAGAAGCCACGGGGGACCATGCGGCCGGCGGCGGCGCGTTTGGCGATATAGTCTTTCCAGTCCGGCACATCGCGGCGGCGGCCGGAGGTGTCGTACCAAGCTAGGCCCTCTTCAGCCTTGAACGTCAGCGCGTCCAACAGGCCACCATCCTTATAGGCTTGCAGCTTGACGCCTTTACCGCGACCCATGCGGGGCAATTCTTCGGTTTTGAAGACCACCAGTTTCCGGTTCTCGCCGACAACAGCCACCATTTCGCCTTGAATGGGCGCAACCACCGCTGTTTTGGCGCCGTCATCTAGGTTCAAGACCTGCTTGCCCGAGCGTCGCATCGCCGCGCATTCTTCATCGCTGACCACAAAGCCATAGCCCGAACTGGCGGCAATCAAGCGCTCGCCATCAGGCTTAGGCAGGAACATGGCCAGAATGTCGTGCTCTTCGCCCAGATCAATCGAGAGACGCACGGGTTCACCAAGGCCCCGGCCACCGGGCAATTTATCGCCCGCCAAAGCAAAAGCGCGACCATCGGTGGCAAAGAGGACGATGCGGTCCGTCGTTTCAGCATGGAGAGAGAGATAATAGCCGTCGCCATCCTTATACTTAACGGTCGACAGATCATCGATCTTGCCCTTAAGCGCCCGGATCCAGCCCTTTTGCGACAGGACCACCGTGATCGGCTCACGCGTGACGAAGGCTTCTGCACTCAAAGAAAGCGCAACCGGGGCATCAGCAAACGTCGTGCGACGGGCACCAAGTGGCGTGTCTTTTGAGAACGCAGACTGGATTTCACGCAATTCTTCAGACGCTTGCGCCCACTGTAAAGCGGGAGAGGCAATCATCGCCATCAGGCCGTCGCGCTCGGCCTTTAAGTCTTCATTCTCTTGGCGAATTTCCATCTCTTCGAGCTTACGCAAATTGCGCAAGCGCGTGTCGAGAATAGCGTTGGCTTGGACGTCAGTCAGATCAAAGGTGGCGATAAGGACTTGCTTGGGCTCATCCTCATAGCGGATGATGCGGATGACTTCGTCGAGATTGAGATAAGCAACGAGCAAGCCCGCCAAAATCTCCAAACGCGCTTCAATCTTGCGCAGCCGCCAATTGGCGCGTGCGACAATCACATCCCGCTTGTGATCGAGAAACGCCTTCAAACATTCAACCAAACTCATCACGCGCGGCGCGCCTTTGGCGTCCAGCACGTTGAGGTTCATTGAAAAGCGGTTTTCAAGATCGGTGAGCTTAAACAAGCTCTCCATCAATTGCTCCGGCTCAACCGTGCGGGCGCGCGGCTCAAGCACGAGGCGGATGTCTTCTGCGCTCTCATCGCGCACATCGCCCAAGAGTGGGGCTTTTTTGTTCTCTATGAGCTCTGCCAAGCGCTCAACAATTTTGGACTTTTGTACCTGATACGGCGTCTCGGTCACGATGATACGCCACGTGCCCCGTCCTGTATCTTCGACATGCCAGCGGGCGCGGGTACGGAAGCCCCCCTTACCCGTTGCATAGGCTTCACGAATTGCCGCGCGCGATTCAATACATATCCCACCTGTCGGGAAATCTGGTCCGGGGACAAGCGCCAAGATTTCGTCCAGATCGGCTTCAGGCTTATCAATCAGCAACAAGCAGGCATCGATCAGCTCCGCCGCATTGTGCGGTGGGATCGACGTCGCCATCCCGACCGCAATGCCCATCGAGCCATTGGCCAAAAGGTTTGGATAGCCAGCCGGCAGAACCGAAGGCTCTTCATCTTCTTGGCTATAGGTTTCGCGGAAAAGGACTGAATCCTCGTCCACGCCTTCCATCAACAATGCGCCAATCGCGGTTAGACGCGCTTCGGTATAGCGATAGGCAGCAGCGGAATCACCATCAATGTTGCCGAAATTGCCCTGTCCA
Organism: Aquidulcibacter sp.; assembly: GCA_027532555.1. Taxonomy (GTDB): domain Bacteria; phylum Pseudomonadota; class Alphaproteobacteria; order Caulobacterales; family Aquidulcibacteraceae; genus Aquidulcibacter; species Aquidulcibacter rimovensis. The sequence continues at coordinate 59,190 of JAPZTJ010000008.1, forward strand.
TCGACAAGCGGATAGCGAACCGAAAAATCCTGCGCCAAGCGCACCAGGGCGTCGTAAATCGCGCTATCGCCGTGAGGGTGATACTTACCCATCACATCGCCGACGATCTTGGCGCACTTTTTGAAATTGCTAGATGGGTCTAGACCCAGTTCGCCCATGGCGTGAATGATGCGGCGTTGAACGGGTTTTAGGCCATCGCGCACATCGGGCAGTGCGCGGCTGGTAATGGTCGACAAGGCATAGACGAGGTAACGGCTTTCTAAGGCGCGATCAAACGGCTCATTGATAATGTTGCCGCTATCGCCGCCACTGCCATCTAATTCCACTAAATCGCCCATGGGCCCGTTATCCTTCGAATCAGGCATCCATCATGGCAGTGTGCGCGGCCAAGTGCGACGACAAGCGGCAGCGACTTGTGGACAAGTACTGCAATAAAGTGCCGATTTATAGGGATTTTCGTGGGGTGGGAGTGGCAGCTCCTACGGGAGTCGAACCCGTCTTTCCTGATTGAAAATCAGGCGTCCTAACCGATAGACGAAGGAGCCACATCACGCGTTGTTCACACGAGAGGCGCGCTCTATACAAAGGCCATTGCCAACACGCAAGCGGCCTTTGCTGCTAAGATGCAGGACTTGCATCGATAATCTCACAATCGACCGCGTTTCCACCGCGCCAATCATCCTTTTTCAACCGAACCACAACATGTAAGGGCCGTCGCCCCATCAAAGCGTCGCCTAACGGTGTGTTCAAAGCGCGAAATGCAATCGCTTTGATTCTTTGCCCGGATTGATCTTCCAGCATCAGGCGCACATGGCCGGTTCCAACGGGCGCGGCTGCATAAGGACGGACATCGGCAAAGGCAAAGACTGGGTCGGGCCAACCTGCGCCATAAGGACCAACCTCTGTCATAGCGTCGAGAAGCTCTGGCGTTGCGGCCCCAAGCCCAACAAGGGCGTCGATGGCGAGATCGCGGCTGGTGCCGGTTGCATCCGATTCAGTGCGTAAGCGACGAGCTAAGTCCTGATGAACAGACTTTAGCGCGCTGAAGGTCATGCTCAGGCCTGCTGCCATAGCATGACCACCGCCGGCCAGAATAACGCCGTCACTTGCAGCACCAGAAACAGCTGCGCCCAGATTAATGCCCGGCACGGATCGCCCAGACCCTTTGGCATAGGGATCATCTGGATCGGCGGAGCCGATGACAATGACAGGGCGATGGAAACGGTCTTTCAAGCGCCCAGCCACAATGCCGATGATGCCAGGATGCCAACCGGGCGCGCCTAACATCAACAGCGGTCCATCCAGCGGTCCCGCTTCACCCCGCTCAACACGAGCAATGGCTTCTTCAAGCACATTAGCCTCAATGGCGCGACGTTCCTGATTGAGGACTTCAAGCTCTTCCGCGATTTGGGAAGCCTCTGCGGCATTGTCCGTCGATAAAAGACGCACCGCCAGCGAGGAGTCCCCAACACGGCCCCCAGCATTTAAGCGTGGGCCAAATACCCAGCCAGAGGCATAGACACTGCCCGGGTCCTTCAGTTTCGACGTCACCGCCAACGCCGCAAGGCCGGGATTGGTCAGTTTCTCTTGAACCTTCAAGCCTTGAGCCACCAAAGCGCGGTTCAAGCCCGTTAGCGGGGCAACATCGCAAATCGTTCCAAGCGCTGCGAGGTCAAGGCGGCTTAAAAGATCATATTCGGAACCAGACCAAAGCCCTTTCTGACGAGCTGCACGATTGAGTGCAACCAGCGCCACAAACACCACACCGGCGGCGGTTAAATGGCCTAAGCCAGAGCGATCGTCCTGCCGATTAGGATTGACCACAGCCAAGGCAGGCGGCGGCTCGCCGTGCATCAAATGATGGTCAAACACCACGACATCCAGGCCAATTCGCGCCGCTTCCTCGAGCGCTGCATAGGCGGCCGCCCCACAGTCGACTGTGATCAAAAGATCGGTGCCGCCAGCCTTGATCTTGTTGACGATCTTCGGGCTAGGGCCATAGCCGTCCAAAATACGGTCAGGCACAAACACATTGGCGCGCGCACCAATTGCTTTAAACCAGCTTAAAAGCAATGCCCCTGAGGTCCCGCCATCAACATCATAGTCGGCCAAAATGGTAATGGCCCTCTGACCTTGCACAGCGGCAAGGATGGCATCAACCGCCTTCTCCATGTCTTGCAGGGTGAAGGGCTCGGGCAGTTCGTTTTTGAGCTTGGGTGATAAGATGCGCAGCGCGGTATCAGGCACCGCCCCGCGCGCAACCAAAAGCTTGGCTTGCATCGCGCCAATGCCGAGGCGACGCACGCCTTCTTCCAAAACACCAATCTCAGCTTCAGAATGCCCATCAGGCAAACGCTGAAGCCATCTCCGACCAGTCAGGCTCGACTCTATTCCGAGGAAAGAGCCAAGCATCCGCCTAGCCTAGATGCTGGGTGCGGACCACACGGGCAGTCTTCGCAGCGGAGTCCAGAACCAAAGTCTCGGTCACAAAGCCCTTGGAAGTTGCTTTCACGCCTGCCACCAGCGCACCATTGGTGACGCCTGTCGCAGAGAAGACCACGTCGGTAGAGACCAATTCGTCCAATTGATAGGTGCGATTAAAGTCAGTGATGCCAATGCGGCGAGCCCGGCCTTTTTCATCCTCATTACGGAAAACCAAACGACCTTGGAATTGACCGCCGACGCATTTCAGTGCCGCGGCCGCCAACACGCCCTCGGGCGCGCCACCTTGACCCAAATAAAGGTCGATCCCGGTTTCAGGATCTGTGGTGTAGATCACGCCTGCAACATCGCCATCGGTGATTAGATGAATGCGGGCACCAACCGAACGAAGGCTCTCAATAATGCTGCTATGACGTGGCCGATCGAGGACACAGACGCCAATCTCTTGTGGCTGAACGCCCTTGGCCTTCGCCAACGCAATGACGTTTTCAGCAGGCGTTCGATCAAGGTCGACAACGCCCGCTGGCAAGCCAGGGCCGACGGCGATTTTGTCCATATAGGTATCTGGGGCATACAAAAGCCCGCCCTTGGGTGCGATGGCCAAAACGGCCAAGGCGTTGGGCATTGCTTTCGCGGTCAGGGTCGTGCCTTCAAGAGGGTCAAGCGCGATATCAAACTCACCACCTTGTCCCGTTCCTACTTCTTCCCCGATATAGAGCATTGGCGCTTCGTCGCGCTCGCCCTCGCCAATAACCACGCGGCCCTTCATGGCGATGGCATTCAAACCCGTCCGCATCGCGTCAACGGCCAATTGATCGGCGGCCTTTTCATCACCCCGGCCAATGCCCCGATAAGAGGCGATTGCTGCGGCCTCGGTAGCTGCCAAAGCACCTGCGGCGATATCAGGGGGAAGGTTTAAAGTCATAAAAGGTCCAACTTTATTAGAGATCATGAACAGGCCAACGGCCCGCAATTAGTCTTCTAGAGGCATCAAGACGGGAGCCTCAACAAGGACTTCCAGTCGAGAAAGCTCACCCAAGGCATCCAACAAATCCTGCTCTGCCAAGGGCTGCGTGGTCAGCACGATCGGTACACGGGATGCATCCTCGGGGGGCTTTTGCAGGAAGCTTTCGATAGAAACAAGGTGCTTTGCCAGCGTATCGGTGATTTTCGCGATGGTTCCAGCCCGATCGGGGACGCGCAAACGAACATAGAATTTCGATGAAACCAAAAGCCCACCGGTAGCTGCAGTCAATTGGTTGGCTTGACCGGGACCGGAAAACACGGGCCGCGAATCCTCATGCGAAAGATCGATCAAATCGCCAGCAACTGCGGAAGCTGTCGGCCCTGCCCCTGCCCCGGCACCAACCAGCGACAAGCGACCAACCGGATCTGCATCGATCACAACCGCATTGAGGGGACCATTGACCCGCGCAATTGGGTGATCCTGTGCCAAAAGAGTTGGGCGTACCGATTGAAAGACGCTGTCGCCAACACGGGCGGCTTTGGCCAATAACTTTACGCGGCGACCAAGAAATTTGGCGCTTTCCAAATCAATTGGTTCAATGGCTTGGATACCCTCAAGGCGCAAAGCCTGAAAATTAGGTGCACCACCAAAGGCAATCGCCGACAAAATAGCCAGCTTATGCCCAGCATCAGCGCCAGAGACATCGAGTGTCGGATCAGCTTCAGCGTAGCCTAGGCGCTGCGCATCGGCCAAGACTTCACCAAAGCTGCGCCCAGTCAAATCCATCTCGGTCAGAATGTAATTGCACGTGCCGTTCAACACACCACTGACCGCTGTGATATGATTGGCGGCCAAGCCTTCACGCAGGGCTTTGATCACAGGAATGCCGCCAGCTACGGCAGCCTCATAGCGAATCTCAGCACCATGCTTTGCGGCAAGTGCGGCAAGTGCCGCGCCATGTTCCGCCAACAGAGCCTTATTGGCCGTCACCACGTGCTTGCCAGCGGTTAGAGCAGCCTCGACCGCAGCCTTCGCACTACCTTCAGAACCGCCCATCAGTTCGACAAACACGTCAATGTCAGGACTGGAAGCGAGTGCGACCGGATCATCGAACCAAGCAATGCCAGAAATGTCGACCTCGCGCGTGCGCCCTTTGGTGCGCGCAGATACGCCAGTCACTTTCACGGTCGACGCCAGGGGCCCCTGCCCGTATGCCAGCTTTAGAAGCCCGCCACCGACTGTACCGAGGCCGGCAATCCCAATTCTCAAGACACCCATGTAAATCTCTCTATCAGGCACAAAGGCCCGTTGATTGCGACTAGATCAGAGAACAGGTCTATAAAGACCCACTCTCCTCGGTCAAAAACTTCCGCACGGCACGCGCGGCTTGGCGAATTCTTTGCTCGTTCTCAACCAGAGCAATGCGCACATATTCATCGCCATACTCGCCAAAGCCTGCCCCGGGGGCGACAGCGACGCCAGCCTTTTCCACCAATCGCTTGGAGAATTCAACTGAACCCAGTCCTCTAAACTTCTCCGGGATCAAGGACCAAGCAAACATCGAGGCTTGGGGCTCTGGAACATCCCAGCCAGCCCGCGAGAAGGAGTCAATCAGCGCGTCACGACGTGCCTTGTAAATAGCCCGCATCTCGGCCACGCACTCCTGCGGCCCATTTAAGGCTTCAACCGCCGCCACCTGCACAGGCGTATAGGCCCCGTAGTCCAAATAGGATTTCACCCGAGCAAGAGCAGCAATTACGCGTTCATTGCCCAATGCGAAGCCTACGCGAAAGCCTGCCATGGAATAGGTTTTCGACAAGGTGTTGACCTCAACCACCACGTCCTTGGCACCCTCGACTTGCAAAATGCTTGGCGGCGGCTTGGATTCATCGAAATAGATTTCCGAATAGGCCATGTCAGAGATCACCAGCATATTGTGCTTTTTGGCGAGCGCCACGACCTCTTTATAATAGTCTAGTTCCACCACTTGAGCGGTTGGATTGGCGGGATAGCAGACGATCATTGCAATCGGCGGTGGCACCGAGTGGCGCACGGCCCGGCTGATGCCTGCCAAATATTGCTCTGGACTGTGGGCCTCGATCGAGCGAATGACGCCGCCCGCCATGATGAAGCCAAACGCATGAATGGGGTAAGAAGGATTTGGGGCAATCACCACATCGCCGGGCGCACAAATGGCTTGTGCTAGGTTTGCAAAGCCTTCTTTTGAACCCAAAGTCGCGACAATCTCGGTGTCTGGATTGAGCTTGACGCCAAAACGGCGGTCATAATAGCCGGCCATAGCGCGACGTAGGCCCGGAATACCTCGAGAAGCAGAATAGCGATTGCTGCGCGGCTTTCGCGCTGTTTCAACCAGCTTTTCCACAATATGTTCCGGCACCGGTAAATCAGGATTGCCCATGCCGAAGTCAATGATGTCAGTCCCGTTTGCTCGCAAACGGGCCTTGAGTTTGTTAACTTCCTCAAACACATAGGGAGGCAGGCGCTTAATTTTATAAAAATCGCCGATCATGGCGGAAAACCTTTATTTCATGTGGGGACTATTTGCCCCCTTTTTGTCAGGGGTATGCTCTAATGCGCGAGACTACGTTGGAGGCAGACGCGCAATATCCGCCTCCATCTTAGCTCGTGCGGCCGCTGCCCACGCGTCAGACTCCGCATCCGTTTGTGCGGTTTGTGCCGAGGCAGAGTTAGAATCAATGGCTTGCCTCGCAGCCTTTGCCCAAGTTTGGTCAATCTCTTCGGCCGGCATTGGCTTGGAATTTGGGTTGGCTTCGAGACGCTTGGCATCTGCCTGTAAACCAGCCTGCAAATTTGCCCATGACTTTTGGTTAGGCAAATCTTTAGGAGTATCGGGGATTTTCGTTAGATCGGGATAATCCCCCGGCTTCAGCACGGCACCGGCGGAGCGGATTGTGTCTGGCAAGAAGCCTTCTTCTTGGTCGAGCGACTGACACGCGCAGAGCGGCATAAAAAGGAACCCAAGCGCAATCACCTTCGGCATGCGCCAAAATGGGCGCTTACATTGGACGTAGGCTGATTTCGCTTTAATCCGCATCGCCGGAGCACTTTCCTGTGTCACATCTGGGCCAACGGCAGGGACATCACGATCTAAACGAGTGATGTTGCCGCTCAAGGTTTAGAGCCATAAGCAGTGGAAGTTCAAACCGCAAATCGCTACAGTGTTTTATTGCGCCGCTGCGGTGTTTGCTGCAAGGCAAATAGTGCACAAATTCATGATAATCGCGGCGAATTGGCAGAAATGACGGGGCAAAGATAATGGCTAAACAAAAATCGGATGGCCAGGATGCTAACAAGGCCCCTCCTAAGCCTGAAACAGAACGCCCCACCTCAAAGGCTCCTGAAGCTGAGAGTCTGATGGATGTGCTGCAAGCACAAAATCTCGATACCCTCGAAACTCTGACGCGGAACTTGGGCGATGCGGTTACTCGGATGGGTGCGCTGGGCGCATCGGCCGTTGATGGGGTTATGGCCGAAGATGCGCGGCCTCTGCGCGCCGACCCCTATGGTCTTGCACCCTATGCTGCCGATGTGGCGACGCGCCTCGCGGGCAATCCCGAAAAGCTCATGGCTGCCCAGCAAGAGCTTTGGCAAGGCTTTGCAGAGATTTGGGCGGATGCGATCAAGTCCAGTTTGAATGATGGCACAGCAGAGACCAAGCCAGACCCCAAATATGCCGATAAGCGCTTTGTGGATCCCGATTGGCAAAAGCTACCCATGTTCAATCTTTTGCAGAAAACCTATTTGCACACAGCAAACTGGTTCACGGGCTTGATTGATCATGTCGATGGCATCGACGATATGACACGCCGCAAGGCGACCTTTTTTAACAAGCAATTTGCCGACGCCTTTGCCCCTTCTAACTTCTTGATGACCAATCCTGTCGCGCTGCGCGAGGCATTGCGCACAGGTGGGCAAAGCGTATTGCGCGGCCTTGCTAATCTAGAACAAGACCTCAAACGCGGGCACGGTCGCCTCACCCCGGCCCAAGTCGATGAGCGACCGTTCAAGATCGGCGAGAATATCGCTATCACGCCGGGCAAAGTTATCCATCGAGGTGAAATTCTAGAGATCATCCAATATGATCCAGTAACGCCTACGGTCTTTGCCACCCCAATCCTATTCCTCCCACCTTGGATCAATAAATTTTATATCCTGGACATGCGCCAAGACAATTCCATGGTGAAGTGGCTGACTGAGCAGGGTCACAGCGTATTTGTCGTCTCCTGGCTCAATCCCGGCGTTGAACATGCCGAGAAGACGTTTGAAGACTATTCCCGCCTGGGCATTTACGAAGCGCTAGACGTGGTCACGCGTGCGACAGGTCACGATAAAGTCAATACGGTCGGATATTGTATTGGCGGCACGCTTTTAGCCTCAACGATGGCGGTGATGGCGCAAACAGGTGACAAGCGCATCAACTCGGCAACTTTCTTTGCCTCCCAATCCGACTTTGAAGAGGCGGGTGACCTTAAAGTCTTCACCGATGATGCGGCCATCCAATATATCAAGGATGAGATTGAGCATGCTGGTGGCGTGCTTGATGCAACCGTCATGGGCGAGACCTTTAATTTCTTGCGTGCCAATGACCTTGTGTGGTCATTTGTCGTCAATAATTATCTGTTGGGCAAAGACCCAAAGCCTTTTGACCTTTTGTTCTGGAACGCTGACCAGACGCGGATGCCAAAGGCGCTGCATCTTTATTATCTGGATAATTTCTACCGCCAGAACCGTTTGAGCCGAGGTGAGATGACCTTGTCTGGTTATCGATTGAACCTCAAGGACGTAGATACCCCCATCTATATGCAGTCCTCGAAAGAGGACCACATCGCGCCGTGGCGGTCGATCTATCGTGGAGCCAAGCTATTTGGTGGGCCTGTTCGTATGATCCTTGCGGGGTCTGGACATATTGCAGGTGTGATCAATCATCCAGAAGCAAAAAAGTATCAGCACTGGCTGCCGCCTGAAACCATGAAAGAGCTGCCAGACACGGCCGACCAATGGCAGGCCGAACTGGTTGAATATAAGGGCTCGTGGTGGCCAGATTGGGCGAAATGGCTGGGCGAACTATCTGGGCCGCAGGTACCAGCGCGCGTGCCAGGAGATCATGAAGTTGCCGTTATTGGTGATGCGCCTGGAACCTATGTGTTGGTGAAATCGTCCGACTGACACAAGGCCTTGGCCTGATTTGATCATAAACAGCCCCCAGCAATCCGGCCCCACGCTTCACACGTAGATAGACATATGCAACCTGCCTCATCCGGCCATTCCCCCGCTGCGCGCCCGTCTCTTGTCTGGTTTCGCGAAGACTTACGGATTGATGATCATCCAGCTTTGGCTGCCGCTGCCCAAGCTGGCCCAGTCTGTGCGGTCTATATTCTCGAAAGCGGCGAAGACTTGGGCAGGCCGCTTGGCGGGGCCTTAAAGTGGTGGCTGCATCACAGCCTCATGCGTCTAAAAGCTGACCTTGCCGACCACGGGATTAGCCTGATCTTGCAACAGGGCGATCCGCGTAAGCTCATCCCCGCCCTAGCTAAGGAGCTCGGCGCTAACTCTGTCCATTGGAACCGCCGCTATTATTCTTGGTCGCGCCCCGTTGATGTAGCCATCAAAGCAGAGCTGACGAATTCAGGCCTAGAAGTTGGTAGCCACAAAGCACAGGTTCTGACCGAGCCTTGGGAAGTGAAAACCGGAGCTGGCGGAGCCTTCAAAGTCTTCACGCCATTTTTCAGAGCAGCCCAGCCAATGTGTGACGCTTGGGCAGAGCATGCAGCCCCTGCCCCACCCTTAAAAGGCCATAACACGTTTAATGTCCATTCAGACACATTGGAAGACTGGGCCTTGCTCCCCCAAGCGCCTGATTGGTCCGGCGGCTTGAGCGAGACTTGGGAGCCAGGCGAAGCCGGTGCCCAAAAGCGGCTAGCGCATTTTATCGACAAGGCACTCTTGGGCTATGGCGAAGGACGAAACATTCCGAGCAAACCTGCGACCTCCTTGCTATCGCCCCACCTGCACTTTGGCGAAATCTCGATCCGCCGGGTGTGGAATGCCGCGCGCGAAGCCATGCGGGCCAATCCTATCCTACAACATGACGGCCAAGTCTTTCTGTCTGAGCTAGGCTGGCGCGAGTTTTCGACCCAGTTGATCTATCACTACGAGGATTTTCCACAGGAAAGTTGGAAGGAAGCGTTTCGCAGCTTTCCTTGGAAAAACGATCCATCCGCACAGCGGGCTTGGCAACGCGGACAAACAGGCTACCCCATTGTGGACGCAGGCATGCGTCAATTATGGAAAACAGGGTGGATGCATAATCGTGTGCGCATGATTGTTGCTTCCTTCTTAGTCAAACACTTGTTGGAAGATTGGCGCGTGGGCGAAGCTTGGTTCTGGGATACATTGGTGGATGCAGACGTTGCCAATAATGCGGCTGGTTGGCAGTGGGTTGCAGGCTGTGGTGCCGATGCTGCCCCTTACTTCCGTATCTTTAACCCCATGTCGCAAGGCGAAAAATTCGACCCAGATGGGCATTTTGTGCGCGCTTGGGTGCCAGAGTTGGCGAAACTTCCCAACAAATTCCTTCACCGCCCGTTCGAATGCCCAACCGAAACCCTTCGCATGGCAGGGGTACATCTCGGGCGGACTTATCCTCTGCCCATCGTCAATCATGAAAAAGGCCGCAAGCGCGCATTAGATGCCCTCGCCAGCCTTAAGCAGAGCACCACTGGAGACCTAGTATGAAAATCGCGATCATTGGCACAGGGATTACGGGCCTCTCAGCCGCTTGGGCCTTGAAGGATCAGCATGAGGTGACTGTATTTGAAAAGGAGGCACGCTTAGGCGGGCATTCCAACACCGTGACTGTAGACTATGATGGCAAGACCTTGGACGTTGATACAGGCTTCATCGTCTATAATGCCTTGAACTACCCCAATCTGATCGCGCTATTTGAGGCTCTGAACGTACCAACCCAACAGTCGGATATGAGCTTTTCGGTGCGCGATGGCCGCCCAGGAAGTGAATGGGGTTCAGATGGCGCACCAGGCTATTTCGCTTGGAAGCGCAATGCCTTTGATCTCAGTCACTGGGCATTGTTGGCAGATATGCTGCGCTTTAACTCTCAAGCCCAAAAAGACGTTCAAGATCAAGCCCTTCAGACGATGAGTTTAGGCCAATATAGCGCCAAGCTGGGGCTGTCGCAGCGCTTTTTGGAACGCTACCTCGTGCCAATGGGCGCGGCCATTTGGTCAACGCCTGAGACGGGTATGCTGGACTATCCCGCCGCAAGCTTTGTTCGTTTCTTCAATAATCACCGCCTCGTCCATTTTGAACGGCCCAATTGGCGCACTGTGACCGGTGGTTCGCGCCGCTATGTCGAAAAGTTTGCTGAGGCCTTGGGCGACCGCGTCCACTTGAGCTCTGCAGTGACCCAAATTCGCCGCGACGCAAAGGGCGTGGATGTGATTGTAGGGGGGACCACCCATCGGTTCGATGAAGTTATCCTCGCCTGCCACTCTGATGAGGCTCTTGCTCTTTTGGCAGACGCCACGGAACAAGAAACCGCCATTCTCGGTGCCGTCCGCTATGCGCCAAATGAAGCAATCTTGCACCGGGACGCCAGCTATATGCCAACCCGAAAAGCGGCTTGGGCGAGTTGGAATGTATCGAGAGGTGACCCGGCTGCGCCCATAGAGCTCACCTATTGGATGAACCGTCTGCAAGGCCAAGACAGCAATTGTCCGCTATTTGTAACCTTGAACCCGGCAAAGCCCGTGGATGAGACCAAAGTGTTTGCCCGCTTCAATTATGCCCACCCTCAATTTGATGCCCCAGCGGCACAAGCGCAACGCCAAATCCTGTCGATCCAAGGCGTTAAGAAGACTTGGTTTGCCGGGGCTTGGCAGGGATATGGCTTCCATGAAGACGGCTTGCGGGCAGGCCTGCGGGTCGCCCTAAAATTGGGCGGCCAAATCCCTTGGACTTTCGTTGATGACGATATTGTGCGCGAGCTACCATCGAGATCGCATTCGGCTATGGCTATGAGACAAGATGAACCCGCACATGAGGTTGAAGCAGCATTGTGACCGAGATGACCAACCTTGGACTGATGCGAGGCCGGACCACACATGTCCGCTTCCAGCCGTTTGAGCATCGCTTGGCTTATGACCTCTATCAGGTCTTGATTGACGTAGACGACCCAGGTGCGCAATTTCGAGGTTTAAAATGGATGGCGCACAATCGGTTTGCGCCACTGGCCTTTTATGACAAAGACCACGGCGACCGTACCGGTGGGTCCTTACGGACTTGGGTTGAGGCCCAAGTGTCTGCAGCCAAAATTGCTTATGATGGCGGGCCAATCCATCTATTGACCTTCCCGCGTGTCCTTGGATTTGTGTTTAATCCGATTTCGGTCTTCCTCGTTTATCATCACGATCTAAACTTGGCTGCCGTTATCTATGAGGTGAACAACACCTTTGGCGAAACGCACAGCTATGTCGCCCCCGCAAGCGGACATGGGGTAGAACACCAAGAAGCCGATAAAATCTTTCACGTCTCACCTTTCTTCGATGTGTCGGGCCGTTATGCGTTTACCCTGCGGACCAGTGGCGAAGCTATGTCTCTTACAATCGATAAATACTCAGAAGCAGTGCGAGATCATCTGGCCACGCTCAAATTGCGTAGAGAAGCGTTGAATGACAAAAATTTGGCGCGCGCTTTTTTTTCGATTCCGTTCTTGACGTTCAAAGTTGTCTTAGGCATTCACTGGGAAGCCTTGAAATTATTGGTAAAAGGTGCACGCTATTACCACAAACCGAAACCGCCCATTTCCGCCAGTGTTGCCAGATTAAGCAGGATTCCATCTCCCCATGAGTGACGATCAAAACGCCAGTACTGTGATCATGACGCCAAAATTGGCGCGCCAACTTCGCCAAGTCCCGATGGCCTTTAAAATGGCGGCAGTGGCGATGAGCAACATCGTCGAAGGCGAAATCCATGTGTGGTTGCCTGATGGTCGCAGATTGATTTTCCAAGGTGAGAAGCCCGGCAAAAGTGCCGTGCTTCAAATCATAAACTTCAGCTTTATCAAACGCGTTGCCGCTCAAGGTGACATTGGCTTTGCAGAAGGCTTGATGGCTGGCGAGTGGGACACGCCCGATCTTGCTGTATTGCTGGAAGTCTTCTCGTCCAACCTTGATTTGATGCCGAAGCTGTTGATCGGTGGACCGTTGTGGGCGGTGATCAATAATTTCCGTCACAAGTTTTTGAAGCGCAACACCAAGACTGGCTCAAAGAAAAATATTCTCGCCCATTATGATCTGGGCAATAACTTCTATTCGCGCTGGCTTGACCCAAGCATGACCTACTCATCCGCCGTCTATGAAAAAGACGGTCAGGATTTGACCAGCGCACAGATGAACAAATACCGCGCCTTGGCAGAACAAGTCAGTCTGAAGGCTGGCCAGCATGTCCTCGAGATTGGATGCGGCTGGGGCGGTTTTGCCGAATTTGCTGCCCGCGAGTATGGCGCGCGTGTTACCGGCGTCACCATTTCGGAAGAGCAGTACAAATATGCGACCGAACGCTTAGCCAAAGCTGGCTTAAGCGATCTGGCGGAAATCCAGCTGATGGATTATCGCGATATCGAAGGCCAGTTTGATGCGGTTGTGTCGATCGAAATGTTCGAAGCTGTCGGCGAACAATATTGGTCGACCTATTTCGATAAGGTCAATTCAGTCTTGAAGCCCGGCGGTAAAGCTGGCCTGCAAATCATCACGATCGATGAGCGCTTGTTTGAAGGATATCGCAGCCGGGCGGACTTCATCCAAAGCTATGTCTTCCCGGGCGGCATGTTACCCAGCGTTCCACGTCTCAAGTTGGAAGTGGCACGTGCCGGCTTGGTCTGGCAGAGCACGGCCGCTTTCGGTCTGTCCTACGCGGACACCCTAGCTGCTTGGGCAAAGACCTTTTTGGCGGAATGGATCCATATCAAGGACATGGGCTTTGATGAGCGTTTCAAGCAATTGTGGCGTTTTTACCTAGCCTATTGCGAGGCTGGTTTCCGGACGGGCCGCATCGATGTTGGCCATTTCTCGATGATCAAACCTTAACTCTAGAACTGGCTCAACAAGAACAAGGCGCGAGACCTTTGGGTCCCGCGCCTTTTTTTGACTTTACGCTATAACTTTAGCGCTTGATTTGAGCGGCGATATAGTCGCGAATGCCTTTGCCATAAGGTGGACGCAAGGCCTTCATTGGCCCCAGATCCTTTTTCAATTGGCTGTAAACCGACCGCGCATGGCTGAATTCCTTAAAACCGTCATGACCATGATAGGACCCCATGCCAGATGGGCCGATGCCGCCGAATGGCAAATCTTCCATGGCAATGTGGAAGATCACGTCATTGACCGTAACACCGCCTGACGTGGTGTTAGTCAGAACATATTCCTGCTCACTTGGGTCAGCACCAAAGTAATACAGGCCAAGCGGGCGATCATTAGCATTCACATAGCCAACGGCTTCTTTGACATCGGAATAGGTTTTGATCGGAAGAACCGGGCCAAAGATCTCTTCCTGCATGATGCTCATGTCGTCGGTGGTGTCGAGAACCAAGGTTGGAGGAATCTTGCGGCCATTTTGGGTGGAGAAGTCTTCACCTGCGGGATTAATCTCCACAATCGTCGCACCCTTTTCTTTGGCATCGGTCAGCAAAGCTTGAATCCGGTCAAAGTGGCGTGGTGAGATGATGGCCGTGTAGTCGGGGTTGTCACGTAATTTTGGATACATGGCAGTCACGGATTTGGTCAAAGCACCGACGAGTTCATCGCGCTTTTCCGATGGCACCAGCAAATAGTCCGGTGCCAAACAGATTTGTCCGGCATTCAGGGTCTTACCGGTCATAATTCGGTCCGCAGTCGTGGCGACATCGGCGGAGCGCGATACAATCACCGGGCTCTTCCCGCCCAATTCCAGCGTCACAGGTACAAGGTTTTCAGAAGCTGCACGCATGATATGACGGCCAATCGACGTTCCGCCTGTAAAAATCATGTGGTCAAAAGCCAATCGCGAGAAGGCCTGGCCGACATCGGGCCCACCCGTAATCACCGCGATCTCTTCTTCAGAAAACGCCTTTGCAAACATCTGGCGCATCAATTCTGATGTAGCCGGTGTCAATTCCGACGGCTTGATCATCGCTCGATTGCCAGCAGCCAAGATCTGCGCGAGGGGCGCAAATGTCAGATTAACTGGGAAATTCCATGGGGCGATAACGCCGACAACGCCTTTAGGCTGGTAGCGGACTTCAGCCTTTGCGCCCAATAAGCCTAAGAGCGAGGGCGAGGTCTTGCGCTTTTCAGGGCGCATCCACTTTGACAATTGTGCCTTGGCATCCTTAAGGGGGCCGAGCGAGCTGGCGACATCCGTTACCAGACTGGTCTCACGTGCGCGGCACGAGAAATCTTCTGACAAAGCATCGACGATTTGCTCCGCATGATCGACCAGCAACCCAATACAACGATCAATCCGGTTGATCCGCACCTCTGCTGAAGGAATCCCATCACGCAATTGGGCCGCCTTCTGGATGGCTAGGATCTGGTTCAATCTCGCGATGGTCTCGCTGTCTCCACGTACTGAGAAGGTCATGTCGTTCATGATAATGGCTCCCTAAGTTTTTTATTTCCGCCACGCGGCGCTTTTTCGACAGTCTCTATGCGCACGAATTGCAGTTTTTTCCAAGTCTACAAGTAAAATAAGTGACCAAGTTTACGCAATCTCCATACTGACACGGTTACATAGACGCAGAAACAAAAGGTCTGCGGTGGAAAAAGTGGTTGAAAACCTAGTCGGCGAACAAGGAATGGCGATAGCTGATGCTGCGCTTCAATCGCTCAGAGAGCGAAAAATCACCCCATCGCCAGAAAACTATGCCGTATGGCTGGCCTATCATTCTTTAGTGCAAGCAGAGTTGCGCGCTGAGCTTGAGATGATGATCGCAGCCAAGCGTGTGATTGACGACCATGTTTGCGACCAGCTTTACATCAAGTATTTTGAAGACATCGCCATTGGATCGCGCATGATAAAGGCCGGTGGCAAAATGGCCGCCGAAATGGCAGATGTCCGCAAAGGCTTGTTGAATGCTGGGATCAAAACCAAGGCCTATGGCGAACAATTGGAAGTGGCCAAGCAAGAACTCGCTAAATCGGAAAGCCCGCTAATCACTCGTGATTTAGTTGATAGTCTGGTTGATGCGACAGGTGAAATGGCCGCTCAATCCAAGCACCTTGAAACCAAGCTTGCTGAATCCAGCGTCGAGATTGAAGCTCTGCGCGTGCAATTGGAACAAGTGCGGATTGAAGCCGCAACGGACTCACTGACGGGCCTCGCAAACCGCAAAGAATTTGAGAGCCGTCTGGTTGAAATGGCCACGGCGTCTGATCGCGGTTCTGGCCCCGTGACCGTCATTATGGCGGATATCGACTTCTTTAAGCGCATTAATGATACATTCGGGCACCAGACTGGCGATCAGGTTATCCGCTTTGTCGCGACCGTCATGGACCGCGCAAAGCCCAAAGGCGGTATCGTTGCCCGCTTGGGTGGGGAAGAATTCGCGATGATCGCCCCGATGACAGACCGGAAGACAGCTATGGGGATTGCCGAAAAGATCCGCCAAGCCGTTGAAGGAAAACGCTTGGTGCGTCGCGCTTCGAACGAGGACTTGGGCAAAATCACGGTATCGCTGGGTGTTGCTCAACGCCGTCCAAGCGAAAAGCCAACCGATATGGTCGAACGTGCCGACGCGGCGCTCTATGCGTCTAAGCGCAATGGTCGCAATCGGGTCAGCCAAGAAGAATTGACAAAAGCCAAGGCGGCCTAGGCCTATAGCCGACCTGTCTTTCCCAATGCGAAGATCAAGCGTGCACGCGCCTCTGGCATGGTCTTCCGCACCGGGTTGAGCAATTCACGCTCAATAAAGTGTCCCATTAGCGCAAAACCGTCTGCGACATCGCCGCTAACAGGTCTATTCTGCCCACCGAGCAAGAACGGCGGCAATACAAGCAATTTGTCGGCGAACGGCTCACCTGCTGCGCGCGATGCCGCCCGCCCAGTTTTCGGGCTCACCCAAGCAAGGTCGTCGGGAGACCCCGTTAGAGCGCATTGCGAAAGATCTAAGCCATAGCCCATCTCGGCCAGAAGCCCCATTTCCCAGCGGATATAAAGGGCGGGCCAACCTTGGCTGTCGCTAAGGGCTTGAAGCAAAATCTCGGTCGCTTCAAACAGACCGACACAGGGCTGACGCTCTGGGGCCACCTCCAAAAGAAGCGTTGCCACACAAGAAAGTGCGGCTAGTGCGGCTGCATCATCCATCACGTCGGCCGGACCACCGCCCCTACCCTCCATCTCATCGAAGAATCCAAGTTGATCTTCAAGACGAGACTTCCACACCAGATGCAGGCGGGTACCGGGTTCAATCAAAGCACGCTTGCGCTTGCCGGCTCCGCCATAGACAAGCCCTGAAGCCCGGCCGACTTGGTCGCTTAAGACATCTAAAATGACATCATTTTCGCCAAAGCGTCGCGCCGACAAGGCGATTGCATTGCCTGTCCACGCGCTCATGGACGGCCTCTAGGCATCGAAGTCGAGGCCCAAAGCGGTGTAATGCGAGCGCTCGTCAATCCAATTCTCGCGTACTTTGACATGCAGGAACAAGTGGACCGGCCTTTCAATCGCTTCAGCAATATCTTTGCGTGCGTTTTGCGATATCCACTTCAAGGTCTCACCGCCTTTACCGATGGCGATGCCCTTATGGCCGTCCCGCATCACATAGAGGGTCTGGTCAATGCGAACCGAGCCATCCTTTTTCTCTGCCCAAGCATCGGTTTCAACGGTTGCATGATAGGGTAATTCCTCGTGCAGACGCAGAAACACCTTTTCGCGCGTGATTTCGGCCGCCATCACACGCATGGGGGTGTCAGCCACTTGATCTTCCGGATAGAGCCACGGCCCTAACGGCATACGCTCGCCCAACAGATCATTGAGGCGTTTAAGGCCCGATGACTTCAGCGCCGAAATCATCACTACCTCATCATAAACGTCCTTCTCAAAGAAAGCTTGCGAGAGGTCGAGCAGCTTCGCGCGTTCAAGGACGTCGACCTTATTCAGTGCCAAGATCGCTTTGCGCCCTTGCTTTTGCAGCCCCTCGATAACCTGCTGCACATCCTCAAACGTCCGCTTGTCGCTGCCATCACCGCGATTTTCGGCCATCCGGCTGGCGGCTGGCGCATCAACCACGTGAACCAAAGCATCTGCATCGGCTGCGCCCCCCCAAGCAGAAGCGACCATGGCGCGATCAAGGCGCCGCTTGGGCGTAAACACGCCTGGCGTGTCCACCAAAACAATCTGAGCATCGCCATGAATGGCAACGCCACGCACCGGGAAGCGAGTGGTTTGTACCTTTTGGGTGACAATCGAAATCTTCTGGCCAACAAGCGCATTGACTAAGGTTGATTTGCCCGCATTTGGTGCACCCAGAATGGCGGCAAAGCCACAGCGGGCCTTCTCTGACCCTGCTGAGATGGGTGTAGTTTCACTATTTTCAGACACGTAATCCGCCTTGCTTCAGAAGCGCTTGGGCCGCAGCCCGCTCTGCATTTTGTTTCGAAGATCCCTCTGCTGTTGCAACATGGGTCCCAGCTTTGACCTCTATCACAAAACGAGGCGCATGGTCAGGGCCATCGCGTTCAAGCACCTGATAAACTGGCGGCGGGAAGCCGCGCTTCTGCGCCCATTCTTGAAGCGCACTTTTTGGATTGCGATGAAGACCCGATGGCTCTTGCTGGCCAGCCTCCCAAGCAAGTTCAAACAAGCCCTGCACCGCCGGTCGGCCGCCGTCCAACCAGAGTGCGGCCATCAATGCCTCAAACGCGTCACCCAGAATGGAATCATTTTCCGCAACCGCATCTGCGCTGAAACCGCGAGAGACCACCATCAGCTCAGCCATGCCAATGCTGCGCGCAGCATCTGCGCAATTCTTGCCTGACACGACGGCATTGAATTGCCTCGTTAGTTCACCCTCTTCGGCGCGGCCTTGACGTTCAAACAGGCGCTCGGCCGCCATAAGGCCCAAGACCCGGTCTCCAAGCCACTCCAAGCGCTCATTATGGGCAAAGCCCGGCTGACCATCGCCACGCGACTTATGGGTAAAGGCGCGCTCTAACAGGGATCGGTCTGAAAATTGATACCCGATCTTCTCTTGTAGCGCCTGAAGTTTAGCGTCTCGCGTCATCGAATGGGGACAGCGAGCCGATCCCACCGCAAGCCCGTAAACCAAGTCCAAGGCAGATAGAAACGGGTGGTCTCATCAAATGAGAGCAACACAATCCGGCCACGGCCAACGAGGTTTTCAGCTGGCACGAAGCCAACACCAGATTGTAGGATTGGATCAGCCCGGCTGTCGGTCGAATTATCGCGATTGTCGCCCATCATGAAATAATGGCCTTCAGGCACTACAAAGACTTGGGTATCGTCAAACATGCCATTGGTTTCATAATCATAGGTCACATAGCTTCGGCCATTCGGCAGGGTTTCGCGAAAGCGTGTTGTCGTGCGAATATTGCCATTCTGTTCGGTGATGGTCTCAGGCTCTAACATCTCTTGTTTGACAGGCGTACCATTCAAGATAACCTGTCCGCCGACGACTTGGATCCGATCCCCTGGCATGCCGATCAACCGCTTGATGTAGTCCTGACGCGGATCGGCAGGCAGCTTGAAAACCACCACGTCACCCCGTTCTGGCGTATGACCAAGGACACGGCCATTCAGGATCTTTGGCGAGAACGGAATGGACGCATTGCTATAGCCATAGTCCCACTTCGACGTCCAAAGATAATCGCCTACCAAAAGGCCGGGCCGCATAGATTCTGAGGGAATGTTGAAAGGCTGAAACAAGAAAATCCGCAAGAAAAGTGCGATACTCAAGGCCATAATAACAGTCTTGACGCTTTCAATCAGGCTGTCGCCCTGTGGCGCTGGTTTCACCGCCTTCTTCGAAGCAGCCTTAGAGTTCGTTGTGTCAACCATCAGATTCGTTTCTTTTCAATTTGTTTCTAGGGGCCGCAGGCCGATAACCACAAAGGCCATAGCCAGAGGGTGGTCATCGGTCAGACTAAGATGAATGTCAGCCGCAAAGCCCGGTGGTGTCAGTTCTTGCAACCGCTTTAGCGCGCCGCCCGTCAAACTCAAAGTCGGTCTGCCAGTTGGCAAATTGACGACTTCCATGTCGCGCCAAGCAACACCGCGCCGCATGCCCGTTCCCAGCGCCTTCGAACAAGCTTCTTTGGCGGCGAAACGCTTGGCATAAGTGTCTGCCCGTTTGGCTGGGCGTCGGTTGGCACGCGCTTGCTCGCCTGCGGTAAAGCAGCGGGCTTCAAAGCGGCCGCCAAAGCGCGACAACGTCTTCTCAATCCGGTCGATCCGACACAGGTCTGAGCCAATTCCAACAATCATGCGCGCGCTTCATCCATAAGGCGACGCATACGGCCAATGGCATCTTCAAGGCCAATGAAAATTGCTTCACCTATGATGAAATGACCAATATTTAATTCAACCAACTCTGGAATGGCCGCAATTGGCTTCACATTATCAAAAGTAAGGCCGTGGCCGGCATGCACCTCTAGACCGCGCGCTGTGCCGATCCGCGCTGCCTCCGCTAACTTTTCAACAATCTGCTCGGCTTCCGCTACATGTCCTTCAAGTGCAGCTTCGGCATAAGCCCCCGTATGAAGCTCGACCACTTGCGCGCCCATTGCTTCGGCAACGGCCAATTGAATGGGGTCAGGCTCAATGAACAGTGATACGCGCCGTCCAGCGGCTGCAAGCTTGCGTACCATCGGCGCAATCGAATTATGCAAACGCGCGACGTCAAGGCCGCCTTCGGTTGTCCGCTCCTCGCGCTTTTCCGGCACGATGCATACCGCATGTGTGGGATGGCGCAGCGCGATGTCGAGCATTTCCTCGGTAGCGGCTAGCTCAAGATTGATGGGCAACTCAACTTGCGCGATAAATTTCTCAAGGTCTTCGTCGCGAATGTGACGGCGATCTTCGCGTAAGTGAAGGGTGATACCATCTGCTCCAGCCTTCGCTGCCATCTGGGCGGCGCGCAGCGGATCAGGATGGGGCCCGCCCCGCGCATTTCGGATCGTCGCCACGTGATCAATATTGATCCCAAGGCGCAAGCGATGGTCAAAACTCATGCGGATGCGCCTTGAGAGAGCGCCCGACTGCCCGGTTTGATGGCGGGAATGGCCTTCAAATCATCTGGAATTTCATCCGGCGCAAAACTCTCGACTTCGATGGAGGCTAAAGCCACCAGTTCGCAGCCCACATCGGCACGGCCAGCGCTGCGGTCCACGATCACGGCAGCCCCCAAGACTACGCAAGGTGCATCCTTGATCGCTTCCAATGTCTCGCGCACGGAGATACCCGTAGAGATGACGTCTTCGACAATAACGACACGGGCCTCAGCCGGCAGGGTAAAGCCGCGACGCAAGCGGAACTTGCCGTCTTCGCGCTCTACATAGACAGCCTTTGCCCCCAAATGCCGTGCGGTCTCATAGCCCGGAATTACCGCCCCCACGGCTGGTGACACCACGTAATCAACTTGACCCCACCGGTCTTTGATTTTCTCGGCCAAGGCCTTGCACAGGGTCTGGGTCGCGGGCGGGTCCATAAACACAAACGCCTTCTGCAAGAAGGTGCGGCTGTGACGGCCCGATGATAAAATGAAATGGCCTTCCAAGAGGCCACCGGCCGACTTGAAGATGGAAAGAACGTCGTCATTGGTCATAGGTGCTTATTATCACTTTCTTAGCTAGTTTCACCAGCCCTGCGTGTGGCCAGTCCAGTCCATGAAGCGACCGGTGCCCGACAGCTGCAAGTCTTCGGCAAGTTGAATAAGGCCATCCGCGCTCGCCTTCGGATCGATCTCGGCCCCTGCCCCGCCCATATCGGTGCGGACCCAGCCCGGATGACACGCAATAATTGCGATGCCGTGACTCTTTAGATCGTGCGCAAAAGTTTGCACGAGTTTGTTTAAGGCCGCCTTGGACGCACGATAGGCTGGCGCGCCCTGCGAAGCCCCCGAAAAACGGCCCATGCCAGAGGAGATCATCAAGACGCGTGCTTGGCTAGAACGCTTTAGATTCGGCAGAAAGGCTTGCAACACCCGCCACGGACCAACCACATTAGCATTGAGCACCTCGAGAAAATCATCAGGTGCCAGATCGGCTAATTCCTGCTGGCGCGGGCCGAAAACGCCAGCATTTTGAATCAGGACGTCGATGGGCTCTGATAAAGCTTGTGCCGCCGCGCGAACCGACGCCGTATCACCGATATCACAGGCCAAGACTCGGAAATCAGGATGCTCAAACGGCGCGTCTCCGTTGCGGGTTGTGCCGATCACGGCGTGACGTCGCGCTAACAAGCCTTCGACCAACGCAAGGCCGATCCCGCGGTTCACCCCAGTCACCAAATAGGTTGCCATCGTCTTGTCCCTTGCCGTCCGTTCAGCCCCGTAACCGCTTAACATCGACCACAACGGGCAAAGCCCGCAGCGATGCTGCGATCACGTTCAAATGCTTTGAGTCCGCCACTTCGAGATCGACCAAAAGGTCGATGAAGTCCTCGCGTCGGTTTTGAGCGCGCACATTGGTAATATTGCCATCACATTCAGAAATAATCTTACCGACTTGAGCGAATACGCCCTTGGTGTTCTCACAACTCATCACAAGGCGACCCAAGGCCAACCCATTGCGCTTGGCTTCATCGGTCCACGCAAGATCAATCCACTGATCTTCATTAGCATCGTGCTCAGCCAGATGGTCACAGTCGATCGTGTGCACTTCCACGCCACGATCCGGCACATGAACCCCGACGATCCGGTCGCCCGGCAAAGGCGAACAGCAAGGCATGAAATGCAGGGCGACGCCGACCATCAAATCCGAGCCGCGAACAAAGTCGCGCGCATGGTCATTATCAATCATAAACCTTGGCTCACCCAAGACACTTTTGCGCACAAAGCCGGGAACTGCCGCTTCTGCGAGACTAGCCCCCGTCAAACGCCCGCGCCCAATGGCAGCATAAAGCTCGTCCATCGTGTCGTAATTCAGCCTCTGGCGCGCATCCTCTAGGTTGATGTCCTCTGGATTGAGGCCAACGCGGCGCAGTGCATGTCCCGCCAAGCGGCGGCCTAAGGTCGCAAATTCCTCACGCTCACTTTCCCGAACCAAACGACGGATAGCCGACCGTGCCTTGCCGGTGACCGCCACTGATTCCCAATCCGCCACGGGCTTGCGCATATCGGACCGTAAAATCTCCACAACGTCGCCATTGGACAATGCCGTCCGTAGCGGTCGCTCTTCCCCATTGATCCTTGCACCAACCGTCGTATCCCCAATGCGGGTGTGAACGGCGTAAGCAAAATCGAGTGGCGTGGCCCCATAGGGCAAAACAATCAAATCGCCCTTTGGCGTAAAAGCGAACACCTGATCCTGGAACATTTCAAGTTTAGCATTTTCCAGAAACTCTTCCGGGTCGCCGCCATGCTCCAGAATTTCCACCAGATTTCGTAAGGGTGCCAAGGGGTCGGATTGCTTAGTGTCGATTGGATGGTAGCCATAGGTGCTGTTTTTATAGCGCCAGTGAGCGGCAACCCCATCCTCGGCGATCCGGTTCATCTCTTCTGACCGAATTTGAATATCAACCGATGTCGCACTAGGCCCCACAACGCCTGTGTGGATGGAACGATAGCCATTGGGCTTGGGTACAGAGATAAAATCTTTGAACCGGCCCGGCACGCAAGACCAAGCTTCATGAATCACGCCAAGGGCTGCGTAACATTGAGCGGTATCTTTCACCACGACTCGGAAGCCATAGAGGTCTGAGACATCAGAAAACGAGATCGACTTGCGCTCAAGCTTTTTCCAGATTGAATAGGCACGCTTCTCGCGCCCTACCACGCGGGCTTCAATGCCAGCGGCTTCAAGTGCAGAGCTAATCTTTTGCGTCACTGCGGCCACGGCACCAGATCGTTCAGCACGTAAATTGGCCAGCTGTTCGTTGATCGTCTTACAAGCTTCTGGATGGAGGTACTGGAAAGCCAGTTCTTCAAGCTCACCGGAAAAACGCTGGATCCCCATGCGCCGCGCCAAGGGGGCATAGATGTCCGCTGTTTCACGGGCGATCCGCTCCCGCTTCTCGCGCTTCTTGATGAAGTGCAAGGTACGCATGTTGTGCAGACGGTCGGCCAATTTCACCAGCAATACCCGCACATCCTTCGACAGGGCGAGGATGAACTTTTGCAGGTTTTCGGCTTGCTTGGTGCGGTTAGAGTTCAATTCCAGCTGGGAAAGCTTTGTCACCCCATCAACCAATTGGGCAACTTCATCGCCAAAGAGCTTGCCAATCTCGGCCGTCGTAGCGGTCGTGTCCTCGACCGTGTCGTGCAGAAGGCCTGTGATGATGGAGGCGGCATCAAGGCGCAGCTCAGTCAGAATGCCAGCAACTTCAATCGGATGAGCAAAATAAGGATCACCCGAAGCCCGCAACTGGCTACCATGGCGTTGCATCGCGAACACATAGGCGCGGTTGATAGCATCTTCATTCACATGGGGATCATAGGCCCGTATGCGATCAAGCAACTCATATTGACGCAAAATGCGGCCCCGACTAGGAGGCCGCACGATTTGCGCCGGGAACGGCAATTCCCCAGTTTCTTCTACTGTCTCAAAGGCCCTGCCATCGTCCATGGTGAACCTTTAAGATCAATAGGGGTCTTCGCGGACTGCTTCTTGCTCTTGCTGCAAGGCGCGCAGCACGTCGTCTTCAGTTGCGAGCACAGGGGCTTCCAAAGCCAAGAGATCGCTCTCTTCCTCTTCGCGAACAGCATGTGGGCGCACTTCACGCAGCGAAGCCACCAAGCCATCGCGCAACTCTTCGGTCTCTACCGTAGCATCCGCAATTTCGCGCAAGGCAACAACAGGATCTTTATCGCGATCACGGTCGAGCGTTAGCGCTGCACCACCAGAAATTTGGCGGGCGCGGTGCGCTGCAAACAAAACCAGAGAGAATCTATTTGGGACGCGTTCAACGCAGTCCTCTACCGTCACGCGGGCCATATATCTAATCCTGTCGGAAAGTGAGAAGTCTCTTTACGGTAAGTCTTGGCGTTTCTCAACCATTGCACGCAGATGAAGTCGCCAGCCCTCCCCTGCGCTCAAGCCAGTCGCATGCAATGGTTGAGATTCTCTGAGTCTTGCAAATTTTTAAGCAGAATCCGACCTAGCGTACCACAGACGGGATGTCGCCAATTCGGTGCAATTTCTAACAATGGAAGTAAAACAAAGTCTCTTTCTGCTATTCGCGGGTGGGGCAATGTTATCAGGCTGCAATTGGCACTAACAATGCCATTGTAATCGACTACATCTAGATCCAAGGTTCTGTCTGCCCAACGATCATCTAGGGAACGAACGCGGTTCATCTGCGCTTCAATTACCTGACAACGTTGCAACAGGGCCCATGGGTCCGTGTCTGCAGGTTCGATGCGACAAACGGCATTTAGATAGTCGGGTTTTCCGAGATTTGGGGGCCAAGCTTTGGTCGACCAAAACGATGACAAACTGGTGACATAGTCTCCATTTTGTGATAACAGCTCTAAGGCTTCGAGGAGGATATCTCGAGGTATTTTAGAGCCCAAGCCTAGATTTGATCCTAGGCCAATATAAATTCCAGAAGGCTCTGAAGGCATTTTTGGATAAGATTGTTTAGAGGAAGGCGACGTCACAATGACTTTTTATCCCAATGAGCGGATCGCTCTGTTTATCGATGGTGCAAACTTCTACGCAGCAGCGCGCACCTTGGGTTTCGATGTTGATTATCGCAAGCTTCTTGAAGAGTTCAAGAAGCGCGGTCGTCTCGTTCGTGCCAGTTATTACACGGCCATCCTCGAAGATGTCGAATATAGCCCGGTCCGCCCCTTGGCCGACTGGTTGGACTATAATGGCTTCAACGTGATCACCAAGCCTGCGAAAGAATTTACCGACACATTGGGTCGCCGTCGCGTTAAGGGTGATATGGATATTGAGATTGCCGTCGACATGATGGAACTGGCATCCCATGTCGACCACATCGTCTTGTTCTCGGGTGACGGCGATTTCCGCGTCCTGATCGAAGCTGTTCAGCGTCGTGGCCCACGGGTTTCAGTTGTTTCCTCGATCAAGACACAGCCACCAATGATTGCTGATGAACTGCGTCGTCAAGCCGACACCTTCATCGATCTGGCTGATTTATCGGCGCTGATTGGTCGTCCGCCTCGTCCAGATGGCTTTGAAAGTCCTCGTACCAATTTCCGTCCCGGTCGCTCTGTTGAAGGCGAAGAATTCTCGGACGAATTCGACGACGAGCTTGAAGGCATGGAAGACGAGCTCGAAGGCGAGACTGAAGCTTAAGCGGCTTTTGGCAAACAAGCTGTGCAACCCACGCACGACTGCCCGCTCTGTCCCAGATTGGTCGCTTATCGGGCGACTAATCAACTCGAGAATCCAGACTGGTTTAACGGCCCTGCCCCCTCGTTTGGGGATAAGGCCGCTTGGCTGTTAATCGTCGGTCTGGCCCCTGGCCGCACCGGGGCTAATCGAACGGGCAGGCCTTTTACGGGCGATTGGGCTGGCGACCTACTCTACCAAACGCTGGCGCGCTTTGAATTGTCAGAAGGCACCTATGCTGCTCACGCAGGCGATGGCTTATCGCTTAAGGGCGCGATGATTACCAATGCTGTCCAATGTGCGCCGCCTGCCAACAAGCCGGAGCCTTCTGAGATCAACCAATGCGCACCCTTTTTAAAGGCGCAGATTGCTGCACTTGGGCACCTCACGAGCCTCATTTGCCTCGGCAAAATTAGCCATGAAGCAACCATTCGCGCGCTTGGCGGCAAGCCTTCGGCCTATAAGTTCGCTCATGGCGCGGTCCATCAAATTGGCGACAAGACAATTTACGACAGCTATCATTGCAGCCGCTACAACACCAACACAGGGCGGCTGACGACGCAAATGTTTGAGGATGTGTTTGCTAAGGCCTGCCTAGACGCTCGCTAGCTTTCCTTCGCCGACGGGAATTCCCGGTACTTTCCGAGCAGCAGCAACAGAGCCGATCCAATGATCAGGATGATGGCAGCGTTGTGGAAGACCGAAAACGTCTCCAGATCACCCTTGCGGATTGCGGCGGCAAACACCGCTGGGCCAAAGCCAGCACCTAAGGCGAAGAAGCCGTATAACATGCCATAAATGGCCCCGTAGGCCTTGGTGCCAAAGTATCTGGCGACCAAATACGCCATGAAATCATACTCGACGCCCGCACCAAAACCGACCATGAAAATAGCGATCATCGCTTGATCTCGCGAAATCTCGGGCGCGCCAAGCATCCATAGGGCTAGTGCTGGCAGGGCAAGGAAAACAAAGGCAATCCCTGGTGCCCAAAAACGATCAATCAAATAGCCGCCCACCAAACGACCGGCAATCACTGCAACCCCCATTAAAGAGGCGAGACCAACGGCGTCGGCCTTAGAAAAATCCTTGGCCTGTAAGGCAAGTTCTATGTTTGGAATTGGCCCACCAATCGCATAGGAGATGGGGATGAACGAGACGGCCAACAGCCAAAACCGCCAATCCATAAGTGCTTGCTTCGCCGTCAAACCAGCCCCTGCCGCTGCCTTTGACGCTGTTGAGCCCCCCCGATAACTCGTGTCTCGAACATTCCCAAACAGCATCATAAAGGCAGGGACTGGACCAACTAAGGCGAATGCAGTGGCAGCCAAAAGCTCTGGCCTTAGACCTTTTTGCATCAGCTCAGGCACGACAAAGGCGAGCGCTGCCGCCGACATTGCGATCGAGGCCAGAACGGCGATGAGGCTGAGCAGGACTTTCAACCCTGCGACTTTAGAGGTTGCCGCTGATCGGTCCGATACGTCTCGAAAACCGATGAGCGCGATAGGGAACGAAATGAGGAGCGGCAACAAAGCAACCGCCGCATAACCTACGCGCCAATTAAAAACGGTTGTAACCTCCTGCGCAAGAAGCTTGGCCAATGTCCCAAATAATCCTGTGGCAATGAGGGCGATGCCCAAGGCTAGGCCGCGCCGTTCAAAGAACCAGTTGTTGACGGCTCTGGTGAAGGTGATTGGCAGGGTGCCAGCTCCGGCAACCGCCATCAGGGCCCAAGTTGCCGCATAGAGTGGAAACGACCCATTGTTTAGGCCGAGCGCCACCAATGACAGGGCAAACAACACGATAGAGCATAAGGCAACTTTTCTGACCCCGACCCGATCGGATAGAAAGCCGATGATGGGGCTCATGACCAGAGCCCCAATGGTGTAAATGGGTAGCGCCAACATAACTTGCTCTGGCGTAAAGCCTAAGCCACCCTTTTCAATCGGCTGGATCATTGGGCCGACAAACACGCCAATGGTGTAGAACGGCAGTGGAGATAGTCCCATCCCGATGCCAACTGCAGACGACAAAACGACAGGCCAACCATTCTTAAATTCACCGACACCAACTTTAGTGTCCGTTGGCATCGCATCATTGGTCGCTGTCATTGATTGTCTCTCCAGATCATCCGATAGTATCAGCAAGCTTTACAATGATATATCTTTTCAAAGAAGCAAATGAAAAGAACGCGACCTATGTCCAAAACACTGCAATCAAATGCCTTGCCAGCTTCCCCCCTCGCCTTAGCGGGCGTTCGGGTGCTTGATCTATCCCGTGTGCTGGCTGGGCCTTGGGCCACCCAAACGCTGGGTGACTTGGGCGCAGAAGTTCTCAAAATTGAGAAGCCAGGGGTCGGCGATGATACCCGCAGTTGGGGCCCGCCATTCCTGAACGATGAGAGCGGGGCTCAAGGCGATGCCGCCTATTACACCTGCGCTAATCGCAACAAAGCCTCCCTCACCTTGGACTTTACGACACCGGAAGGCAGCGAAATTTTACGGGCCCTAATCCCGCATCACGACGTTTTGGTCGAGAATTTCAAAACCGGCGGTTTGGCCAAATATGGCCTCGACTATGAAAGTGTCGCCAAACTCAATCCGAGAATGGTCTATTGCTCGATCACAGGCTTTGGCCAAACAGGCCCTTACGCGCCGCGCGCTGGCTATGATTATTTGGTCCAAGCGGCAGGCGGCCTGATGAGCGTGACTGGCCAAGCGGATGGAACACCAGGCGCTGAGCCATTGAAGGTGGGCGTGGCGGTCGCTGACCTCTTCACAGGCCTCTATTCCACAATCGCCATCTTGGCTGCGCTGCGCCACGCCGAGGCCACGGGCCAAGGCCAGCACATTGATATGGCGTTGCTGGATTGCCAGACAGCAGTTCTAGCCAATCAGGCGGCCAATTTTCTGGTCTCGGGTCAAGTCCCAAAGCGTCTCGGCAATGCCCATCCAAACATAGCGCCCTATCAGGTCTTTCCGAGCCAAGATGGCCATATTGTTCTGGCTGTTGGTAATGATGGCCAATGGCAGCAGTTCTGCGCGGCAGCGGGTCAGTCCGAAATGGCCGAAGACCCCCGTTATGCAACAAATTCACAGCGGGTGGCCCATCGCGACAGTTTGATCGCTGGCCTCCTGCCCGTCATGGCTAGCCAGACGACTGCCACTTGGATCGCCACCTTGGAACTAGCCGGTGTGCCTTGCGGCCCGATCCAAACCATCGATCAAGTCTTCCAAGACCCCCAGGTCATCGCGCGCCACATGCAACAGGAAATGTCCCGCTCCGACGGCACGGCCATCCCCGTGGTCGCCAACCCAATTAAAATGAGCCTGACCCCACCTGTTCCACGCCGTGCTCCGCCGGCTCTTGGTGCGGACACCGAAGCCGAACTCAAAAGCTTACTGGGCCTTACCAACGCGCAGATTGAGGGCTTACGGGCTAAGGGGATTATTTAGGGGGAGCAATCGCTGTCATCCCGGACGGCGTCAGCCGTGCCGGGACCTTGTGCCGCATAGTCCTTGGTGGTCCCCGCTCTGCGCTTTGCTTCGGCGGGGATGACAGGATGAAAGCCCCCTACTCCGCCTTCTTGGAATGGCTATCGTACCAGCCAATGGTACTCAAGATTGCCGCCAGCCACTGGCTGGGACGACCAAAGCCGTGGCCTGCATCCGGCAGGCGCACCAAGGCGCTTTCGACGCCTTGTAATTGGAGAGCTTGGAAATATTGCTCGCTCTCACTCATAGGCGTGCGGTAATCGCTTTCGCCCGTGATGATGATCGTTGGGGTACGAACTTTACCGACCAAGGATAAGGGCGAACGGGCCCAGTATTTCTCAGGCTCTTCCCAAGGCCTCTTTTCAAACCAATAGCTGGTAACAACCGCGCCAATATCGCTGGTCAAGGCTTCTGAAGTCCAGTTAATCACGGGCCGCTTGACCGAGGCGGCAGCAAACCGGTCGGTCTTACCAATTGCCCAAGACGACAGCACGCCACCGCCAGAGCCGCCGCCAATATAGAGGCGGTTGGTATCAATAAAGCCGCGTGCGATGACGGCATCAACACTGCTCATCAAATCGTCATGGTCCTGACAAGGGTAACAAAGGTTGATCAAGTTTGCGAACTCTTCGCCATACCCGATGGAGCCACGTGGGTTGGTGAAGAGGGTCACATAGCCAGCCGCTGCATAGAGGTGATGGGTGATCGAAAACATAGGACCGTAATCGGTATGAGGCCCGCCATGAATATCCATCGCGAGAGGGTATTTCTTGCTGGGGTCGAAATTGGGTGGATATAGGATCCAGCCATGAACTTTTCGCCCATCTGCCGAGGATGGAGTCCAAATTTCCTCTAGCTTGCCAATGGATTTACTTGCCCGCCAAGCCGCATTCATATCCCACAAGATGGTCTCTTTGCCTTGCGACCACAGCGCCAAATTCGCAGGGCGGTCGGCCTCGACACTGGGATACACAGTCTTGGTACCATCGGTGGAATAGCTGCCACCTGAAGATGGTAAGAGAAGTCTTGTATTGCCGACTTCAGGCGTGGTGACGCTGACTGCACCGTCCAAGGGTGCAAAGCCGACGCGACTGATGCCGACATCTTGATAGAGGAAATTCACGCCGCGCCCATCCTTGCGCCAGCTTATCTGGCTAGCCGGGCGGTCGAGCTTTAGGGTCAGGTTCCGTGCTTGGGTAACAGGACCCGTCGCAGGAAGGGTGGCAACAAACACATCCGTGCGCTGAAACGAAGTCTGCCGGTTACGCCACCCGACATAGGCTAGGGTTTTTCCGTCTGGGCTAACCACTGGGCTGTTTTCAAAGCCGTCATCAGTTGTGAGTTGGCGCGGTGTACCGCCGCCAGCTGCGGGCCAAGCATAGAGGTCAGATTGCACAGGCTTTAGGTGCGCATCTGGCGCGGGATTACCACTGACAAGCACGAATTGCCCATCGGGCGTCCAAGCGGGCTGGCCATCCTCGCGGCCCCAATCACCACTGCCACTAGTCACTTGCGTGACAGCCCCTGTCGCCACGTCGAGGGCAAAGACCTGATAGTCGCCTGGCGTCAGCCAGCCCTCTGGATCGGCGCGGTACGGAAACGTGCGCAACACACGCGCAGGTGCCGCCCAAGTCGCGCCTTCTGGCTTTTCCGGCAGATTATAAATGGCCTCAGGCTTTTCTTCGACCAGGTTTACAAAGGCGATTTTCTTACCGTCGGGCGACCAAGACAAAGCGCTGGGTGAAAATTTCAAAGTGGTGCGCGGCTTGGCGATGCCATCCTTCAAATCGAGCACAAAGATTTGCGACTTAGTGCCGTCCTTGCCAACAAAGGCAATAGAATTGCCATCGGGCGACCAGCGAGGCGTTGAAGGCGCGCGATCCGCCCCCACCAAAAGACGCCGCACATCTACCCCACCGCTACCGGGCACAGGAACGAGCCATAGGTCGGTTTGAACACGGTCGATCTGAATATCGCGGGTCTGACGTAACACGGCGACCTGTTTGCCATCGGGTGACAATTGCGGATCTATGGGCTGTTCAAGCCGGTAAAGGTCGAGTGCTTCAACCGGCTTTGGCGTGTCCGCCCACACCGGCCCTGCCAACACGAGCGCTAGCCCAATCAATCCCGAATAAACCCGCATGACATCCCCCGCCAAAAACCAGTTGCGTGCAGATGTAACAAGAGATGCAGGGAAGTCGAGCAGGCTGACGCTGCAAACGAAAAAAGCCCTGCCAGTTGGCAGGGCTTTTCCACAAGAAAAGTCGAAGGATACTTAGTCTTCCTTTGGTGTCAGCACCTGACGGCCACGATACATGCCGGTCTTCAGGTCGATATGGTGTGGACGACGCAGTTCGCCCGAATCCTTGTCTTCGACATAGGAGTTCACGCCCAACGCATCGTGCGAACGACGCATACCGCGACGAGAAGGAGTAGTTTTGCGCTTAGGCACTGCCATGGTGCAGGTTCCATTTCAAAAGATAAGGCGGCCCCGGTAAGAGCCGCCAGTAAAACTGAAGCGCGTATCTACGCGCGCTCTTCCCCAAATGCAAGACACTAGGTCAGTGGGAAAAGAACTTAATCTAGGTCACTGCGCTTGGGGTAAGGACGGCACTTCCCACGTGGTTGATTCCTCTGGCGGCCGAACACGGGGATGGAGAAACCAGATCGTGCTAAGTGCGCCACAGGTTACAGTAATTATGATACTGGAACAGGCGTCAATGATGGTTTCTAAGTGAGGCAAGATGGTCTGGAACAGCGTATAACTTTCGCCGATCATTTCCATCCCGGATTGTAAGAGGGAGACAGGGTATAAGGCGACGAACAGTAAGGCAATGGATAACCAAAGACGCCATTCTCGACGCGCCACACCCTTATACGAACGAGATAGATTCACCTTGCTATCGACTAAAATCTGAACTGCGAAGCAGAAAGTGTAGTTCACATAAGCGATCAAAGCTGCGAAAGTAGTCAGCCAGATTATGGCTTTCAGGGCTGGATGCTCTACCGAATCATTGCCCATATTCAGGATTAAAAAACCCAGATAGGCTGGAAGGTTAATCGCGATAATCCCAAAAGCCGCAAGCGCACGCGTCCGCCAACTTGTCTCCACGCCCGCTGACTTGAGAAAAACTATTGTTATCGCAACGAAGAAAGAAGCACCGACAAGGGTCTCGAGGATGTCCTTCAGATCGAACTCCCCGATACGCGGCAAAGAAACGGGCAATTGGATCGCCATCACGCCTTCAAGCGGTGCCACCACTAGATAGAAAACGACCGTTATCAGCGCCAGTGGCACCAAAACCGACCGATGGCTCACGATCAGTCGCACCGCAGCCCGAAGGCCCCATTCCCAATCATTCAAAGGTTCAATCTTAAAGCTCGACATCACAAACCTCACATCAATCGCGCAATCATAAGTCTATATTGGGCGATGTAAAGCGAAATCGGACTTGCCGGAAACGCCTAGGGCGTAAAATCCTGATGGACCAACACTTCTGTGTGAGCGCGAGAATGCCAAATGGCAGACGGCAGACCTAAACCAACCGGTTCTGAACCAAAGCGGCACGCACAAAGTCCGCAAACAAAGGATGGGGTTCAAAAGGACGGGACTTGAGTTCGGGGTGATATTGCACGCCAACAAACCACGGATGGTCGGCTCGCTCAACAATCTCCGGCAACACGCCATCGGGTGAAACCCCGGAGAAAATAAGCCCCTGAGCTTCAAGTGTGGCTCTGTAGTCCATATTGACTTCATAGCGGTGCCGGTGACGCTCTTGAATGCTCAAAGCTCCGCCATAAGCACGAGAGACGACGGAGTCAGGCTTCAATACGGCCGGATAAGCACCCAGACGCATGGTGCCGCCAAGATCGGTCTCTTCACCGCGCAATTGGCGCTCATTGCCTTTTACCCATTCGGTCATCAATCCGACCACAGGCTCAGCTGTTGGACCAAACTCGGTCGAAGAGGCTTCAGAAATGCCGGCCAGATTACGAGCGGCCTCTACGCAAGCCATTTGCATCCCGAAGCAAATACCAAAGAATGGGATATGGCGTTCGCGGGCAAACTGGACCGCCTTGATCTTGCCTTCAGCGCCGGAATCGCCAAAGGCACCCGGGACCAGAATCGCATCCACGCCTTCAAGCTCTGCTGTCAGCAACTCTTGGTCGGCGTCAAAAGCGCGCGCATCGACCCAATTGATATTGACCTTTACATCATTGGCGAGACCGCCGTGATGCAGGGCCTCGATCAAAGACTTATAGGCGTCTTTCATGGCGGTATATTTGCCAACCACAGCGATGGTCACATCGCCATCTGGCGCACGCAGGCGTTTAGAAATCGCTTCCCACTTCGACAAATCAGGCTCGGGCGCGTCCATAATCCCGAAACGTCGCAAAACCTCGCGGTCTAAGCCCTCGGCATGATAATCCATCGGCACTTCGTAAATGTGCGCGGAATCAAGAGCCTGAATCACGGCACTGGCGCGCACATTGGTGAAGAGTGCAATTTTACGCTTCTCATCTTCTGGAATCGGGCGGTCGCAGCGACAAATCAAGATGTCAGGCTGAATACCAATGGAGCGCAATTCCTTCACGCTATGCTGGGTTGGCTTGGTTTTCATTTCGCCAGCCGTGTGAATGTAGGGCAGAAGTGTGAGGTGAATATACACCGCCTGCTGAGGATCTAATTGCTGACCAAGTTGACGGATCGCTTCAAAAAACGGCAGGCCCTCAATGTCGCCAACCGTGCCACCAATTTCACACAACACAAAGTCCGCATCGCCTGCGTCAGATAAGACAAAGTCTTTGATGGCATTGGTAACGTGGGGAATGACTTGGATCGTCGCCCCCAAAAACTCACCCTTACGCTCTTTGGCGATGATTTCTTGATAGATGCGCCCCGTGGTTATGTTATCCGCTTTGGCCGCTGAAACGCCTGTAAAGCGCTCATAATGGCCCAAATCCAAGTCTGTCTCTGCGCCATCATCGGTCACAAAGACTTCGCCATGCTGATACGGGCTCATCGTGCCAGGATCGACATTAAGATAAGGATCGAGTTTGCGCAGCCTCACTTTATAGCCACGAGCTTGCAGCAGCGCGCCTAACGCGGCTGATGCAATGCCTTTTCCGAGCGAGGAAACCACGCCCCCAGTGATGAACACATATCGGGTCATGGGAGGTCGTTCTAAGCCGCAACGCCTGTAAAAGGGAAGAGGCGCAACTGGAAAGAAATGGGAGTTAGCCGCTTATTTTTTTTCTGACGGTGCAGGCTCAGTGGCGGGTGCCGCCGGTGTAGCCGGAAATAAGGGGGCTGGCTGGGGGGCGGATGGTGCCGAAGCAGGAATGCCGCCAGCCGGTGCTGCAGGAACAGGCGCGATGGCATTTGTCGGGGCCGCAGGCACAGACAGGTCAATGCCCTTTGTCGGAATACCGTCCTTGGTGCGGCCATCTTGCATCAAAGAATCAGCTGGCTTGGTCGCGGATTTGTTCATGATGGTCAAAGTGACGCTGGTCACCAAAAACGCTGCACCCAACAAAGTTGTCGTGCGCGTCATGAAGTTCGCGGCTGAACGCCCTGACATCATAGAAGAAGGACCACCACCCATTCCCAAGGCCCCGCCGCCTTCCGAACGCTGCAGCAAAATGGCACCAATGAGCCCCAGACAGATCAGCAGGTGAAGAATGAGAACAGCTTGGATAAACATGGAACGGGCCTAAAGGTGAATGGATGGAGCGCAAAACCCTGCGCTTAGGGCTGCTATGTCGCTCTTTCGAGGCCGAACTTCAAGAGACCAACGACAGCGCTAAGGAACGGCGGCGTTTCGCACGCTCTTTCGCCTTGGACAAACGACCCCGGACCTTGTCTAAAGTCGTCTCCAATTCCGCCTTAAATGCGTCTCCACCCTCGACCGCGTAAGCGACATAGAGGGCCAACGCGAGTTGTCTCGTTAGATTGGCATTCTCAACACGCTCTGGCCCCGGTGCACTGGTGCGCGCCGCGACATTTTCGAGCACCATGGCAATTTCTTGCACTTCATCAATATCCAAGCGCTTTGCAGCGCGGACAAGTTCGGCGGAGCTTTCCAGAAGATCGACGACAAAGCCTGCATTCGGATCCCCTCGCCCTTGGGCTTGGATGATGACTTCCGCGGCCATAGCGATACGACGAGCGAGCTTTGCCAACCGATCTTGGTCGACCTTTCTACGAGCGGCGGCCAGAATTTCCGATTGTGCTACGGGATCAAAATTGCTTATCGTTACCCGGTCGCGCAGTGTGTTAGGCGGGTCGAAAGTCTCAGGTGCCATTTGATTCTTGGACGAACGACCGCGATCTGGGCCAACATAGTCAGACGTCACAACAAATTGCTTGCGAGAAAGAATAATGGCGCGCACCCGTTCGAGAGCCTGAATTTGAGAGAACGGCCGCAACACCACATCATCACAGCCCACATTCATCAAATCGGCAACCAAATCGGTTGATCCAGCCCAAAGCGTCGCAATAACGGGAATGAACGGATTGACGCCCAACTCCCCAAGTCGCTGAGCGCGCAAAAGCTCAACCACATCACTGTGATATTCAGTCGCCTCAATCACGAGCAGAGAGATGTCGACGTCACGCAAACGACGCGTCAACTCGCGTAAGGAGGTCATCCCCTCGATACGGCGGAACCCGATCCCATGCAAAACGGATCGCGTCATCAGCATGTTGCCGCGCACAGGATCATAAATCAGCACGGTCGCCGCTGCGAGTCTTTGCTTATCCAAAGGAATTTCACCCCTTAATCCAGATACATCCTTTGGCACAGGGTTGTTGCTAAGACGTTACGAAGAACCCTTCATTCTTGAATTGCGTGCAGAATTTTCAGAAAACCATCTGCTGTAAGGCTCGCGCCACCAACTAAAGCACCGTCGACATGGGCCAAGTGCAATAGATCGCGCGCGTTCTGACCATTAACAGATCCACCGTACAGAAGTTGGATGCTCGCGCCCTTTGCGCCAAAGCGGTCGACCAAACTTCTGTGAATGGCTTCATGCATCGCCAAAACGTCACCAGCGCTCGGGACCAAACCCGTTCCAATTGCCCAAACCGGCTCATAGGCAATGACCAGGGCGCCATCCGAGAACGTCTCGGGTATCGAACCTTGAACTTGCGCCAGAACGATGGATTCAGCTTGGCCAGCCTTCCGTTCGGCACCGGTTTCGCCCACGCAAATAATGGGGACGAGTCCAGCTTCTAGGGCTGCTTGGGCCTTACTTTGCACCAACGCGCTGCTCTCTCCATGATCAGCACGGCGCTCAGAATGGCCAACAATCACAAAATGACCACCTGCATCCTTGACCATAGCGGCGGAGATATCGCCGGTATGGGCGCCAAAGGCTTTTGGATGGCAATCCTGAGCACCGGTCAAAAGCCCTGTGCCTGCTGTGGTTTCACTTAGACGCGCTAACAGCGTGGCTGGCGGGCAAATAGCCAATTGAATTGCCTGGCTCTGGGCGGACTTAGCAGCAGCCGCAATGAGGCTTGCCTCCCCCAAAGCCGTACTCACCCCGTTCATTTTCCAGTTTCCAACCAATAGTTTCGCCACATTTATCTCCATTATAGGCCAAGATTGACACCATAGCCGGGCCGTCAATTCTGGTCTGGCATAGGCAGGTGATTCAAACTTTGCAAATCACCAGAAAGAGACCTGCAGTCCAAGGCCCGCGCTGTGCAGGCCTTGCCTTGCCCCCTCTTCCAACGATCCTTATGCTAAGGAAAGTTTTCATCAGGATCTTCCATGCTTACCGCGTTTCGAAAATTTGCCCGTTCATGGGTCTCCGGCATCATCATTGGCCTTTTGGTAATCTCGTTTGGGATCTGGGGGGTCAACGATATCTTTACCGGGGGCAGTCCGGATGCGGTTGCCAAGGTGGCTGGCAAGTCGATCACGCAGGACGAGTACCGCAAAGAGTTTGATCGCCTACTGAAGCGCGCAAAGGCTGATGCGAAACGCGATATCTCAACGGAAGAGGCACGCGCCCAAGGTCTTGATAGCGCAGTATTAGAACAAATGGTTGCGAGCCGCGCCTTTGCCGCGATGACCGACGGCCTTGGCATTAAGGCGGCGAACTCCGTTGTTCAGGCTGAGATCGCGAAAATCCCTGCCTTCCAAGACCAAATCACTCGCCGCTTCAGCCAAGATGCTTACCAGATGGCCTTGCGCGAGAATGGCTTTACCCCCGTTGAGTTCGAAAGCAGCGTGCGTTCTGACCTGACCCGTCAAGGTCTGACTTTGGCCGTTAGCTCTGGCTTCCGTGCCCCACGCGTTTTTGCCAGCCAAACATTGGCCTATGGCACAGAACGCCGGATGGTAACCATTATTCCAGTTCCTGCCGGATTTGTCGGTGGTCCACGCCAACCAAATGACGCACAACTGAAGGCGCTCTATGATGAGAGCAAAGCTCAATTGATGCAGCCTGAAACACGTAACCTCACCATGGTTGTTGCCAGCCTTGCCGACTTCGAAACAAAAGTGAAGGTCGATGAAGCGCAAGCTCAAGAGATTTTTGCCCGCAATAAAGAACGCCTTTCAACACCAGCCAAGCGCGGGTTGGTTCAATTGGTTACATCTGATCGCGCGAAAGCCGATCAAGCTGCAGCGCGCCTTCGTGCCGGTGAAGACCCTGCAGCGATTGCAAAGGCGCTAGGTCTTTCGGTGCCAGTCGTGTTGTCAAATGTGACCATCGGCGGCATTCCCGACCAGAATGTAGCCAAAGCCGCGTTTGAGATGAAGCAGGGCGACGTGCAAGTTGTCGCTGCCAAGCTGCAACCCTTCGCAGCGATCAAGGTAACCGAAGCTGTGGCGGCCAAAGAAGCCAAGTTTGAAGATTCTGCGGCCGAAATCCGCACCCAATTGCGCCAAACCGCAGCTGGCGAACTTCTGACCGATGCAACTGAGGCTTATGATAAGGCGATCACCGAAGGGGCAACGCTCGAAGCCGCAGCCGCTAAAGCAGGCTTCCAACTTGTCCAAATCAAAGACGTGATGGCGGATGGTAATCTGGCCGCAACAGGACAGCCTGCCCCTGAATTCGCGGAAGCGCCGACGGTCCTGAAAGAAGCGTTTGTGGGCGGCAAAGGCGACACGTCGGACTTGGCCCCTGTTCCAGGTGACCGTTATGTCGCAGTCCGTATTGATACGATTAATGTTGCTGCACCGCCGCCATTCGCCGCAATCCGCAACGAATTGACGGCTGAATGGATTCGCCGCGATATTCGTGCCCGAGCGGAAGCAAAAGCTAAGGAAATTTTGGCGGATGCCAAGAAGACCAGCATCGAGGCCGCGGCTGCGAAATACAAATTGCCAGTCGCCAAGCAGACCCAGCCGCTCCTACGTGGCCAAGGTGGCCAAGAATTGAGCCAAGCTGTATTTGCCGCAAAAAAAGGTGAGCTGGTCTTGGCACCAACTGCCAACGGGGTTGAATACACCGTTGTGCGGATCGACGACATCTTGAAGGACGATGAAGGCACGGTTCCAGATCGTTTGGTTCAGGCCGAGACTGCGGTTCGTGCCTCAGTCCAGCGCGACCTGATTGCGTCTTTAGAGCGGGTCGCCAGAGACCGCGCAAAGGCCCAGCTCTTCACCAAAATGATGGGCCGCGCCTTGGGTGATACCGAAGAAACTGCCGCCGCCAGCAAAGCCGCAGTGCCGGCAAAACAGCCGTAGGCGAACGTGCTATCGATTGAACCTAGTTTTGAGCTGTTCGAAGCCTCTTATCTGCAAGGGCGGGGTACGCCTTTACGTGCCAAACGGATCGATGATCTTGAGACACCGGTTTCAGCCATTGCTAAATTAGGCGCAGACCGTCTGGGTTCTTGCTTGT
Organism: Aquidulcibacter sp.; assembly: GCA_027532555.1. Taxonomy (GTDB): domain Bacteria; phylum Pseudomonadota; class Alphaproteobacteria; order Caulobacterales; family Aquidulcibacteraceae; genus Aquidulcibacter; species Aquidulcibacter rimovensis. The sequence continues at coordinate 98,522 of JAPZTJ010000008.1, forward strand.
TTGAGAGTGTGGAAGGTGGGGAGACGCGGGGGCGCTATTCAATTGTTGCCTGTGACCCCGACCTCATTTACCGGGTCGATCAATCAGGTGCGGCCAAGGCTGTGATTGATGACGCAGGCCAAGTCGGGGACTATATTCCTTGCGGTGAAGAGCCTCTTGCGGCGTTACGCACCTTGATCGCAGAAAGCGCGCTCGACTTCCCAAGCGACTTGCCGCCCCCTGCAGCGGGCCTTTTCGGCTATCTCGCCTATGAAACCGTGCGCCGGGTAGAGCGGCTACCAGAGACAGCGCCCGACCCAATTGGCGTGCCCGAGGCGCTTCTGGTTCGCCCCCGCCTCGTGATCGTGTTTGATGGGGTGAAGCAGGAATTGCTGTTGGTGGCACCTGTGCGGCCAAAGGCGGGTGTCTCTGCCAGGGACGCGTATGAACAAGGTCGCGCGCGCCTTGAGAAGGCTTGGGCGATCTTGGATGGCCCGTCGCCCTTACGGGTGCCTTCCTACGCCGCTAAGCCAAGCCCCTTGGGCGATGCCACTCCAAACATGAGCCCTGAAGCCTATATGGCGAAGGTTGAGGCAGCCAAGGACTACATTCGCGCCGGGGATATCTTCCAAGTGGTGCCGAGCCAGCGCTTTTCCGCCCCCTTCTCGGGTTCGGCAATTTCGCTCTATCGCTCGTTGCGTCGAACCAACCCGTCTCCGTTCTTATTTTTATTGCGGATGGACGGCTTTGATATTGTCGGCTCTAGCCCGGAAATCTTGGTACGTTTGCGCGACGGCACCGTGACGATGCGGCCGATTGCTGGAACCAAACCACGTGGTGCCACCCCTGCCCTCGATGAAGCTTTCGCGGAAGAGCTTTTGAATGATCCCAAAGAGCGGGCTGAGCATCTTATGCTGCTCGACCTTGGTCGCAATGATGTTGGTCGCGTCTCGCGGTCTAAACCCGGTGGCAATGATGGCTCTGTCGGTATTGGCCGTGGTGGGGTTCGCGTCACAGAGAGTTTCAAGGTCGAACGCTATAGCCACGTGATGCACATCGTCTCCAATGTTGAGGGCAGCCTAAAGCCGGGTCTTGATGCCCTAGATGCTTTGCTCGCAGGCTTTCCAGCAGGCACGGTGTCTGGCGCCCCCAAAGTGCGGGCGATGGAGATCATTGCAGAGCTTGAGCCCCATGGACGTGGCGTCTATGCGGGCGGCGTTGGTTACTTCTCCGCCGGTGGCGACATGGATTTGTGCATTGCACTTCGTACAGCCGTCCTGAAAGATGGCGTTCTGCATGCACAGGCTGGCGCGGGTGTTGTCCTCGACTCTATTCCGCTGAGTGAGCACAATGAATGCGTCAATAAGGCGAAGGCCTTGTTGCGCGCCGCTGAAGATGCGGGCCGCTATGATGAGAAGGATGCACGCTGATGAAAATCCTGCTCATCGATAATTACGACAGCTTCACCTATAACCTCGTCCACTATGTCGAAGAATTGGGTGCTGAAACCCAAGTTGTACGTAATGATCGCATCAGCGTGGAAGAGGCCATCGCCCGGGCGGGTGACGGCATCATCATTTCACCGGGGCCTTGCACCCCGAATGAAGCAGGCATTTGTCTCGACCTGATCAAGGCCCTGCCTGAGGAAATCCCTCTACTTGGCGTATGCCTAGGCCATCAAGCGATTGGCCAAGCTTATGGCGGAAAAGTGCTACGCGCTAAGACCATCATGCACGGCAAGACCTCCACCATCACGCACGCCAATACGGGCCTGTTTGAAGGCCTGCCAGAGCAGTTTGAGGTAACGCGTTATCACTCCTTGTCGGTAGAGCGCGAAAGCCTGCCCAATTCCTTGCGCGTGGATGCTTGGACGGCTGATGGCGAGATCATGGGCATGAGCCATGTGGCTAAGCCAATCTTTGGCGTGCAATTCCATCCTGAAAGCATCGCTTCTGAGCACGGCCATGCGCTGATCCAGCGCTTCTTGCAGTCCACCAAAGCCAGCCAGTCGTGAGTGAGGCGATCAAACCAGCTTTGGCCCTATTGCGCGATGGCGACGCGCTGTCTCCGGCTATGTTGGACCAAGCCTTTGCGGCGATTTTGAGCGGGGAAACGACCCAAGCCCAAATCGGGGCCTTTTTGATGGGCCTCGAGCGACTGACTTTGACCAGCGCTATGATCGCTTCAGGCGCGCAAGCGATGCGAATGGCCATGACACAGGTCGACACGTCCCATGCATGTGTCGATGTCTGCGGCACAGGCGGCGATGGCTCTCATACCCTCAACATTTCGACCGCCGTGTCCTTTGTGCTGGCGGGCTGCGGGCAAAAGGTCGCCAAACATGGCAATCGCGCCATGAGCTCTAGGTCAGGTGCCGCAGACGTCTTGGAAGCGCTGGGAGTCAAGCTGGAGCTGACGCCTGAGCAATGCGCCGCCGCCCTCGATGAGGTCGGCCTTGTGTTCCTCTTCGCTCAAGCCCATCACCCCGCCATGCGCCATGTAGGCCCTGCCCGTCGTGAGCTGGGTTTCCGTACCATTTTCAATATATTAGGCCCCCTCTCTAATCCAGCTGGCGCACAGCGCCAATTGGTTGGCGTCTTCGCAGATGACAAGCGCCGCCCGATTGCAGAAGCGCTGATGAGCCTTGGTTGTGAGTGCGCTTGGGTTGTCCATGGCCATGGCGGCTTAGATGAGCTGTCCTTATCGGGCGCAACGCAGGTGACCTCCTTAAAAAACAAGACCCTGTCAGAACTTGAGATCCATCCAGGTGACCTCGGTCTTGCGACGGCACCTCTAGAGACCCTTAAGGGTGGCGATGCGGCGCACAATGCGCTGGCGTTGCGTGCTCTGTTGCAAGGCGAGACTGGTCCGTACCGCGATGTGGTGCTGTTGAATGCTGCTGCAGCACTGGTGGCCACGGCTGCAGCCCCAGACCTCACAGAAGCCTTGGCGCGCGCCACAGCAAGCCTCGACTCCCAAGCCGCGCTGGCAAAACTGGATCAGCTAATCGCCTTTACCAATCGGACGCCGTCATGAGCGACACCCTTTCCAAAATCATCGCCTATAAGCGCGACGAAGTGGCCGCCCGTAAGCCTCTTCAATCTATCGCAGCACTGGAAAGCTTGGCGTCCGAGCTGAGCGCGCCGCGTGGCTTTACCGCCGCCCTCAAGAAAGCAGCAGAAACACGCCCTGCCCTGATCGCTGAAATCAAAAAAGCCAGCCCGTCTAAAGGCCTGATCCGAGCCGACTTCGTGCCTGCAGACTTGGCCAAAGCCTATGAACAGGGCGGTGCGGCTTGCCTCTCCGTCCTCACCGATGCGCCCAGCTTCCAAGGCCATGAGAGCTTTCTGGTCGCTGCACGTGCCGCCACCAGCCTGCCCTGCCTACGCAAGGATTTCATGGTCGACCCCTGGCAGATCGCCGAAAGCCGCGCCTATGGTGCCGATGCGATCTTGGTCATCATGGCCGCTCTTGACGATACGCTCGCCGCTGAACTGGTCGCCGCTGCCAAGCATTACGGCATGGATGCCCTGATCGAGACCCATGACGAAGCCGAGATGGAGCGCGCCCTTAAACTGGATGCGGAGCTGATTGGCGTCAATAATCGCAACCTCAAGACCTTCGTCACCCACCTGTCCACCACCGCCCGCCTTTCAACCATGATCCCACCCTCGCGGCTCCTCGTCGCTGAAAGCGGCATCAACACCCGCGCCGACATTGCCCAATTACAGGCAGCCGGGGCGAAAGCTTTTCTGATCGGTGAAAGCCTGATGCGGCAGGATGATGTTTACGCGGCGACGCGGGATATTTTGGCTGTCGGCTAAACTGCGCGCCACGAACCCCGCTTGTCATCCCCGCCGAAGCGAAGCGGAGAGCGGGGACCCCCAAGGACTTTGCGGCATGAGGTCCCGGATCGGCTGACGCCGTCCGGGATGAAAGCGCGAAGCCGGTGAAGGGGCTCTCCCCCTCACAACCCCTTATAAAACAAAATCTTCGTCGGCTCTCCCGGTTTCACGTCGAGGCCTGCGACAACAAAGCCGGCTTTGAGATTGAGGATGGCCATAGCTTGGTTGGGTTGGCGCGTTGCGGTCTCTAGCCCGCGAAAGCCTGCTTCCTTGGCCCAATCATGTTGGGCGGCCATCAAAGCTGCGGCGACGCCCTGCCCGCGTGCTTCTGGCGCGACGCCGCCGATCCAAGAATTGAACACGCCGCGATTACGCTCATAGCCTAGCTTGAGGCCGATCAATTTGCCGTCTCCGTTCAACGCGACATGGGCAGATAGGCTGCGCCGCCCTGCCAGTTTCTCAGCAAAGTTCGACCAGTCATCGGGCAGAACCACATCCAGAAAAGCGGCTAAGACATCTGCTTCGGCCACACAACGAGGGCCATCCCAATACTCAATCCGATGTGCTTGCACCATTTTCAACCCCCACCTCGACATGGCCTAACGAGCGCGTTAGACCTGCCCTCTAAAATCAACATGAGGGAGCCCTTAGCATGACCAAGACCACCACATTTGCCACGATTGCAGACCTTGCCGGCCAAGAAGTTGGCGCCTCCGACTGGCTGCTGATCGATCAGGATCGCGTGAATCTGTTTGCCGATGCAACTGGCGATCACCAATGGATCCATGTTGATGTGCCCCGCGCCACTGCCGAAATGGGTGGCCCGATTGCTCACGGCTTTCTGACTCTGTCGCTGATTCCATTTTTGGGCAAAGACATCTTGAAAGTCGAAGGTGTGAGCCGCGGCATCAATTATGGCCTCAACAAAGTTCGTTTCACCAATATGGTGCGCGTTGGTTCGAAAGTCCGCGCCGTCCAAAAGCTGTTGAGCGTGGAACCTAAGTCTGGCGGCCTGATGCTGACCAGCGAAGTGACGATTGAAATCGAAGGTGAAGCGCGCCCCGCATGCGTCGCTGAAACCGTCAGCATGTTGTTCGCTTAAGTTATAGGGCCAATTGAATGTCTCGCATTGAAGCCCGCCTGCAGGAACTCGGTATCACTTTGCCAAACCCACCTGCCCCGGTGGCCAGCTATGTGCCGTTCACGCGAGTCGGCGGCTTGGTTCATATCTCGGGCCAAGTCTCGCGCGCGGCCGATGGCGATCATTTGGGTCGGCTGGGTGGCAATCTGACCTTGGAACAAGGCCAAGCCGCCGCCCGCGTCTGCGGACTTAACTTGTTGGCGCAGTTGAAGGCAGCCTGTGACGGGGATTTGGACCGGCTGGTGCAAGTCGTGAAGCTCAATGGCTTTGTGAATGTGACGCCAGATTTCAATCCCATCCCGCAAGTGATGAACGGCTGTTCGGACCTGATGGTGGAAGTTCTGGGTGACGCAGGCAAACATGCCCGCTCTGCCGTTGGCGTTGCCAATCTGCCGATGGGCTTTGCCGTAGAAGTTGACGGCGTGTTCGAAGTCGCCTGAGCCTAAATCTAAATTGGCCAGCGGCTTGCCTCAGTGATGGGGTGCTCTGCTGGCCAATAATTCTGCCCGCACCCGCAGGGACTTTCGGGCATAGGATATCTCAATCAAGAATGAGATTAGCCCGCCGATTAGCGAGGCCATGGTGGCGATAAACAAAATCGCCACAACGCGCGACAGATCAATCGCAATCAACTCCACCGAAAACAATGCAACGATCAACAGGCAGACCAAGAGGATCGCCAACGTCGACAGCATGATGGCATTGTGAATCCAATTCATCCGCTGGTCGAGCACCCTCAATTCCGTCAAATGCCGATTGGAGTGGCGACCAGAACCCATCGGGGAATCAAGGTCTTGTTCGATAACTCGGCCACGATCAACCACGCGCGCCAAGCGCGATGTCAGAACGTTCAATAAGGTGCCAATGCCTGCGATCAGGAAGACCGGCGCAATGGATAGTTGAATGATCTGAACTATGTCGTGGGATGAAGCGATTGGCATGCGGCTAGTTTAGGCCTCAATCACCAAAAGTCGATGGTACTCAGTTTTATCACACAGCAATTGGCCTTTGCAGCGCCATCTTCCTCGATTAGCAAAAGGTCATCATGACACGAGAGACTGAGTCCCCAACCAGCGAGCCGGAGTTCACGATCAAAATCGTGAACTCTATCGCAGATGTGGCACGAGAGACGTGGGATGGTTTAGCTAATCCTGAGGGCCTTCCGTTTGATCCCTTTTTGTCTTGGGATTTTCTGCAAGCTTTGGAAGAAAGTGGTTGTGCCACCAGCTTTACCGGTTGGGGCGGGCGGCACTTATTATGTCTTGATGACGCGCAGAATGCTGTTGGCCTTGTACCGTTGTGGCTTAAGTCGCATTCGCAAGGCGAGTATATATTCGACCACAATTTCGCGGAAGCGTGGCAGCGCGCCGGTGGACGCTGGTATCCCAAACTAACCAGCGCCATACCTTTTACCCCCGTACCTGGCCGCAGGCTTCTCGTGAAGCCAGCCGAAGATGCAGGCCTGATCCGTGTGGCGCTGATCTCTGCGCTCGAACAAATTGGTGCCCAAAGCGGCCTTGCGACCGTGCAAGTAAACTTCGCCAAGGATGAAGACCTGGCCGCGCTGGACTCTTGTAAGTGGCTGTTGCGGGAAGATCGCCAATTTCATTTCTTCAATCCGGGCTATCAGAGCTTTGATGATTTTCTAGCTGAGCTCTCCTCAGACAAGCGCAAGAATCTGCGGAAGGAACGCGCCAAAGCCAAAGAAGGCCTTGAGATTTTGCGGCTGACCGGTTCAGAAATCTTAGAAGTGCATTGGGACCACTTCTTTGAATGTTATCAAGATACCGGTGCGCGCAAATGGGGGACGCCCTATCTGAACCGCCGCTTCTTCTCGCTCCTCGGCGAACGCATGGCGGATCGGCTGGTGCTGATTTTGGCCAAAGAGGGTGACCGCTTTATTGCCTCAGCCCTCAACTTTTTGGGCTCTGACACAATATTTGGCCGCTGGTGGGGACGCCTCGAGGACCGCCCCTTCTTGCACTTTGAGCTGTGCTATTATCAGGCCATTGATGAGGCGATAGCGCGCGGCCTCGCCCGGGTTGAAGCTGGCGCACAAGGTGGCCATAAACTGGCGCGCGGCTATGTCCCCGTCTCGACCTGGCAAGCAAGCTGGATCGCTGATCGTGGCCTGCGCTCAGCCATTGCCGACTATCTGAAGCACGAGCGCGCCGCGATTGCCGATGATACTCATTGGCTTAAAGAAAGAACTCCATTCCGGCACGTCGTTCAACAGGTGGTTAGACCCTAGGTTTTATTTTCGTTTTGCTTTCCAAACTATCGACGCATGTTAGCTTTGCTTACTTGAGAAAAATAATGACAAAGATGGTGAGCAAAAATGGGAGAATGTCACCAAGATTTCGAAACGGCGCTCGCTGGCGATGAGCTGGCGCAGCAGACGTTTAGCTGGCTTGCCCCCAGCCACCGCCATGACTTTGTTAGCTGGATTGAGGCCGCCGCGGCAGAGCGCGATCGGCTTAGTCGTATTCAAGCCGCGGTCGATATCTTGGCAGGGCGTGAAGTCGTTCGCCGAAACTAAAGTTTGAAGGGCCCAATCGCGTTGGATCCATTTCGGATTTAATGGGAATCACGCGAAGGATTTAGGGAAAGGCCATTCCCATGCATCTGTCGACACCCTATGATCCCCAGAACATCTTTGCGAAGATTTTGCGCGGCGAAATGCCTTGCTTGAAAGTCTATGAGGATGAGGTTTGCCTGGCCTTTTTAGACATTTTTCCTCAAGGCCCTGGCCACACTTTGGTGATCCCTAAAGTTGCGGCAACCAATCTATTGACCCTGCCAACTGAGGCACTTGGGCCCTATATGACGAGCGTCCAGAAAGTCGCACGGGCGGTGCAAAGAGCCTTTCAAGCTGAGGGTCTGACCGTGCTTCAGTTTAATGGGGCCGCAGGCGGGCAAACTGTCTTTCACCTTCATTTCCACCTGATCCCAAGGCAAGAAGGGGTCGGCCTTATCGGGCATGGGCAGGCCGGCAAAGCGTCTGAAGAAGACCTTATCTCGCATCAAGCAGCCATCCTAGCGGCCTTTTAGGCCCCCTGCCAGATGGCTTACCGCACCATTGACGCTGATCTGGTCTTACAGACGCTTGAACGATTACGGCTGCGCATTAAAGAGCGCTTTCCCAATGCAGGCCTCGGAAACGTGTGCGCAGAGCTGGCGGTTTTGGCGACCGATACCAAGTCACACGTAACAAAACTCGCCAAGCCAATGATCTGGATCCGGGTCGGCGTTGGTTTGGTTTTGGCCGCAGGTGCCGGTTTTGCTGGATACGGTATCCACACCATCGGCTATCAGTCCGGCGCGACCGAGATGCTATCGCTCGTTTCAGCGCTTGAATCAGCGGTCAATCTTTTGCTGGTGGTTGGTGCGGGGGTATTCTCGCTAACCAGCCTTGAAGCCCGGCTGAAGCGCCACACCGCCATGGAGGCGCTGCATGAGTTGCGCTCGATTATCCATGTCATCGACTTGCACCAATTGACCAAAGACCCCGTCATGTTTGGAGCCAAGCTCACCAAAGCAAGCCCCGACCACAAGCTCTCCCCGTTCGAATTGGTGCGTTATCTCAATTATTGCTCCGAGATGTTATCGCTTTCCGGCAAGCTCGCAGCCCTCTATGCGCAGGACTTCAATGATCCCGATGTGATCGAGGCGGCTTCTGACATCGAGCAATTGGCAACCAATCTATCGCAAAAAGTCTGGCAAAAAATCACGATTGTCCAGACGAGTGGTAAAACCATGTCGGCCCTAGAGAACTTGATTTGAACCTCAGACTGCCAATGACCGAGCGCATTTAGGCAATTGTAACGACACCTGTGCCATAAAGCACCTGTCGCAGGAGTATTCATTATGGCGAGTTGGGTAAGTCGTGCGTTGGCCGACATTGAAACACAGACAGACAATGCGTCGGGCGTAGCAGCGCTACGGGCTGCCATGATGAAGGACGGCATGATCCAGCAGGCCGAAGCGCAGACCTTAATCGCCATTCACCGATCTGGCCGGCGTCCCTCCGGCGAGGCAGGTTGGGCAGACCTCTTTGTCGAAGCGATGACCGACTATTACGCATTGACGCGCGAGGTACCCCATTACCGCGAAGAAGAGCTCAATCCAAATTGGTGTCGCGCGATAAAGCGCGCACTTGACGCACTGGCATTTGATGCGCTGCCTGATTCTCCTGCAGAGCCGACCTATAACCAACGCCTTGCCGCCTTGGGTGTGACAGAGGCTGATGCCCAAGTGCTGATTGATGCCTTTGCGGCCGATGGCATCGTGTTGGACGTCACTGAAATGCGCGTCCTATCGGCCCTGTTTGCGCGCGCCATTGTCTATCCAGCAAACTTGCGCACGTTCGCTTGGCAGGCAGTGCAGGCCAGCGCTTTGGCCGATAGCACCATCCATGCCCATGAGGTCAATCTGATCCGGTCAATGGTGATGGGCCCAGCCAGCTTATCTGGCATCGCGGTGGACCGGGTTGAGGCCGATATGCTGTGCGCGCTCGACCAAGCCGTTGCTGACAGCCAAAAGGACCCCAGCTGGGCAACTTTATTTGCGCAGGGTATTGGGAACCATCTCTTGTTCGCAGGCGGAACTCCCGGTCACGTAGACGGAAATGAGCGCCATTGGCTCAATGAAAAGCTAAGCCAAGGACCCACGGCCGCAACAAAAGCTTTGGAAGCCTTCCTTGCGGCCGAAGTCGGATCACACGCCTAAAGCCAGCGAGTTAGTTGCCTGAATCGGCATCTTCAGCTTCGGGCTGAGCTGCACCCTTTTTGCCAGGCTTTGGTAGCGCTGGTTCAAAGAAGAAGGTGAGTTGTTCTGCTTGCTCGCTGTCGACGTCAACGCGGACAAGGCCACCCTTCTTCAACTTGCCAAACAGTAATTCGTCCGCCAGCGGTTTCTTGATATGCTCTTGGATCAGGCGACCCAGCGGACGCGCACCCATGGCGGGATCATAGCCGCGGACGGCGAGCCAGCTGCGGGCTGCATCGGTCAATTCGATCTCAACTTGACGATCTGCCAATTGCGCTTCCAATTGTAGGACGAACTTATCGACCACATTGGCAACAATCTCTGGCGTCAACGCCTTGAAGTGAATAACCGCGTCGAGCCGGTTGCGGAATTCTGGTGTGAACAAGCGTTTGATCGCTTCGCTCTCCTCATCATCCTTCTTCCCTCGCCCAAACCCAATGCCGTCTTTTGCGGCATCGGAAGCCCCCGCGTTGGTGGTCATAATCACAACCACATTACGGAAATCGACCTTCTTGCCGTTGGCATCGGTCAACGAGCCGTGATCCATGACCTGCAACAAGATGTTATAGAGGTCTGGGTGGGCCTTTTCGATTTCATCCAACAACAAGACGCAATGGGGGTGCTGGTCGATGCCATCGGTCAAAAGACCGCCTTGGTCAAAGCCAACATAGCCTGGAGGGGCACCGATCAAGCGGCTGACAGAGTGACGTTCCATATATTCGGACATGTCAAACCGCAGCATCTCCACGCCCATCGTATTGGCCAATTGCTTGGCCGCTTCTGTCTTACCAACCCCGGTCGGGCCAGAGAACAGATAAGAGCCAATGGGCTTGTTGGGATCGCGCAGGCCAGCACGGGCTAGCTTGATGGACGCCGCCAAGGCCGTCAAAGCCGCATCTTGGCCGAACACCACCCGACGCAAATCGGTTTCCAAGGTGCGCAAGGCTTCGGTATCGGACTTGGTGACTGACTTCGATGGAATGCGGGCGATTTTGGCAACTACGGCCTCGATCTCCTTGACGCCAATCGTCTTTTTCCGCTTGCTTTCTGGCAACAACATTTGGCTTGCGCCGGTTTCATCGATCACATCGATGGCTTTGTCGGGCAATTTGCGATCGCCAATATATTTGGCAGATAGTTCGACAGCAGCCTTGATGGCTTCAGCGGTAAAGCGAACCTTGTGATGTTCTTCATAGGCCGACTTGAGGCCCAAAAGGATTTTCACGGTATCCGGGATCGAGGGCTCAACCACGTCAATCTTTTGGAAGCGTCGCACCAAAGCGCGATCTTTCTCAAAATGTTGGCGATATTCCTTATAGGTCGTCGAACCCATGCAGCGCATGGTGCCGGACTGAAGAGCGGGCTTTAGAAGGTTTGAAGCATCCATCGCCCCACCGCTGGTGGCACCTGCCCCGATGACGGTGTGGATTTCGTCGATGAAGAGGATGGCATTGGGATGGGCTTCCAATTCCTTGACCACTTGCTTCAATCGCTCCTCAAAGTCACCGCGATAGCGTGTGCCAGCCAGAAGTGCGCCCATATCGAGCGAGAAAATCGTTGATTCCGAAAGAATATCTGGCACATCGCCTTCAACAATGCGTCGAGCCAAACCCTCAGCAATCGCGGTTTTGCCCACGCCAGGATCACCAACCAACAAGGGATTGTTCTTCTGACGGCGACACAGAATTTGGATGGCGCGCTCGACTTCGTCTATGCGACCAATCAAAGGATCAACCCGGCCTTTGCGCGACTTTTCATTCAGATCGACGCAGTAGGTTGCCAAGGCTTCACCCGTGCTGGGCTTTTCCTTTGTGGTCGCAGTCTCTTCTTGGCGTTCTTCCGAAGCCCCTTTGACGCGTTTCTGTTCTGTCATGCCGGGGCGCTTAGCCACACCATGCGAAATGAAGTTCACAGCATCATAGCGGGTCATGTCCTGCTCTTGCAGGAAGTAAGCCGCATGGCTCTCGCGCTCTGAAAACAAAGCGACCAAAACATTGGCGCCAGTAACTTCTGTGCGACCAGAACTTTCAACATGGATGACCGCGCGCTGAATGACGCGTTGGAAGCCAGCCGTCGGCCGCGCTTCGCTCTCACCCGATACGATCAGATTTTTGAGCTCGCCATCAATGTAGCCGTTCAAATCTGTCTTGAGCCGATCCAGATCGACATTACAGGCCTTTAGCACGTGGGCTGCGTCTTCATCCTCAATCAGGGCGACGAGCAAATGTTCGAGGGTTGCATATTCATGCTTATGCTCATTAGCGAAAGCGATAGCACGGTGGAGCGATTGTTCTAGGCCGCGGGAGAATGAGGGCACGTTCTACTCCTTTTCCATGGTACATTGCAGGGGATGTTGATTGCGTCGCGCCAAATCTAGGACTTGGGCGACCTTGGTCTCAGCAACTTCGTAGGAATAGATGCCACAAACACCGACCCCCGATTGATGTACATGCAACATAATACGTGTCGCACTCTCACGGGTTTTGTTGAAGAAGCGCTCTAAAACATAAACCACAAACTCCATGGGCGTGTAGTCATCATTCAAAACTAACACCCGATAGAGGGAAGGCTTTTTTGTCTTTGGTTTTGCACGCGCAACAACGGCCGTGCTTCGGCCGCCACCTGGGATGTCCCCATCGGTGCCGAAACCGTCATCGTCCATATCGTCACTGCGTTCGTCGCTCATCTGATCTACCATCTCATGACGTCTGCGCTTGCAGACACTATGCTTGGGCTTCTTTGCGAAACTCAATCACTCTTTATAGATAAGTGCTTCGCGACGTTCTGGAAGCCTAAAACATGTGCAAGGGCTGGATAAGATCACAGCAGCCCTCGGCTCGCGGTCATTAAGGCACAAAAAAGGGCCCAAGACATGCTCGGACCCCTTTAATTCTGGAGGCTATCCGCTTAGCGGGCAGATTGAATCGAAGACCAAGCGGCGCTGGTACGCTCGCTGATTGGCTTGACCGATTCTTTCATGGCACCCAGCATCACGTCAGAGATTTTTGTGAATTCTGCGAAATAGGTGCTCATCGCAGACTTGGCATAGTCGGCTTGAATTTCGACAGCTTCTTGCAAGGATTTCACGCCACCCAAAGACTTGGCTGTTTCGGTCGCGAGTGCGGCAGACGACTGGAAGTAGGCCACGGAGATTTCAGAAGCTTGCTTCATGCCTTCAGCTGCGATCTTTGCAGAAGCGGTCAAGGCTTCCACATTGGCCTTGCTGTGAACGAAGGCATCGCCAAAGCTGGCTTGCAGTTTTTCATAACCGGCTTGGAAAGCTTCGGCAGTTGGGGTGATCACGGATTCGATCTTATCGGACATGGTCGGTCTCTCCTCTTGGATTGGTGGGGGGATGCTTACAGTTTCTGAAATTGCAGATCGGGAGGTTTCAGCCACTGCTTGTTTGGACACGCTAGAGCTTGCTGCACGTTTCTTTGAGGTAGCCATCGTGTCTCTCCGCGATAAAGAATGACAGCGCGACCCAGGCAAGACTCTTAGCCCATCACCGCTCTATCTCGCACTTGCAGCATGCACCTTCGCATTTGCAGCGTCAAGCTTTTCTTGAGCAGATTTCATCTCTTTTGCGCAAAATTTTGGCGATTAACGCCGTCAAACGAGACTTAGCGCCCGAGCCCATTGTCATAGGCAACCATGCAATCTTTGCTACCCGTGGGGACGTGCAATTAGCCTCAAACGCCAAGATGACACGTTCGTGTGGGAGAGCTTAATTGACACGGATCAAAAGAATGCTCAAAAAAGCGGCGGCTTTCAATGTGCCCGCCCCAAACGTGGTCCAGCTTTGCGTTGGTCTGCTGCGTTAAGCCTAAGTAAACCATAAGGTTCTTAGGCTGACCTCAAGTGCTCGGAGACTAACATGGCAAGTCACGTTTTTTCGCTCAAGCTCCTCGCTGCATCCGCGATGGTGGCAGTGGTGTCCTTGGCATCAACGTCAGCTTCAGCCCAAACGAACCAACGATTTGCGCAGATTGTAGTGGACGCCGACACCCATGAAGTGATCTTTGAAGAGAACGCACAGGCCCTGCGCCGTCCTGCCTCGATCACCAAAGTCATGACGCTTTATCTTTTGTTTGATGCGTTACAATCGGGCAAACTCTCTTGGAATGACCAGATCGTCTTCTCCCGTTATGCGAGTGGCCAAGCGCCAACCAAATTGGGAATTGCGGCTGGCAATTCGATTTCCGTTCAGACCGCTGTTGAAGCTTTGGTCGTTCGTTCGGCAAACGATGTTGCCGCAGCTGTTGCCGAAACCTTGGGCGGATCTGAGGCGAATTTTGCTTTGATGATGACCGCAAAGGCGCGCGACCTGGGCATGGTCAACACAACATTCACCAACGCCTCTGGCCTCCCTAGTGATCGCCAATTGACGACTGCAGAAGATCTTGCCCGTCTAGCTATCGCTATTCGCCGCGACTTTCCCGATCAATACCATTGGTTTTCGACCCCCCAAATGGTTTTCAATGGCAAAATCACCAAGAACCACAATCATTTGATGGCTCGTATGGAAGGCATGGATGGTCTGAAGACGGGCTTCACCCGTGCCTCTGGCTTTAACCTAGCCGCGACGACTGAGCGCAACGGGCGGCGGATCGTGACTATTGTGTTGGGCGGTCGCACGCGCTTCTCGCGGGATGACTTTGTCGAATTGCTGACGGAGTCTGCCTTCAAAGAATTAGGGACGGGCGTAAATCTGGTTGCCGACCAAGCCACACCCTATCAGTTTAGTTTTCAAGACCCACGCGACGGTGCCGATGCAGAGGCGCTGGTGATGTCCATCGCCGGCAAGCCCATGCAGCCTAAGAGGGCAACAAATCTGGCGCTTGTGCGGACTGAACGGACCCGTGGGTTCGACCAAGGCAGGCCCTCTGCTTTGATGGCTGATGCGACAGCACAGCTCAATCAATCTTCCCGTCTGGCCACCGGCGGCGTTCAAACTGCTTCACTTGACCAACCACATAGCGACGATGAAGATCAGGCAGAAGCCGTGAGCCAGCAGCAAGCCACGTCTACCAAAGCGCCAAATCTGCCGCGCGCCGCCACGCACTATATTGCATCATCTGTGGTGCAGGCAGCCGCACTTCGTCCGGCTATGGATGCTACAGCGCCATCAGAACCAGGCGCACAAGATGCTAAGGCCGTTGAAGTGGCCGCAGTGGCTGAGGAACAGATCCGTCTGCAAGAAGCGCGTGCTCAAGCAGTCCGGCTGGCCAATGAAAAGCGCGCCGCCGATCGTATCGCAGCCGATGCCCGCGCGAAGGCTACTGCCGAGCGTGAGGATCGCACACGTCAACAAGCCGCGCGTGCTTTAGCCGCTAAGAAGGAAAATGACCGGCAATTGATTGCCGGACGTGCCCGTGGTGATGCGATTGTGCAAGTCGGCGCGTTCCGCAGCCAAGGCGATGCAAAAGCGGCACTGGCCCAATTCGCCCGCCACTTCCCGTCCTTCGCTGGCCGCGAAGTCAGCAGCGTGAAACGTTCAGACGGCGTGTGGTATCGCGCCCGCTTCTCTGGGCTGGGGTCCAGCGTGGCGCGCGAAGCGTGCCGCATCGTGTCGGGTCGTGGTGGTAGCTGCCAGATTATTGCGAACTGAAACGTCGCGAATTAGCGGCTAACACGCCCTACTCCCACTCGATCGTTCAGTTGTACGCTAAGACATTGTTTTTGTTGGCTTTGTGCTTTCATTTCGGCGGTCCGGCCCGCCCCAAGGCCCGCCATCTTGTTACCCTCTTGAAATCATTGACGAAATCGGCTGTAGAATTATTTCGCAATTCCAGCATCTATCGACACCTTCTTGCCTTCAAAGCCGATTTCGAGTGCGAGACCTCACCCCACGAAGCACCAGAAAAGCACCGTCACCGGCATCCCTCGGCAACCGGCCAGTCCAAAAGCCCTGGTCGTCAGACGATCGGGAGCCAAGCTCATGCGCAGGTTCCCAGACGGCCGACGCATTCGGCCAAGATCGCTGCCGCCAGATTACCTCGGCTTTGTAGAGGCCGTTGATGGTCTCGGCGAGAGCGTTGTCATACGAGTCACCGACGCTTCCGACCGACGGCACCAGGTTGGCCTCGGCCAGGCGCTGTGTGTAGTTCATGGCCAGCCCCGACGCGACCTTCCCCCCCAATGGCGGGCTCGAGGCCCTGTCCGCCGATCCCGCCCGCGGGCCCGATGCCTGGCTGGCTGGGGGCGAGGAGTCCGGGGAGATCTGGACCTGCACCCTGCGCACGCCCTGCCAATCCCTGGGAACCCTTCCCAAGCCCTTCGAGTTTGGTCTGGTGGCGGTGACGCCCCTGCCGGACGGCGGCCTGGCCTACATGATCCGCGCCTGGGACCCCCTGCGCGGCGCCCGCATCGCCCTCATCCTGCGCAACGCCGCCGGGGCGGAGGTGGGCCGGCTGGAGCTGGCCCGGCCGCTGACCACGGACAATTTCGAGGGCGTCGACGTCCTGCCGGGGAAGGATGGCGGCCTGCGGTTTCTGCTGGCCTCGGACGACAACTTCTCGACCGAGCAGAGGACCCTGCTTCTCGCCTTCGACTGGAAGCCCTGAGCGATCTCCGGATATCGGGGCTATCGGAAAAACCCATCTGCGCCCCCGTCATCCTCCGGCGGCCCAACCGGCGTTGTCAGGGCAGTTTTTCGAGGCGTCCAGATGATTCAAAGGGTGGAGTTCTCGGAGAACCGCCACGACCGACCGCCGAAACATCTGCTCGATCCGCTCGCCGCCCCCGTCATCAAGGCCATCGAGCCGTCCGCCAAGTTTCATCTCGGCAAAGCCATGCGTGATCGTCCAGACGGTATGGACTGTTTCCAGAAAGGCGACGGGCGCCGGGCTGTCCGCGTGCACCTCGCCCTCGACCAATGAAATCGACCGCGCGAAATGGTCAAAGGCGGCCTGACCCGCCCGGTCAAGCTCGGCAGAGCCCTGGCAGATCATGTCCGAGCCAAAGATCAGACGGAACATGGCGGGGTGGGTTTGCGCAAAGTCGATATAGCCAAGGCCCGAGGCGACCACCCGTTCGGCGGGGTCAACGATGTCTCGCGACCGGGTCTCCATCGCCGCAAGCACTTGTTCGAAGGCCCGCACGCCCAGTGCGACCAGCAGCCCCTGCGTATCACCGAAATGATGAGATGGTGCGGAGTGGCTGACCCCGACTCGAGCAGCGACCCGGCGCAACGAAAAGCCCTGCACCCCGCCACCCGTCAGTTCCGCCTCAGCGGCGTCGATCAGCGCGCTGCGCAGGTCGCCGTGATGGTAGGTATCACGCTTCTTCTCCACTGAAACGGCCATTGGAAGCTCCGATCTTTCCAGTGGTCAGATTTTAGCTTGACAGCCGATCAGGGTGCAAGGCAGATTAATCTGGCCACTGTCCAGATCGACCGAGAGTCGCTTTCAACCGTGCCTAAAGGGCGGCCGGCGTCGCTTTGCCCCGGAGAAACAGAAATGCAGCAGCCTAGACCTGACCTCGAGGCCCAGTTAACCACCCCGGCCGTTCCTGCGCCGCCCACGACCAACCGCAGAGTGACGTTCACCGCCTATGGCGGACCGGAGGTCATCTCCGTCGTGACGGAACCGCAGGTCGAGGCTCCTGGAAAGGGCATGGCCCGCATCAGGGTCGAAGCGTCCAGCCTAGTCTTCACCGACATGCTGATCCGCCGCAACCTTTATCCGATGCGCAAGACGCTCCCGGGCGAGACGCTGGGATATGATCTTGTCGGGCGGGTGGAGCAGCTTGGTCCTGGCACGACCGGACCGGCGCCCGGCACAAGGATCGCAACGCTGACGCAGGTCGGCGGCGGGCAAGACTGGGTCAGTCTGCCGGCCGAAACCCTGATCCCGGTGCCCAACCATCTTGATCCATTGCAAGTCGAGCCGCTGATCCTGAGCTACATGACGGCCTATCAATGCCTGACGCGCGAGGCCCGGGTGGCGCCGGGCGATCAGATCCTCGTCGTGGCCGCCACCGGCGCGGTGGGGCTGGCGGCGCTTGATCTCGCGCGCGCCATGGGCCTGAGGGCCACGGGCGTCGCTTCATCGGCCCGGCGACAGCTGGTGGAATCGATGGGGGCCGACTTCATCGCCTATGATCAGCCCGGCGCATCCCCTGACGTCGACCGGGCGGCCAAAGCGACCGGTGGTTTTGCCGCGATCCTCGACGGGGCGGGAGCCGAGCCTTTGCCCGCGTTCCTGCGCCGTCTGGCGCCGGGCGGGCACTATGTGGCCTTTGGCTTCACCTCTCACCTGCGGCACGGCGGCGTCGATGCGAAGGGCCTAGCCGTTTTGTTGGGCAAGATGAAGCTAGGTTTCAGTATCCTGCGCGTCCTGCTGGCACGACGGCGCAACCCAAACGTCCATTTCTACGATATCTCGGGCCGCCGCGAGGCGCATCCCGACTGGTTCCGTGACGATCTGATTGCCCTGATGGACCTGCTTTCCGAAGGTCGTATCTCCCCCCATATCGCCGGAATCTTTAAGCCCGACCGGGCCGCAGAGGCGCATCGACTGATCGAGGAAGGCGCCGTGACTGGTCGCCTTGTTCTGGACCTCAGACACAATCCCAAACCAAGCCCCACGCAGCCCGAAAGGACCTGAAACCATGCCCGCAACCAAGAGTTAAAACGCCTCTGTGACCACTGAAATGTTGATTGTCACTCAGAACTGACCCGGGATTGTCATCGAGAAGTGACCCGGTTTGGTATTATGGTTTGAGGTTTATGCCGGGGTCAAGATGGCGGGTTTCTCCTTTCTGGTTTTGGCTGCGGCAGAACTGGCCTTGAACCGGAAGCTGTCGTTGCCGGTTTCAAGGATATGGCAGCGATGGGTGAGGCGATCGAGCAGCGCGGTGGTCATCTTGGCGTCAGCGAGCACGACACACGCGTTCAATGCCCACCGATAGCTCTCGATAGGCATTGGCAATATTATTTCTATTTTTCAGGTGGTTAGGTCGCGCTCGGGCGTAGTTTCGGATACCCTCGGATGGGCAAAAATTATTCCCACTCAATCGTGCCCGGTGGCTTAGACGTCACGTCATAAACCACACGATTGATGCCTTTGACTTCATTGACGATGCGGGTCGCAACCCGACCCAAAAATGCCATGTCAAAGGGGAAGAAGTCGGCGGTCATACCGTCGGTGGAGGTCACAGCACGTAAGGCACATACGTGGTCATAGGTGCGATGATCGCCCATGACGCCAACGGTTTTAACGGGCAACAGCACGGCGAACGCCTGCCAGATGGTGTCATAAAGGCCGTTATTGCGTAACTCTTCCAGATAGATGGCATCGGCCTTGCGCAGGATATCGGCCTTCTCTTGCGTGATCTCGCCGGGGATACGGATAGCAAGGCCGGGCCCGGGGAAAGGATGGCGGCCAACAAAGGCTTCGTTCAGACCTAGTTCGCGGCCCAAAGCGCGCACTTCGTCCTTGAACAATTCGCGCAAGGGCTCAACCAGCTTCAAATTCATCCGCTCAGGCAAGCCGCCGACATTATGGTGACTCTTGATCGTGACGGACGGACCGCCATCAAACGAGACGCTCTCGATTACATCTGGATAGAGCGTGCCTTGCGCTAAGAACCCTGCGCCGCCAACCATGCGCGCTTTTTCTTCAAACACATCAATGAAAAGCTTGCCAATCGTCTTACGCTTGGTCTCAGGATCGCTGACCCCGGCAAGCGCGCCCAAGAAACGTGCACTCTCGTCAGCGTGGATAAGCGGAATATTGTAATGATCGCGGAAGAGGGAGACGACTTGGTCGCTTTCTCCTGCCCGCATCAAACCGTGATCGACATAAACGCAGGTCAATTGATCGCCAATCGCCTCATGGATCAGTACCGCGGCGACGGAGCTATCTACCCCACCAGATAGGCCGCAAATGACTTTGCTGGTGCCCACTTGCGCGCGGATCCGCTCAATAGCTTCCTCACGGAACGCCGCCATGGTCCAATCGCCGCGCAGGCCTGCGATCTTGCGGACGAAGTTATGGATCAGCTTAGAGCCGTCTGGCGTATGCACCACTTCGGGGTGGAACATCACGGTATAGAAGCGGCGTGCCTCATCGGTAGCCACGGCGAAGGGCGCGTTTTCACTGGTTGCCTTGACGCTGAAGCCTTCTGGCAATTGCGTGACTCGGTCGCCATGGCTCATCCAAACCGGATAGCGGCTACCGATTTCCCAGACACCCTCAAACAAAGCGCTCGGGGCCAAAATCTCGACATCGGCGCGACCAAACTCAGCCGCATGACCACTTTCAACCACCCCGCCCAATTGGGTCGCCAAGGTTTGTTGGCCATAGCAAATCGCCAGAATGGGCACGCCCAGCTCAAACACACCTTGTGGTGCTCGCGGCGAGCCCGCGTCACACACACTGGCTGGACCACCCGAAAGGATGATCGCTTTGGGGTCAAACCCGGCATCCAACACAGCTTGGGCGCGATTATAGGGATGGACTTCACAATAGACCCCCGCCTCTCGCACGCGCCGTGCGATCAGTTGTGTCACTTGAGAGCCGAAATCGATGATGAGGATGTGTTCGTGGGTCGCTTGCGTCATCGAGGCGGTTTAGCGGGATGCGCGCGATGGGGAAAGACCCCCTAAGCGCGCGCCAACAGTGGTTACGGCTGCCCCACGGATCGGGTCAAAGCGAGCGGCCTGCTCTCACCAAACTCTGCGCGTGACGAAGGCCTATAAGCAGTCTTTGTTTGAACAGCCTAATTTGTCACCCATCAAAGCAATTGGTCATGCAATGCGCTTAAGTTTTGTCTGCCGTGACCTCTCATTGCACCAAAGTAAGTTGCCTGTATGGCGGTGCACAGGATCACGCGCCTTACTTTACCAAAAGCGCTCAGCCTGCCCGTTGCAGGCCACAAATAAAGAAACCATCCGTGCCCGTCGCTAAGGGCGTCATCTGCAAGCCGGGCCCTGCTTTGTGGCAATGGGCTAGTAGCCCGCTCAAACCCGCGTCAGACACCAAAGTTGTCGGATTGACCGGCGCAAAGGTTGGATTGGTAGCGAGGAAGCGCGTGATGGTGTCCTCATTCTCTTCGGGAAGAATGGAACAGGTCACATACATGAGACGGCCGCCGGGCTTCACCAAGGGCGCGCCCAGCGCCAAAGCTAGCGCTTGTTCTTGTTGACGCTTCTCCAAAGCGCCGGGGCGCAAGCGCCATTTGGAATCAGGGGCCCGACGCCACGTGCCTGAACCCGTGCAGGGCGCATCGATGAAAACAATATCCATCAAGTCATGAAGGTCGCTCAGCACATCCTGATCCCGCTTGGGCGTGCGGACTTGGCAATTGCGCACCCCTGCCCGCTCAATCCGCTCGTGGCAATTAGACAGCCGTCGGCTATCGACATCATACGCGTATAGCTGGCCTTTATTCTCCATCAGCGCCGCAAGCGCCAAGGTTTTGCCGCCACCGCCAGCGCACACATCGGCAATCTGCATACCGGGTTTTGCGCCGGACAGACGCGCTGCAAGTTGGCTGCCTTCATCTTGGACCTCAAAGCCGCCTTTCACAAAAGCCTCTTCCTTGGCCCACGGAAAGGTTCGGCCTTGCTGCCAAGGGATACGAATGCCATCGGGCGACCACGGGGTGATAAAAGCTGACGGGCTGCCATCCTCGCGCACTTTGAGTTGGGTCGACGACAATAAATCTTCCAGCACGGCTTCTGGTTTAGCCTTCAGGCGATTGACGCGCAGGTCTAGCGGCGCCGGTGCCGCTAAAGCGGCCCCTTCAACTGCCCGCTCATCCCCCAACACGCGGGCAAAGCTTGCATCCAGCCATTCGGGATAATCGCCGCGCACATGGTCAGGCGCGCCGTCCAAGGTGGCCTCAGCAAGGGCTTTGCGCTCTGCCTCAGTCAGTGGGCTATAGGCGTGGGTTTCTTCGTAGGCATCTTTTTCAAGGCTCTCAGCGGTGCGCCCAAAGCCCCAGCGCAGCGCGCCCAAGACCCAAGCCCGTGGATCATCCATGCCCATTCGGAAGCTACTGGACGCCTTCCAGCGAAGCGCACCAAAGACGATATCGCCAATTTGCGCCCGATCGCCAGAGCCGGCAAACCGATGGCTTAAGCCCCATTCTTTCAAAACGTCGGCGGGCGGGCGTTTGCGAGCCTCGACATCTGTCAAAACTTCAATGGCGGCTTGGGCACGGGCACCGGGGCGCATAACTTCAATCTTTCAGGGTACGCGACAGATAGGTCACGCTTTTGCCGTTGGACAAAGTCGCTTGCCCGACGGGGGTAAAGCCAAGAGCGGCATGGAATTGATCAGAAACTGGGTTAGGCGGATCAGAATTGACCTCGCAGACGACTTGTTCATACCCGTCAGCCTGCGCACTTGCAAACAAGCCTTCATAGAAGCGTCGTGCAATCCCTTGCCCGCGCGCATGCGCAGCCACCACTATCCGGTCGACATAGACAAACTTGTCCATCCGCTCAACAAACCAGACAAAGTTCGGGCTGTCATAGGCCGAAGTTGGGATAAAGCTGATTAGAAAGCCAAGATCGGGACGTGCAACTTGGCTCAGGTAAGAAGCCTCAACCATGTTGGTCAGGCGGCCCTCATCTAAAGGTCCAGTTTCCACTTGATTGGCATTGCCAAGGGCAATCACCCACGCAAAATCCGCCCGTGACAGGACTTCAATCGTCACGAAACCTAACCCCCGACTGGATAGTTTGGGGCTTCGCGGGTTATGGAAACGTCGTGGACATGGCTTTCGCGCAAGCCCGCGCTGGTCAATTTCACAAACCGGGCTTTTGACTGGAAGTCTGCAATCGTTGCAGCACCCGTATAGCCCATGGCCGCCCGCAGACCACCGACCAATTGATGCAAGATCGGCGCGACCGAGCCCTTGTAAGGTACTTGGCCTTCAATCCCCTCAGGAACCAGCTTGAGCGCGTCGCTGACGTCTTTTTGGAAATAGCGATCAGCCGAGCCGCGCGCCATGGCACCCAGCGATCCCATGCCGCGATAGGATTTGTACGACCGACCTTGGTAGAGGAAAACCTCGCCCGGCGCTTCGTCTGTCCCTGCAAACAGGCCACCCAACATGGCGACATTGGCACCACCCGCAATCGCTTTGGCCAAATCGCCCGAAAACTTAATGCCGCCATCTGCAATTACCGGCGTACCGGTCGCATAAGCGGCGTCGACACAATCCATAATCGCGGTCAATTGCGGCACACCGACGCCAGCAACAATGCGCGTGGTGCAAATAGAGCCCGGGCCAATGCCCACTTTGATGGCATCTGCGCCAGCGTCAATCAGCGCCATCGTCGCTTCACGCGTTGCAACATTGCCAGCAATTACCTGCACCCGGTTGGACAAGCGCTTAATGCGTTCCACAGCGTCGAGCACCGAACGGGAGTGGCCATGTGCGGTATCGACGACGATCACGTCGCAGCCAGCGTCTAGCAGAAATTCTGACCGCTCGTAGCCCGCATCACCCACGGTGGTCGCGGCACCAACGCGCAGACGACCTTGGTCATCTTTACATGCGCTTGGGAAGGCTTGCGCTTTTTCCATGTCCTTGACCGTTACAAGGCCCACGCAACGACCATCGTCATCGACAACGATCAAGCGCTCGACCCGGTGTTTATGCAAGAGCTGGCGGGCGGTGTCCTTGTCTGTGCCTTCGCGCACGGTATGCAAATTCTCGCGCGTCATCACTTCATAGACTTTTTCCGAGTCATCGGCGAAGCGGACATCGCGATTGGTGACGATGCCGACAAGACGACCGGGCTTGCCATCAGGCCCACGCTCGACCACCGGAAATCCAGATACGCCACGGGCGGCCTTAATGGCCTTCACTTCGCCCACTGAGATATCGGGGTAGACGGTAATCGGATTGATGACCATGCCGCTTTCAAAGCGCTTGACCTGACGAACTTGCTCGGCCTGTTCTTCATTTGACAGATTACGATGGATAATGCCGAGACCGCCTGCTTGCGCCATCGCAATGGCGAGGCGCGCTTCGGTGACTGTATCCATGGCAGAGGAAATGAGCGGGATATTCAGCGCGATTTCACGCGTCAATTGCGTCCGAACATCGACCTGACCTGGCATCACTTCGGAGGCACCCGGCTCCAACAGCACGTCATCAAACGTTACGGCATCTCTGATCGGCGGGGCGACGCGGGGTGGTTTAGCGATAGGATTGGACATGGCGGCTGATAGAGTAAGGTTGGCCAATCTGTCAACGCTGTTGCTGTAGGTTCACAAATGAAAAAAGCCTGCTGCCCCAAGGGAGACAGCAGGCTTTCACAAAAGAACTTTGAGCAAGAAGTCTTAGCGACCGCTAGGAAGATCCTTGAACGCGACATCCTTATCAACGCGGACATCGCCGGGCAGCCCTAAAATGCGCTCTGCAATGATGTTCTTCAGGATTTCATCCGTCCCACCGGCAATCCGTAGGCCTGCAGCCCACATGTGGCTCTGCTGGAATACGCCTTCAGAGGGGGCGTGAGCCGCATCTGTGATGATCCCGAAATGGTCCATCGCTTCCATCGCATTATGGGTGATGTCTTGGAGCTGGTTGGCGGTAATGATTTTGCCGATCGAGCTCTCAGGGCCAGGTGTCTGCCCCTTGGACAAAGCCGTCATGGTGCGGAATTTGGCCAGCTTATAGCCTTCAGCCCGCACAAACCAATCAGCCACTTTTTGACGGAAGCTTTGGTCTTCGGCCAATGTGCCACCGTCTTGGCCCGGCATGGTTTTCGCCCACTCAAAGATTTCTTTATAGTCCGGGCCTGGGCTACCGCCGACGGCCAAGCGCTCGTTCATCAAGGTGACCAGAGCGACCGACCAGCCATTGCCTTCCCCGCCTAACATCTGACTGTTTGGCACGCGCACATCGGTGAAATAGACCTCGTTGAAGTTTGACCCGCCCGACATCTGGTGGATGGGGCGAACTTCGATGCCGGGGCTCTTCATATCGATAAAGAACATCGACAGGCCCTTGTGCTTGGCTTTGTCTGCATTGGTGCGCACCAGAACGATGCCCCAATCAGAATAGTGCGCACCCGAGGTCCACACTTTTTGACCATTGATTACCCAATCATCGCCATCGCGAACGGCCTTGGTTTTAAGGCCGGCGACGTCGGAACCAGCGGAGGGTTCTGAGAATAACTGGCACCAGATTTCTTCCCCGCGCAATGCTGGGCCGACGTGACGCTCTTTTTGAGCGTCAGTTGCAAAGGCGATCACGGTGGGGACGCACATGCCTAGGCCAATGGTGAATGGCCCGGCTGGGGCGTCAAACTTGCCCTCTTCTTGGCCAAAAATCACCGAGAAAATCGGCGCGAGGCCCTGCCCACCTTGCTCTTTCGGCCAAGTGATGCCGGCAAAGCCGTTTTCGGCCTTGGCCTTTTGATAGGCCTTAGCTGCCAACATATATTCCTTGTCGGACAGACGCTTCTGCAAGCTCTCGGTTTGACCAGCTCTCGGCTGCACGTGAGCCGCTAAGAAAGCCTGAGCACGTTGGCGGAAGGCTGCTTCTTCTGGTGTATCATTGAAGTCCATAAGTATCTCCATCCATCCAAGAGTTAGGCCGCGTTACGCATTTCAAGGCGGCGAACGAGTTTTTCTTTCCACAAAGATGGCGCACCGGCCTGAACTGCCAAGAGCTTGGCGCGGCGATAATACAGGTGGCAATCGACTTCCCATGTGAAACCCATGCCGCCATGGGTTTGGATGTTCTCCTTGGACGCCAGATAATAAGCGTCACAAGCAGCAATACGAGCGGCTGCGGCTGCTAGCGGCAATTCTGGTGCGTCGCTGCTGAGTGCCCACGCGCCATAAAACGCATTGGAACGAGCAATTTCGAGTGCGACATACATATCAGCCAATTTGTGCTTGATGGCTTGGAAGCTACCGATTTGGCGCGAGAAAGCATATCGGCCTTTTGCGTAATCGGTGGCCATGTCCAAGCAGGCTTGGCTACCACCGATTTGCTCAAACGCGAGAAGAACCGCAGCACGATCATAAATGCGCTGCAGAAGCGCTTCGCCGTCACCGGCTTCACCCAGAAGTTGGGCTGGGGCTTTGGTGAATGTTAGTGTCGCGTGCGAGCGGGTTGGGTCGAAAGTCTTGATGGCCTTGGCTTCTACGCCTGCGCCGGATAGGTCCACAATCACCAAAGACGCGCCGTCTTGATGCTTGGCAAGCACCAAAGCGTGCGTGGCACAATCACCGTCGGTCACTGGCACTTTCATACCGGTCACGCTGGTGCCGTCAAAGACAGTTTTGAGATTGGCGGCACGCGGCTCGCCGGGGCCTTCAGAAGCGGCGATACAACCGATCACACCACCTTCGGCCAACTTAGGAAGGATAGCGGCTTTCTGGGCCTCAGTACCGGCAATCTTGATGGCTTCAGCAAAGAAGTAAACCGTAGAGGCCCACGGCACTGGGGCCAGCGACCGGCCCATTTCCTCAGCCAACACGCAAAGCTCGAGTTCGCCTAGGCCCAAACCACCAAACTCTTCTGGGATCGCGGCACCCAGCCAGCCCATCTCTGCAATGGCTTTCCATAAACCGGCGTCATGGGATTTTTGCTCGTCATTCAACACCGCGCGAACGACCGTCATGCTGGACTGTTCCGACAAGAACTTGCGCGCTTGTTCTTTCAGATATTTTTGGTCGTCAGAAAAATCGAAATTCATGTGACGTGTGCCTCCCAAGGTCGCAGCAACAGCTTACCCGTCACCGCCTATTAGTTTGGCGGTAGCATAAGCAAGTTTACGCGGACGGAAAGCCGTCACCTTAGGGAAGATAGCGTAATTGTGCGCAGTAACTGCAGCCCGCTTAGATGCTAAACCCATTTGACGGGCGTGGCAGCGGCGAGCCAGCCGTAGATGTCGGTTGTCGCAAGCCTGCAGCAGCACCGGCCGCAGCAGCCAGTTTCTGTTTAGACGAAGCCTCAGCCAACATGGTTGGCTGTAATGGTTTCTCCAACTCTCGCATGCCGCGCAAACGCGTCGCAATCAGGCGGGGATCGGCTTCGCCTGTCTTGCGTGCATTGGAATTTGGATCCGTAATGTCTGTCCCCGCCGCGCGTGGCAGTTTTGCAGGCTCTTGATGGGTGAATTTGAAACGCATCGTCGTCGCCACCGCTTCGCCGAACACGATCGCTTCCGCATTATCCAATGCCGACAAAAAGGAAATTGTTGAGCCACTGGAATCGGAGATGGCAGAGCGGATAATCTCCTGGTCCCTATCATTGGCCAAACGCATCGCAAAAACGGTCGAACATTGCGACAAAATGGTGGGATCAAGCTCGCCGGGTCGCTGGGATACCACCGCGATGGAACAGCCGTACTTCCGACCTTCTTTCGCGATCCGGGCAATCGCACGCCGGGTCGGGGTAAAGCCTGAGTTAGGGTCTTGCGGCACATAGCGGTGCGCTTCTTCGCAAACCAACAAGACGTGCAATTGGCCTTCACTGGCATGGGCCACATCAAAGCACAAACGCGCCAGAACCGACACCACGGCATTTGTGACATCCGAAGGCAGTCCCGACAAGTTTATTATCGAAACTGGCTGGCCCTCAGCAGGTAGACGGAACAAGCGCGCCAGAATTGGCGCAAAATTGTCTTCCGCGCCTCCTTTAGTGAACATAAACCCATACCGCGGATCATTGACCAAGGCGTCTAGTCGAACACGCAAGGACTTCAAATGTTGGCGTTCATGGCGGGGGCTCAATAAACCAATGTTCTCATCGATCAGCTTGAACAATTCCGAGATTCGGTAGGGCATCGGACTGTCGGCATTCAAGCCGCCAACATCTAAAGCCTTGCGCACGAGCCCAGCAGCAGTTGCACCAGTCTTCTCATTCTGGAAATTGGTTTTGGCTTGCGCCAAAACCTCCCGCAGAATTTCTGCCTCCTCTGGTATGGTTTTGCCGCGGAAGATCACATCCTCGAGCTCTTCAAACCGGAATAACCAGAACGGCAATTCAAGTGTGGTGGAGTCCAAGACTTGAGCAAGCGACCCAAAGGCACCTGAGAATTCATTGTGTGGATCCAGAAGCAGCACCCGCAACTCGGGCTTCACACTCAAACATTGGCATACCAACAAAGTCAGAGAGCATGACTTACCGACCCCCGTGGTCCCCACAATAGCGAAGTGCCGTGTCAAAAGGTCATTCACGCTGATGGTGGCAGGAATTTCAGCATTTTGAGACAAGCGGCCTACTTCGACCGACTTGCGGTCGCCAAGGTCATGCATGATTTCAAGGTCGCGAGCACGAATCTTGTGGGCGACGGCACCGACTTGTGGATAGCGCGACACGCCACGCTGAAAACGCGTTCGGCCATGGGAATCCTCAGAAATCTCACCCATCAACTCAACTTGAACGCTGACCGAATTCTGCGCATTCATATCCCAGACTGAACTATCCGTGCGCATCTCGTAGACAAGCGCAACGACCCGAACCCTGCCAACTGTGATCGAAATCAAGCGCCCAACAGCCCAAAAGTCTGCGGATGCTTCGCTTAAGTTATCGGCCTTGGTTGAGATGGTGGCGCGGGCCCCATTACAAAAGGTCACGCGACCAATCATGCGCTCAGTCGGCTGTTCTGTGGCGCGACGTTCGAAAACTTTGCGCTGGGCCTCCGTGTCGTCGCGGCCAGTGCCAGCAGCAACCAACCCGTTGTGGACCTGTGCAATCAGCTCAGCGGCGCTGGTTGGATTGAGCGAGCGTGAACTCACAGTGGTCGGCATTTGCGCGAGCGATGGCGGGGTTGCTTCAGGGCGCGAACCGGCAGGCGCCGGACTGGGCTCTCCTGTAGAGAGCCGGGGG
Source organism: Aquidulcibacter sp. (assembly GCA_027532555.1). Taxonomy (GTDB): domain Bacteria; phylum Pseudomonadota; class Alphaproteobacteria; order Caulobacterales; family Aquidulcibacteraceae; genus Aquidulcibacter; species Aquidulcibacter rimovensis. The sequence continues at coordinate 127,070 of JAPZTJ010000008.1, forward strand.
TCGTAATCGAGCGCCATGATAACCTCACTTATGCAATTCATGCTGACAAGTGAGACTTTTAAGGTTCCAAAGTTAATTTGGCGTATTTTCAGACTATCTAGTTTTATAGGTTCGATATCAAATCAGTTTGAAGTCGGCACCTCTGTGGGCCAACTAAGGCCAAACAAAAAGTTTTGGACAAGGTGGGCCTGAGCGGGCTAATCCTTTCTCATGCGCACACAAGAACACATCCCCGTCCGTCTCCAAGATTATCGCCCCTATCCTTTCTCAATGTCCCATGTATCGCTGGTGTTTGACCTCCACCCCACGCGAACAATTGTGACATCACGCCTGATCATTGATCGCAAACCCCATGAATGGGCCGAAGGCGAAGCGCTAAAATTAGATGGCATGGGACTTGAACTCTTGTCGATCGAAATCAATGGCCAGCCACTTTCAGCACAGGATTATCAACTGGATGAAAACGGCTTAACGCTCAAAAGCGTGCCAGATTCATTCAAGCTGGAAACAAAAGTTGCGATAAACCCAGCAGCCAATACGGCCCTGTCAGGCCTCTATATGTCGGCCGGGCGCTTCTGCACGCAGTGCGAAACTGAAGGCTTCCGTCATATCACTTTTTGGCCTGATCGCCCCGATGTTATGAGCCGCTTCCACGTGCGTGTTGAAGCACCTGAGGCAGAGTTTCCATCACTTTTGTCCAACGGCAATCGCGTCGCCATTGGCCGCTATGACGACGGCAGGCATTGGGCCTCTTGGGACGATCCACATCCCAAGCCATCCTATTTGTTTGCCTTGGTTGCAGGTTGCTTTGATACACTCGAAGATCAGTTTGTGACCCGCTCGGGCAGAAATGTTGAGCTTTGCATCTTTGTCGATAAGGGCGCGGCATCACGTGCCATCTATGCCATGGACGCGTTGAAGAGATCCATGAAATGGGACGAGGACGTCTTCGGTCGCGAATATGATTTGGACGTATTCAATATTGTGGCCGTCTCAGACTTCAACTTTGGAGCGATGGAAAACAAAGGCCTTAACATCTTCAATTCTGCGCTTCTTTTGGCAGATGAGACCACCGCGACTGATGCTGATTACGAAGCCATCGAAGCGGTTGTGGCGCACGAATACTTCCACAATTGGTCCGGCAATCGTGTCACTTGCCGCGACTGGTTCCAATTGTCGCTCAAAGAAGGCTTCACCGTATTCCGAGATCAAGAGTTTTCTTCCGATCAACGCTCCCGTGCCGTCAAGCGCATCAAAGATGTTAAAGCACTTCGAGCGCGGCAGTTTCCGGAGGACTCAGGCCCGCTCGCCCATCCCGTGCGCCCGAAAAGCTATGTGAAAATCGACAATTTCTATACGGCGACCATTTATGAAAAAGGCGCAGAGATCATTCGGGTCCTGCAGACCTTGGTGGGCCGAGATGCCTTTTTGGAAGGGGCAAATCTCTATTTTGCGGAAAACGACGGAACCGCTGCGACGATTGAAGATTGGCTGCACGCGATGCGGACAGCAACCGGCAACCAGCTTCATGGGATAGAGCGTTGGTATGATCAAGCAGGCACCCCCTGCTTGGAAGCGACGAGCGACTATGATGCGGCAAACCAAAAGCTAAGTGTGCACTTCAAGCAATCCACACCGGACACCCCGGGGCAATCCTCGAAATCTTGGGTGCCTTTGCCGATCTCGATGGCATTCTTTGGCCCCGATGGCGCACCCTTGCAGCTACAACTGGCAAATACCGAAGTGGCCGCAGATGATTGGTTGATTCCGATGGCCAGCACCTCTTTGGACCTTCATTTTGAGGGGGTAGTCGATCGCCCAGTGGTTTCCTATATGCGGGGATTTTCAGCCCCCGTTCGCTTGATTACCAACCACAGTGATGCTGATTTAGCCCTCTTAGCTGCGTGTGACACCGACCCATTTGTGCGGTGGGAATCGATGCAGACCATCGCCCGCAACACGTTGCTTTCTGCAGCCAAAAGCCTTGAGGCGGGTCAAGAGCCGAAGGTAGCGCAGGACCTTGCCCGGGCATTCCAAGGCGCGCTCACCGATGCAACGCGTGATCCGGCTTTCGCAGCTCTTCTTTTGCGATTGCCGGATGTAAGCGAATTGATGCAGCTTCAGCCACTATGTGACCCATCCAAACTTCTGGCTGCCCGCAACTTTGTGCGGCGGCTGTTGGCAGAACAACTCGACGCCGAACTGAGTGCTTGTTTTGCAATCTATGATCCGGCGCAGGCCTTTTCGGCAAATGCGCAAGCGGCAGGCCAACGTGCTTTGATGGCCTCTTGTCTCGACCTTTTATGCGCAAGCGGAACCGACCGAGCTGCCATGCGCGCCGAGAACACCTTCTTTTCCGCTCGTAACATGACCGACATGATGAGCGCGCTCGATGGCCTCTCGCAATTTGGCGGGCCGCGTTATCACGCTGCTTTGGCTGCCTTCAAAGAGCGGTTTTCAGACAATGCATTGGTGATGGACAAGTGGTTCCGCGTGCAAGCGATGGCCCTATGTGAGGACCCGCTGACGACCTTTAGAACCTTGCGGGCTGACCCCGGTTTCACTTTGTTGAACCCCAATCGGGTGCGTTCACTTGGCGGAGCATTTGCGGGCGGAAATCCTGCTGCATTCCACCGTGCCGATGGGGCGGGCTATCAGGCAATTGCGGAGCTCATAGCCGATGTCGATGGGACCAATGGTGCCCTCGCCGCCCGCTTGGGGACGGTGTTTGAATCCTGTTCGCGCGTGAATGAGCGTCGACAGAATTTGGCAAAGCGGACACTGCATGCCTTGTTGGACCGCAATTCCCTATCCGCCAATACGCGTGAGATCCTATCAAAAATCTATGACGGCTTGATCTCCTAACCTTTGGTCTAATTGATCGTTGAGGCGCCCACCAATTTTATCGGCGGCTTTATTGGCGACGAACGGACTATCACGCAGGGCGGCCTGCAAATTATGCGAAAGGTTCACAGGAAGCTGAGCCCTCGCCCTAGACGTCACGTTAAGAACTCATTTACCCTTTCAGGAGTTAAGAGTGAGATCTCTCTGATTCGGGTAGGTAAATGGCCAAGGCGGCACCTAAAGACGACGAGATGAATGGCCAATGGCCGGTCGCCATCACGCTTGTCCTGTGCGCGCTTTTTGCTGCAGTCATCTTGCTTCTGGCCAAGCGCGATTATGATCGCTTCCACCGAGATGCCACCCACGAAGCTGCCACTGAAGCCCGTTTAATTACATCAAGAATGGATGCTGCTATTCGCGAGGCTCGCGCCAGTCTTTTGGCCGCAAGTGCCCTCGGCATGGCCAACGGTCCGACCGTGGCTGCTACCGCGCCGGGCCTACAGGCGGTCGCAAGCTTTGACAGCAAGGGTGTCTTAGTCTCACAAGGCTCTGCTTCGTCTAGCGATATTGGGGCCTTGGCCGCCGCCGCCCAATTGGCCCAGACCGATGGGTGGAGTGGGGCTGTTGCACTTGGTGGGGGTCGTTATTCGCCAGCCATTTCTGTGCGCACAGTCGATGGGGGGGTGTTAGCCGCCTTCGTCACCTTCAAAGGTCTCGATGCCCTTGGCCCCGGCAGGCGCGTTGGCGTTAGTGCGCCAGGTGGCAATCTGATCTCGGTCCAGCCTGCTTTCAAAACGGTCTCAACCCAAGGGGCGCTAATTGCGTTCGGCCTCAAATCGCCACCAGCTGCCGGCTCTGCTTTGGGTTTCTATACCAAAGATATGGATGGTCAGAACATCGTTCTCGGAACGGCTGTGGCCGAAAACGGCCTCACCGCCTTTGTCTCGCGCGATCGTAGCCCCATCGAAGCAGCTTGGCTGCGCAGTGCGATCATGTTCGGGCTGTTGTTTTTAGGGCCTGTATTGGCAGCCGCCGGGATCTGGTTCTTGGTTCAAGGGCAGTCAGAGCGTTTTGCAGCGGCGCGTGTCCAAATGCGCGACGCAGAGCGGCGCTTACGGGTCGCAATTGAAGGGGCCCGGTGCGGCGTCTGGGATTGGGACATAACCAATGACCGCGTCTATCTCACCCAACGTCTGGCTCAAAGCTTTGGTCTTTCAGGTGCCGGGCGATTTGACACCCATGATGTCTTGCAAGCGTTGGGTGTTGAAGATCAGGCCCGGATGCGCGCTGCCTTGGCTTCAGCCGCCCAAATTGGCGTGCTAGATGTCGTGGTAAGAATTACCAAGACCACCGGTGTAACTCACGTCCAATTACGCGGTCGCGCGGCGGTTGATCGCCAGCGACCGGGCGGCATTCGGGCGATTGGCGTGTCGATTGACGTTTCAGAAGAACGTAACTCAGAAGCCCGCGTCGCAGCCGCAGAACGTCGCCTTCGCGATGCGATCGACTCCATTTCGGGTCCATTTGCGCTCTGGTCCAAGGATCGGCGCTTGATTTTGTGGAATGGCGGCTTCGCCAAGACCTTTGGCCTAGACGGAACAATCCTGCAGGCGGGGGCGTCGTATACGGCGGTTTCCGCAGCGGCCGCCAAGCGTGTAAAGTCGCAACGGCCGGACCGCTACGATGAATTGGCCCAAGAAATAGAGATGGATAATGGTGTTTGGATTCAGCTAGTTGAACGCGAAACTTCCGACGGGGGCTTAGTTTCCATAGGGATTGATATCTCACCGCTGAAAGAAACCGAAGAAAGCATCATGCGCTCTGAACGCCAGATGCGCTCGGTCGTCGTTGAGCTGGAGCGCTCAGAGCACAAAGCGTCTGAACTGGCGGAGAAGTATCGAACCGAGCGGCAACGCGCCGAAGAAGCTTCGAATGCCAAGAGTGGCTTCTTGGCCAATATGAGCCACGAGCTTCGCACGCCACTAAACGCGATCAATGGCTTCTCGGAGATTATGGTCCAGCAGCTCTACGGGCCCTTAGGTGACCGTCGTTACCTCACCTATGCGACCGACATTCTCAACAGCGGTAAGCACTTGCTTGAGCTGATCAATGACGTGCTTGACATGGCAAAAGTCGAAGCCGGCAAGTTCAAGATCTATCCCAAACCGATGGATTTACAGGAAACGATTGAGCAAGCGATGCGCTTGGTACGCGGCCGGTCAGAGGAAAAAGGTATCGCCCTCGTTGGGGAGCTAGCAGAGGCCGGCGATGTGACCGGTGATGCACGAGCCATCAAGCAGATTATGATCAACTTGCTGTCCAACGCGATTAAGTTCACGCCGGAAAATGGTCGCGTTCTGGTCCAGGTAAAGAACAATCTGGATTCAGTCATCATTCGCGTAATCGACAATGGGATCGGCATCAAAGCCGAGGACCTGCCACGCTTGGCGCGACCGTTTGAGCAAGTTGAAAACGAACATGCGCGATCAAATCAAGGAAGTGGCTTAGGCCTCGCCTTGTCTCGATCGTTTGCGGAGATGCATGGAGGCACGTTGACCATTGCTTCTGAAGTCGGGGTCGGGACCATGGTAATTGTGTCCCTCCCCCGCTTGGCCGTCGCGCAGCAAGAAGCTGCCTAAGCCGTCACAGAACGCGCTTTATGCCACCCGCCGAGAATGGCCAACCCAATAAGGTTCACGCAGTTCACGCCGGAGAATTTTGCCTGAAGGGTTGCGTGGGAGTTCGGAGATAAAGTCCACGCTCTTCGGCACTTTATAGCCCGCGATCCGCGCCCTGGTCCAAGCAATGATATCGGAAGGTTCCGCCGTTTCGCCGGGCTTCAGAACGATAATGGCCTTGACTGCTTCGCCCCATTTTTCGTCTGGCACGCCGACAACGGCGACGTCGGCAACGGCCGGATGGCCGAATACCGCGTTTTCGACTTCGGCCGGATACACATTCTCACCCCCGGTCACGATCATGTCCTTCACGCGGTCGTGGATATAAAGATAGCCTTCATCGTCAAAGAAGCCGGCATCTCCGGTGTATAGCCAGCCATCCTTTACGGTCGCAGCGGTTGCCTCGGGTCGATTGAAATAGCCCTTCATGATTGTGGTCGAGCGCATGGCAATCTCACCCACTTCGCCCACGGCACAAGCGCTGCCATCCTCGCGACGGCATTCAATCTCAAAACCGGGCCAAGCAATCCCACAGGAACGCAGCTTACCGCGCGCTGGATCATGGGCCTCTGGCGGCAGATAGGTGCCAGCGCCCAAGCTTTCGGTCATGCCGTACAATTGGGTGAAGGAACAGCCAAAGGTCGCTTGGGCCTGCAACAATAAGTCCTCCGCAATCGGGGAAGCACCGTAATACATCCGCTTCAGGGCCGAGAAGTCGGTTGGAATTTTCGCATTGACCTGGATCAGAATATTGATCACCGCAGGCACAACAAAAGCGTGGGCGATCTTTTCAACTGCGATCAAACGCAGAATTTCAACCGGGTCGACTTGCTCCAACACCACGGCCTTCGCCCCTTGGGCAATGCACAAGATTGCGCTGTTGATCCCGGCGACATGGAACATCGGCATAGCGATCAAGACCGCTTCACCGGCCTCATATTTCGCCCATTCCGCGCCGATGCCAAACTCAAAGAAGGACATATAGTTTTGGTTGGTGATCTGTACGCCCTTAGGCAAGCCTGTCGTGCCTGAGGTGTAAAGTTGGATGACATCATCATCTGGCAAGCATGGCAGGCGTGGATCCTCCGAAGAAGCAGCTTCATGCCAGTCCTGATAGCTGGTCCAGCTTGCGTGACCGCCATCAAGGGCCAGGGTCAGCGGCTTGTTGGTGGCATGGTCTAAGGCCGCTGCGGCAACTTCATAAAAATGACTGCCAACCAAGAAGACTTTAGCCTGACTATCGTCCAGCACATAGGCCACTTCCGGCGGGGCCAAGCGTGCGTTGACGCCAACAAGGGTCGCGCGAGCCTTCACGCAACCAAAGAACAAGGCGAGGTAATGATCTGAATTTGCGCCATAAACAGCGACCCGATCATCGGGCTTTACGCCCAAATTGATCAGCGCATGTGCGATCTGATTAGCGATTATATCCAAACGGGCAAACGTCGTCGTGCGATCCTTAAACGAGATAGCAATCCCGTCCGGACGAGCTGCAGCCTGAACGCGGGTGATGTCCGCAACCGATTTTGTGGCTTCAAAGTCAAACATATTTCCCCCTCACACGGTTTGATACCGCGCCTATTTCTGGATGTTGCCCTGATGTAACGCGCCCGACTGCATTTGTCGCGTCGCATTTTGGTGAAGGACTGGTCGAATACATCTGGCTCGTTAAAAGGAAGCCAAATAATGCGCGAGTCGCTTGCTTAGGGATGTTCTCATGGCCAATGCCGAAAGTCTGATCTTACACCATTTCAACGCCTCGCCATTTTCTGAGAAGGTTCGTTTGGTGATGGGCCTTAAGGGGCTGAACTGGGTCTCGGTGACGATCCCGTCCATTATGCCCAAGCCAGATTTGACGCCACTCACCGGGGGCTATCGTCGCACGCCTGTGCTGCAGATTGGGGCCGACATTTATTGCGATACTCAGCTAATCCTGCGCGAGATTGAACGCCGTCATCCAAGCCCATCGCTTTATCCCAATGGCGAAGCAGGACTTTCTTCGATGATTGCCATGTGGGCCGATCGGGCCTTCTTTCAGGCAACCGTACCCATCATTTTTGGTGCAGAGGGTTTCAATGTACCCGAAGCCTTTAAGCGCGACCGCGAACAATTGTCAGGTAGACCCTTTGATACCGAGCAAATGCGCGCCGCTTCTCCCATGATGCGCGACCAATGGCGCGGCCATGTGGCGTGGGTGGAAGAAGCGCTAGAGGCGTCAAAGGGTGACTGGCTATTTGGCGATAAGCCAGGCCTCGGCGACATTTCCGCCTATATGAATTTCTGGTTCCTGCGCAATGCTTACCGCCCAGGTTATGATAGCTTGATGGCCCCGTTTGAAACCGCACGCGATTGGGTTGAGCGGGTCGATGACATTGGACACGGGACCGTGGAGACCCTAACCTCACAAGAAGCTGTTGCGCTGGCCGGCCAAAGCACGCCAATTGCACGCACCGGTGTTGATGAGCAGGAGCCACAAGGCCTGCGCGAAGGTAACTTTGTCTCTGTTTCGCCAGACGATTACGGGCGTGACCCCGTAACAGGCAAGTTGGTGTTTTCTGATGCCAGCGAGATTGCTTTAGAGCGCGAGGTACCAGGTCTCGGAACCTTGGTGGTTCACTTCCCTCGTGTTGGCTATACCGCCCGTCGCAGCTAAAGCTTCGTAAGCCAGTATCAATCGAACAAGGCGCCGATATCGTCTTGAGCACCGCCAGCAGCGCCACCATGCACCATACCGTCGAGCATCATGATCGACGCCTGCAGCGCCATGGTGGTCTCCGCGATGAAGTCATCCAGCGGCGCGCCGTGTTGGATCAACCCTTCGGCTTGCTTGATCCTTTGTTGCAGCAACTCGCACGTCTCGTGGCTTAAAGCATCAAACGGGCCTTTGATGGCGGGGTCTGCATTCTGATAAGCCAGAATCGCCAAATCCTTGGCCTGAAAGCCAGAGCGCGCAAAATGCTTCTCATAACTCATAGGCTGCCAATTGCGGAGTTCTTCGATCATGTCCGGCATGTCGCTAAGCAGGCCAAACAGCATAACGGCCTCGTTAAAGACATTCAAATAGTCAGTCGCGAGACCAGTCGAAGGTACTATATTGGCTTGGGTTAGAACGTCAGGGTCCCACCAAGCAAGCTCTACAGCCGAATCATTACCACCGTGCACATCAACCATGCACCTATTGTAACTCTACATTCGACAATAATTTCTTTCCAAGCAATCAGTATCTGATTTGCCCGAGTTGAAATGCTTCATAGACCTCTGGCGTGAGCGGCTCGTACAAGCGCGTTGCAGGATTCATCCATACCATGGGATCGGCAATCTGGGCAGGATCAAAACCGGCTTTGACCAAATCCACCTTGCGATACTTGAAGGTACCCGTAACCTCCATTTCCGTTTGGAAGCGTAAAAACAACGGAATGGCATAGCTAGGCAATTCAGCCCGCACGTGCGCCGACAGAGCTGCCAAATCTATCGGCTTCGGCGAGACAATCACGGCCATGCCAGCGCGACCATCCGCGTGGGGGACATCGACGCCATAAACATTGGCCTGCTCAATACCTGGATAGATACACAAGGCCTCGCCCACTTCATTGGTCGAGACATTCTCGGACTTCCAACGATAGGTGTCGCCAATCCGGTCAACGAAGTAAAAATAGCCAAGCTTGTCTTGCTTCAAGAGGTCGCCGGTACGGAACCACAAGTCGCCTTTTTCAAAGACGTCGCGCAAGAGCTTCTTTTCAGACGCCGCTTTGTCATTCGCATAGCCATCAAAACGAGCGCGTACATTGGTCGTGTCGATCTTGCCAATGGCCTCACCAACTTCATCAAAAGCGCACTTCTCGCAGAGGCCTTCTTCGTTTCGGATCGGCTTTTCTTCTTCAATATCAAAACGTACCAGTTCCACATTGAAACGCTTCTTCAGATAACCTGGAATGCGGCCAACGGCACCCAGCTTACCTTCCACATTGATGAAACTGACATTGCCTTCGGTAGAGCCGTAAAACTCACAGATGAGCGGGATTTTGAAGCGCTCTTCGGCACGCGCCCAGACGTCGGGTCGCAAGCCGTTCCCGAAACAGGACTTAAGCTTGTGCGCCTGTTCCTTTGGATGTGGCGGTATGCTGACCAGATAGCGGAACAATTCACCAATATACGCAAAGACCGTGCATTCTTGATCGACGATATCGTCCCAGAATTGGGTCGCGGAAAACTTACGGCGCAACACCAAAGTTGCCCCGGTATTCAAAACCAAGCCGACACCACAGATACCGCCTGTACCGTGATAGAGCGGTAACGGGCAATAGACACGGTCTCCCGGCCCTGTTTTGGTTGCCGCAATAAAGGACCGGCTCATGCCTTGGGTCCGCAAATGCGATAGAGTTGCCGCCTTTGGATTTCCGGTTGTGCCAGAGGTATAGACATAAAGGCAGGGGTCTTTTGCTGTCAGCATTTCGCGATGGGCGCGCGACGGCCGCTTATTGCTCTGCGCATTTAACGAGCGATCCAAGTCATTGGCATTGGGGAACAAACCGCCCGCGGCCCAAACCGAAACATCAGTCAGTTGACCATCGATTGTGGCCCACAAATCGGCCTGCTCAACGCCAACAATGGCGGCCTTGGACTTGGCGATGGTGACGCAATGCAGGAGTGATGGACCTTGCAGATTGTGATTGATCAAAGCCACGATAACCCCGACCTTGGTCAGGCCGTACCAAGCGGCCAAATAATCAGGTCGGTTCTGCATGAAGAGGGACACAACGTCCCCAGCCTTCAAGCCGATCGAGACCGCCCAATGCGCGTAAAGGTTCGCCCGCCCGTCAAATTGTCCGTAGGTCCAGGTCTTGCCCTCGAACATGATGGCAGGCTTGGAATTGAATTGGTCACAAATCGCTTCCCAATTGTCCGGCAGCAAGACTTGGCTGTCCGGGCTTAAGTCCTTCATCCAATTATTGGTGCGACTTAAAGCCGAAAAAAATGTTACCTCGCGCTTGATGCTGTCGAATAGGCCCATGGAATGCGTTTCCTCTTTTCTCCTTTATGAACTGACTTGCACTTGCTTCAAGCGCTTAAGCTGACAAGAAGAGAGGTTTTCGCAATAAGTTGAACGCACTGATGCACAAGTGCATCATGGTTTGCTTCATGGGCGAACAGGCCAGTCCTTTTGGTGGTAGGCGCTATCCCAAAACAACCACTCATGTTGAGCACACCGCAGGAAAGCTGCCTCCATGCGGCCGCGCTCTGTAGGTCCAGCAGCCTCTGCTGCTGCATTGACGATGGCCTTCATGCGCTGCGTTGCTGCCGAAAAACCTTCATCCGCATAGGTATCAATCCATGCCTGATAGAAGTTATTGGGGGCACCCTCTTTCGCGATGGTGGTACCTACATCTTGGTACAACCAAAAGCATGGTAAAACGGCGGCGGCAAGAACCGCAAAGCTATCGGTCACGGCCGTTGCCAGCATGAAGTTTACATAGGCCTCGCAAGCCGGTGTCGCGGCAGCAGTTTCAGCAGCGCGGGGATCAATGCCAAATTGCTCAAGATAACCGGCGTGCAGCGCACGTTCGACGATAATCGCAACTTCAGCAGCTTTGGAGAATTCTAAGATCTCGTCGGCCGCTGGGGCTTTGGCCGCACCCAACGCCAGAACCCGCGCATAGCCCTGCAGATAGAGGCTGTCTTGGATCATATAATGGGCGAAGGCCTCACGGGACAAAGTGCCTGCGGCCAATTCTGTGTTAAAAGGATGGGCGTGCACGGCTTCGCGTAACTTGGCGGCAGCAGTCCAGACGTCGTCAGTAAATGCCATGACCTAAAACTCCCTACGCAGGCTGAAACTGACTTTGCGCCCTCGATTGATCGTGAACGTATCAAAAGGGCCACCGGGGCCAAGGCCTGCCAAAAGACCCGTCATGCCTTGCCCAAAAGCAGAAATGGCCCAGCGCTCATCGGTGAGGTTTTGCGCCTGAAGGGTTGCAGTCCAGTCGCCGCGCTTGGCACTGATGGTCAGATCGGTCCACCAGCGCGCCGGGGAAGAAAGCACATTATCGATCTCATAAAAGGTCTTGCCGGCATAATTGGCGTCAATGCGCCCGGTCAACCGAACTTCTTTTAGGTCTAGCCTGTAATTTGCCGAAACTTTGCCGGTATCCTTCGGCGCATTAGGGATGGCCTTGCCGCTATAGTCCCGCGTAGCGGGGGAGCCCAAGAGCGGATCGGTTGCGATGAAGCGATCAATCTTCGTATCGGCCAGTGCATAGCTTGCCGAAAGCTCGAAACTATCGATAGGTCGCAGAAAAATGCTGGCCTCTAGACCTCTCACCGTCACTTCATCCACGTTCAAGGTCACAGATTGATTGTCGATGAACGTGTAATTTTGATAGTCCTGCACCTTGTTTGAGAAGACATTCAGCTCAAGCCGACCAAAAGCGATGGGCAGGCGCTGTTTCCAGCCGAGCTCCAAAGACGCGGTAATCTCTGGCCGATAGGTCGCTTTCCAAATGGAGCTGGCGGCCGTGGTCGGGTTAAACCCACCGGGGCGATAGGCCTCGCCATAGGTGAGAAAGAGATTAGTATCCCCGTTTAGCCATTGCGCTGTCACCCGCGGCTGAAAGCGCTCAAAGATGCCGTCGCGGCGAGAAATCACCGGCCCGCCAACTCGGCTCAGGATCGTTTGCGAACGCTCGTCACGATCAAGTCGGCCCTGTGCTTCGACCTTAAACTCAGGCGTTACCTGATAACCAAGCCCGCCAAACACCGAAGTCTGGTGAGAGCGGGTAAGATAGCGTGGGGCCGGACCGCCAAACAGGAGGGGACCAAAATCGTCTATCCGGTCTTTATCGGTATCTTGAATAAACAGACCCCATTGATGGGTCAGAGCCTGACTATCGTTAGATACCCAGCGCACTTCGGCCGTGGTGGCGCGCACATCAATGGGCTGACGAATGGGTTGAATGCCATTTGGGAAAGCTGGAAAGCCAAAGAAAGTTAGAGGCCCCGGGCGATAGTCCAACTCTTCATCCCAACGCTTTGCATAGGAATCCCGCGCGACATAGCCAAACAAAGTGCCGCCTGCGAGAGGGCGGGAGGCCTTTGCCACTCCGTGGCCCCAGCGCCGCTTAGATTGGCCGGGATAATCGCCGATTGGATTGATCAGAACCTTGCCAGACAACCGCCCTGCATTTTTGCCTGTAACATTGTTCGAGCTTGCCCAAGCAGCCCCGCCCTCATCTTCGAGATATTGAAACTTGAAGTCGAAGTCCCAGCCTAAGGCGGGACCGGTTAGGCGCAATCGACCACTGCGGGTTTCGACCGCATCAACCAAGCGATTGAGGGTGGTGTTTTTAATCCATCCATCGGCGGACGACCACAGGCCAGCGACCCGCAAGTTCCAGTCAGGATTAAGCGAGAAGGTGTGGGCACCTTCAATCGCGCCCAAGCCACCATTGCCGGCGGTTGCTATGACGTAAGAAGCGCCGGTCATTGTGCGGATGCCAATCACACCGCCCGAAGCATTCTTGCCAAACAACGCCCCTTGTGGACCTTTCAGAATTTCAATCGCGCGGACGTCATAGAAGCGCGGCGTGAAAAGCTCGGTGTCAGCCAAAGGCACACCGTCCAGCAACATGGCAACAGAGGCCTGTTGCAAACGATCCGTCGTCGCACCCCGGATGGACAGAATGTTGGTACCTGGGTCTTGGTCATTGACCATCCAGACGCCGGGGACAGCGGTTGCTATATCGTCAACTGAAGCAATGTTTTCTGGGGGAAGAGTAACTGCGGCAGCAGCAATCTTAAAGTTCGATTCCTTTCGCCCACGCACGGTGATTACTTCAACCCGTGGCCAATCTTCGCGCATGACGAAGGTTACGGGAGAAACAGGTGGCCCAGCTTGTGCCACGGCGAGAATAATGAGTGATAACGTCATATTGGCCCCTCCCTTCGCCGGCATGATCCGGAGCAGGTTCTACGGGTCGCCACACGACAATCCTGTTGGACTGTTTATGGCCTCTCAGCCCCTCATCGTGGGGCTCCCCGGTGTCTGGGCGGGGTAGGCCCGCCCTATAAATGCGTCAAGCTTATGACGCAGATAGGACGGCTAGATCAGACCGGCCAAAGGACTGGATGGATCGGCGTAGCGCTTGCGCCCCATCCGCCCTGCCAAATAAGCGTCGCGACCGGCTAGGACTGCGTGCTTCATTGCGCGCGCCATGCGGATCGGGTCTTTGGCCTCGGCAATGGCGGTATTCATCAAAACCCCATCACAACCAAGCTCCATCGCAATGGCAGCCTCTGACGCCGTGCCAACGCCCGCATCGACCAAGACTGGCACGCGGGCTGCTTCGACGATCAAGCGGATATTGACAGGGTTCTGGATGCCGAGGCCCGAGCCGATCGGTGCCCCCAAAGGCATAATAGCGCACGCGCCTGCATCTTCTAAGCGACGCGCAAACACCGGGTCGTCAGTGCAATAGACCATCACGTCGAAACCCTCTTTCACCAAAACTTTGGTAGCCTCGAGTGTTTCAATCATATCTGGGTAGAGTGTCTTCTGGTCTGATAGGACTTCCAGCTTTACCAAGCTCCAGCCGCCAGCCTCACGCGCCAGCCGCAGCGTGCGCAGCGCATCTTCGGCGGTGAAACAGCCCGCCGTATTGGGCAAAAAAGTATAACGCTTAGGGTCAACAAAGTCTGTCAGACGCGGCTGGGTGGGGTCAGACAAATTCACCCGTCGCACAGCCACCGTAACGATTTCGACGCCCGCAGCCTCTGCCGCCGCCGCATTTTGCGCATAGTCGCGATACTTGCCTGTGCCGATGATCAAGCGCGAGGAGAAAGTGCGCCCGGCAACAGTCCAGCTATCATCGTGATTGAGGTCCTTAGTTGCTTCGGTCAAACCCTCATCCCCCGCCTACAAATTGCACAAATTCTAACTGGTCACCGTCAGCCAAAATGGTTTGATCCCATTGCGACTTCATCACAATTGCCCGGTTACGTTCAATCGCGACCCCGCGTGGATCGGCGACAAGGCGGCCAACCAAAGCCGTCAAACTTGTCCCCGGTTCAACCTGATGCTCTTCACCATTGAGATAAATAATCATCGCACCCTCATTGGCGGGTGATATGGGCGGGCTTGGTTGGTTTGATCAAGGTAGTTGTGCAGGAAAGCGGACATAAGATGCAACCATTTCAGCATGGCCACCTTTCCCTTTAGGCAAAGCAAGGTTACACCTAGTCCATGGAAAAAGCGATTTTTGTGCTCAATGGGCCAAACCTCAACCTGTTGGGCACGCGCGAACCTGAGATTTACGGGACCGATACGCTGGCGGATGTAGAAGCCGCTTGCTTGGCGCTGGCCGAACGCTTGGGGCTGAAGCTTGTCTTTCGGCAGTCCAATAGCGAAGGCCAATTGGTGGATTGGCTGCAAGAAGCACGCGAGCATGGCGCTGGCGTTTTGCTCAATGCCGGTGCACTCACCCACACCTCGCTTGCAATTTATGATGCGATCAAGGCCATGAGCATTCCTGTCATCGAGATCCATCTGTCGAACCCGTTGCGGCGCGAAGCGTTCCGCCATCATTCTTATGTCGGTATGGCAGCTACCGGCACGATCGCGGGATTCGGCCTGCACTCTTACGTGCTGGGTATCGAAGCCCTATCCAAGAAACTATCGGTCAAAAGCTGACCCTTTTGCCCCAAAACAAAGGTTCGAAGAAGGACCTATAGGAGAGACGAATGAGCCAATCAGGATTCGACACAAAATTGGTCAAGGATCTGGCGCGTATCCTGCGCGATACGGACCTGAGCGAGATTGAAGTGGAAAACGAAGGGGTTCGCGTGCGTGTTGCGCGTCAAGCCAATGTTGCGCCTCAAATGGTCCAAGCTCATGTACCAGTTACTTCGGCACCAGTAGCAGCAATGCCAGCCGCTCCGATGCCAACTGCTGCTGCTGCAGTAGCTCCCGCCGCTGATCCAGCCAAGCATCCAGGTGCCGTCGCATCTCCCATGGTCGGCACAGTTTACACCCAGCCAGAACCTGGCGCATCGCCGTTCATCAAAGTGGGCGACACGGTCAAGGAAGGCCAACAGCTTTTCATCATCGAAGCAATGAAGACCATGAACCCTGTGCCGTCTCCCCGCTCGGGGACCGTAACGGCTATTCTTGTCCATGATGCTCAACCGGTTGAATATGGCGAAGCGCTCTGCGTGATTGAATAGTCAGGAGACACACAGGTGTTTGATAAAGTTCTGATCGCCAACCGCGGCGAGATTGCCCTGCGGATTCACCGCGCCTGCAAAGAAATGGGAATCACCACCGTGGCGGTCCATTCTACGGCGGACGCAGACGCAATGCATGTGCGCTTGGCCGATGAAAGTGTCTGTTTGGGCCCGCCGGCCGCTGCGAAGTCTTACTTGAATATCCCAGCCTTGATCGCGGCATGCGAGATTACAGGGGCGCAAGCAATCCATCCGGGCTATGGCTTCCTGTCTGAAAATGCCCGCTTTGCAGAAATCATCGATGCGCATGGTTTAGTCTTCATCGGCCCGCGCGCCGAACATATTCGCATGATGGGCGATAAGATTGCCGCCAAAGCTGCGGTTAAGGCTGCTGGTATCCCGGTGGTGCCGGGCTCTGACGGTGGCATCACAGATGACGAGACCGCTTTGGCGGTTGCCGAAGAAATTGGCTATCCCGTTCTGGTAAAGGCCTCTGCAGGTGGCGGTGGTCGCGGCATGAAGGTCGCACACTCCAAGGATGAGTTGTCGGTTGCTTTGTCGATGGCCCGCACCGAAGCCAAGAATGCGTTCGGCGATGACACGGTCTATCTCGAGAAGTATCTCGGCAAGCCACGCCATATCGAAATCCAAGTGATTGCTGACGAGTTTGGCAATGTGGTTCATTTAGGCGAGCGCGATTGCTCGCTTCAACGCCGGCACCAAAAGGTCTGGGAAGAGGCCCCCTCGCCTGCCTTGAACGCCGAAGAACGGGCCGAGATCGGCGACATCGTGGTGAAGGCCATTAAGTCGCTAGGCTATCTGGGCGTCGGCACCATTGAATTCCTCTATGAAGACGGCCGTTTCTATTTCATCGAAATGAACACCCGCCTTCAGGTAGAACATCCCGTCACCGAGATGATTACGGGCGTGGATTTGGTGCGCGAGCAAATTCGGATCGCCGCTGGGATGCCGCTCTCATTCACCCAAGAAGAAGTGGTGTTTGAAGGGGTGGCGATTGAATGCCGCGTGAATGCTGAAGACCCCGTGACCTTTGCACCCTCGCCCGGCACCATCACGGACTTCCATGCCCCCGGTGGCTTGGGTGTTCGGTTGGATTCAGCAATTTATACGGGCTACAAAATTCCGCCCTATTATGACAGCTTGATCGGTAAGTTGATCGTGCATGGGCGCAACCGAAATGAATGCTTGATGCGTTTACGGCGGTCGCTTGCTGAAATGGTGGTTGGTGGGGTCAAGACGACGATCCCGTTGTTCCTGCGACTTGTCCAAGAACGCGACATCATTGATGGCGACTATAACATCCACTGGCTTGAAAAGTGGTTGGCCGAGCAAGCCGAACAAGCTGAGGAACCGCGTGCATGAGCAAGGGCTTTGGCCCGGACGAGCTTTTGGCATGCTATGCGCGCGGGACTTTCCCGATGGCAGACGGGCGGGATGATCCCCGCCTGTTTCTGGTCGATCCAGACCAACGGGGCGTTCTGCCGCTTGATCAAGTTCATATCCCAAGACGCCTCAAGCGCACGGTTCGCACCACCGCTTATGTCGTGACAATCAACCAAGCCTTTCGCGAGGTGGTGGAATTGTGCGCAGCACCGAGTGGCGAGCGGACCGAGACTTGGATCAATCAGCCGATTTTAGAACTCTATGACGGGCTAAACCGCCGTGGTCACGGCTTTAGTGTTGAAACTTGGCATGAGGGTCACTTGGTCGGTGGGCTCTACGGGGTTCGCCTCGGGGCGGCGTTCTTTGGCGAAAGCATGTTTTCGCGCGCCCGGGATGCTAGCAAGATCGCCCTTGTCCATCTAATCGGGCATCTCATCGCAGGTGGGTTTCGCCTGTTAGATACCCAGTTTCTAACCGATCATTTGACACAGTTCGGCACCATTGAGGTCAATCGCAAGACCTATCACGCGCTTTTGGCCGACGCGATTACGCGCCCTTCAACTTTCCCTGTGCCGGGGTTGTTGGTGCCGGAGCGGCAGGTGCAGGACCCGTCCGAGGCTCAGACTCACCTGGATCTGCCTCAGGAGCAACAGGAACCGATGCCGCTGCATCTGGATCCGCCGCGCCAGCTTTGCCTTCAGAGCGCGGGCGGGCTTTGTTTAGAGACGATTGAGCAGCACTTGGCGGCGCAACAGCCCCCTCACAACTAACCAACCACATATCGTACGTTGGGTGGTCGATTGGCGTCACTGCCGGGCTTGACGCGATAATCCAGCCTCTACGCAACACGCGCTCTTTATTGGCCTCACGCATGTCACGACGGTTGCGTTGAGGCAAAACGGCCAGTTGATTGGTATTCTGCCGGCCCATATCCAAGACTTCGACATAAGCCCAAGACTCCATTGGATCCTCAGGATTGGACGCATAGCAAGCCGACAACTTCAGCCGCAAAGACCCATAGGTGACTTGGCTACCAACAGGCACCCGCACACGGACATTGGAGCCTCTTTCGCGGTCTAAAGCCCCGATCAACACACCGGTGCCACGGATTTCGCGAACAGGTTTAGGGCCGGTCTCCAGCGCCTCTGGAGGAAACAAAAGTTCAAGCGGGACAAGGGGAATATTTGGTCCAACCAAACGAGGCATAACAAGTCCGCTAGCTGCTAAGGCTTGTTGCTCGGCTTCTGCTTGGCTCATGGCTTCACGGCGGATGCGTGCGCGCATTTCCTCCTCGGGAGTCATCCATGTGCCGGTGCCGTTCTGACGGAACGCTGGCGCAACATCGCCCGCTTCAGGCTCAGCGATTGGCCCAAGCTCGGGATCAATCCCGCCAGTTGTTACCGCAGGTGTCGTCGCTTTCGCAGCCTTCGCCGGATCATTAGATGCCCCGCTACCCGAAGCCGGGCGCGACGCTGTTGAATTAGCTTCCGGATTTGCCGTCTGGGCAATCACGGCACCGCTGCCGAGCGCGATGAAGGCCGAGCCAAACGCCAGCCAGCTCAATTTCTTTAAGTCGAACATGGCTATGCCATCGGCCCGTTTCATTACTCGGGTGACCAAGACTCATAGTCGCTGGAAGATTTCGCACGCTCTCCTGCCCCAGCCAAGCTGCCCTTTGGCCGATAGGCAAAGACAGTTCCAGTCAGATTAGGTAGATGCGGCTTTTCCCAAGATTTCAACAGGAATGGCTCAATCGTTGGTGGCTGCTCAAACGTGTGGTGCAGCCAGCCATGCCAATCGACCGGCACACGTGACGGCTCAGCATAGCCCTTGTAGAGCACATAGCGGCGCTTGCGCCCTTCGAGGGTGGCCTTGCGCTCTTCAAAATAGCGATTGCCTTGGTCATCTTCGCCCACCAAGGTTGCACGCTTTGCGATATCAAACAGCGCACCAATTGTTGCACCATTCCACCACGTAAAGATTTTTGTGAGCACGAGATTGTTCCTCTTCAATCTGCATTATGCCCCGCACCGCTCATCGCTTCAAGTCGGTGCGGCATGCCTCAACAGGTCGAAACACCGTTTACGCTCGGCCACACCTATTCTTCAGCAGAAAGCAGGGCTACCGATGCAGTTTTTCCCCAATCAGGACTAGGCGATTGCTGACTTCAGGCAGATGATCACCGCAGTGATTCGCGATGGGGCCGCCGTGAGCTTTGATTCCGCCTTTTTTGGTCATGAGCGTTTAGTCGCGCAGCCTGATATGCTGCGAGAGATCGGCGCTGACTCTGGCCCATTCTATGCCCCTGCGAGTTGGAGTTTGGACAATGTGCTGGCCTTCGGGGAAGCCGCAAACCTCCCGGATGAAACCTCCATTTCCGATGCCATCCTTGATTTGGCTGGCCACATTGGCAGCTTGGCTTGGTCGGCAGGCATTTTCGCTGACGCGCAAGCACGTGACCATTTTGAAGCGGTGTTGGCCAATAGCCTGCTGAACCGCCAAGTCATCCTTGATGCAGGCTATCTGCGCGCTTTGGGGCAAAAAGGAGCGGCGGCGCGCGGCTTCGTCTGGAATTTGAAGGATCGGTCGTTAGAGATTGAAATGGGCCTACCAGCTGTTTGGCTGGATGAAGACTTCCAAAGCCGAGTTGTGCCTTGGGCACAGGCAGAGACGGTCGTGCATCAGCGCCGCCAAAGTCAATTTGACTCGTCTGCTTTGTCGATGGGACGGATTCAATTGCGCGACGCATTGGCCCGCGTCGGCGAAGCTGTTGGCCGTGCCGAGGGGGTTGGCCATGACGACCCACGCGACAATCCCGTTCTTGCCCAAGCTGTAGCGGCGGCATTTCGTATTGGGGCCCCAGCTGGAGCGATTTTGGAAGCAATTGAAGATGCCAAACACGGTATTTTTGATGCCACCGCCCATGGCGGCCTGATCGATGCGCCTATGCTGGAACCAACAACGCTTTTGCTTCCTGCCGAACAAGCCCTAGACGGTGACTTGCTTTTGCGGGCTGCTCGCACCGGCTGTAGCTTTGCATTTGACGACGGAGCTTTTGCGGCACTTGGACCCGCCGCCGTCATCTCCTTGTCTGCCTTTTACGAAGATACCGACTTCAATCAACTTGAACGCGTTGCCGCAACTTGGCGGATTGCCCTTGATTGCCTCGGCGTTGCAACAGCATTTCCGACGAAATCTGCGGCACAGAACTGGGCCAAACAGCGCGCGGCCGTTTTGCGCTATTGTGATGGCGCGGGCCTATTGATGGCGCTTGGGAAATCCTATTCCGCGCCAGACGATCAAGACATTGTGCGTCGTGCGCTTTGCGCGATCGCAACTGGCGCTGCTGAGGCCAGCAGTATTTTGACCAAAATTTCCGCTGATACGGGCAATGCACCAAGCTTTGAGACGGCTTTAAAGCCTGCAGAGCATGGATTGCTTCTGGTGGCTTTGGGGGCGGATGCGCCTGGTCTTGCCCCCATCTCAAGCCCAGCCATTGAGACGGCCCTCTCGGGTGAGGAAACTGGATTTTCGGTGCGCCCCTGTGTGGCCCGTGGCCTGAGAGCACTGGGACTTGATGAGCGAGATGTGACCCAACAATTGCTCGGCACCCGCACGTTATCTGGCGCGCCGGGTGTTTCCTATGATGCGCTGGCCAGCCGCGGCGTCGATGAAGACGGCCTAGCTGCGATTGCTGAAGCCTTAATCAGCGCCCGCTCGCTGCGTCAAACCATCACTCCGTGGCTTCTAGGGCCCGAAGAGACCGCGCACTGGTGCGGATGCAGCTTGGACAAAGTCTTGCAGCCGGGCTTTGACGTTCTGACAGCCCTGGGCTTTACCTCGCAGGATATCGCAGCAGCCCAGAAATGGGCCTTGGGCCAGCCTGACCAATGGGGCGTATTGCCCAACCCAGATGTGTTTGGCCCGGCGACGCGTGAAAACGTCGTGCGATTTGCTGCGGCCCAAGATGAAGCGATCCGTCAATATGTGACGCTGAGCCTACCCGTCTCGCGCACCGAGAATGTGCGAACGATGGCCTCAGAGCTTGCTAAAGCTTTAGGTCAAGCAGGCTTTGCCGGCTTTAAGCTCAAACTGTCTGAGCCCGGCTTTGAATCGCCAAACTTTGACCTGAGCCGCTATGAAAATGTGGCTGAAGAAGTCAAAGTTGAACGCGTCGAAGTAGTGGTTGAGCGTGTTGTAGAGCGCTTGATCCCTCAACCCGCCGCACGCCGCCGTCTGCCCGATCGGCGCAAAGGCTATATCCAAAAGGCTTCGGTGGGAGGCCACAAAGTCTATCTGCACACCGGCGAATTTGATGATGGCGAGATCGGGGAAATCTTCATCGACATGCATAAGGAAGGCGCGGCTTTCCGGTCCTTGATGAATAATTTCGCCATCGCGACGTCCATTGGCCTGCAATATGGTGTGCCGCTGGAGGAGTTCGTCGACGCCTTTGTTGGCACACGTTTTGAACCTGCGGGCGATGTTGAGGGCAATGACTCCATTCTGCGCGCGACATCCATCCTCGACTATTTGTTCCGCGAACTGGCCGTTTCTTATTTAGGCCGCGATGATTTGGCCGAACTGTCCGAAGACCGGTTTGACGAAGCAGTGACAGACGCTGGCGCGCCTGAAGCTGCAGACCCTGTGCGTTTCATATCCAAAGGTTTTTCGCGCGGCAGCTTCCCAGACAATCTGGTGCGCCTCCCCAGTGCCGCCGAACGGGCAAGCCGTGGGTCCAGTCCACCCCAAGAGCATCCCATCCAGGCGACCCTGATTCAGCCCCAGACTGCTGCCCCCGTCGCGCGTTATGAGGGCGACCCCTGCCCCGACTGTGGTCACTTCACAGTGAAAGCAGACGCCTTTGGCTATGCCTGTGACGCTTGCGGCTGGGCCGGGCCACGCCAAGCGGAAGGCAGCGCCTGAAACTCGCTTCAAGTAACGGCATCATTCCTGCAAGGCGGGGTCTGAACTTCTGAATAGACTGCTGGAGCGTCCGAAAATGAAACGTCTCGCCATTGCCATTCTCGTCGCAGCTGCCTGCGGCACCTCTGCTTTTGCGCAAAATGCGGGCCAAATTGCTTCGGTCAAAGCCGGTAAATCCTGCGCCAAATGCAATCTGTTTCAAGCCGATTTGAGCTATCAGGACCTGTCGCGTAAGACCTTTGCCGGTGCCCGTTTGCTTCAGTCCGACATGTCCTTGGCGACAGCTGACGGCACCAATTTCGCCGGTACCGATCTGTCAATTGCCAACCTTTACGGGGTGCGGGCAACCGGTGCCAACTTTGGTGGTGCCCTTCTTGAGCGCGCCATTTTGGTCGGTGGCTATTTCTCCAGCGCCAATTTCGCTGGTGCCAATCTGACCAATGCCAATTTGTCAGGCGCGGAGCTCAAAGGGGCGCGCGGCTTGACCCAAGCCCAATTAAGCAAGGCTTGCGGCGATGCAGAAACCACGTTGCCACGCGGCTTGACGGTGCCTGCCTGCAAGTAAGCGCTGGCCCACAGCTGCCTCTTGGCAAATTGTTACAACCATTTAAGTGGAAGTTTCTCGGCAAAGCAGTATAAGGCATTCATGATGTCAAAAGCTTTGCCCCTTCTGATTGCTTTCGCCCTCGCGCCCATTGCTCAGCCAGTCATGGCGTTCACATGGGATCAGCGCGGTAAGCCGTCCACCGTAACCTTTACCGGTCGCTTCTCTGGATTGTGTGCGGGCTGTGACATGTCCAATCGTCGGATGGACAATGCGCATATGTCATCGGGCAATTTCGCGGGGTCGAACTTCTCAGGCTCCGTTCTACGTAGCGCCGAAATGACGGCTGGCAATTTTGCGGGCACGCGCTTTGACCGTGGAGACCTCAGCAACGCAGAGATGAATGGATCGAACTTTCGCGGGGCCAGCTTTGTTGGCGCGGGTCTTCGTTCCGTTGAAGCTGCTGGCGCTAATTTCAGCGGCTCTGACTTCGCTGGGTCAGACCTTTCCAATGCCGAGTTAATCGGTGCCAACCTAACCGGCGCAAAATTTGGCGGCACGCGCGGCACCAATCCCGACTTCAGTGGCGCTAATATGACTGGGGCCATGGTTATGGGCGCAGTCTTCGTCAATGCAGACTTTACCGGGGCCATCATGACACGCGTCAATATTGACGGTGCAGATTTATCGCGTGCAGATCTAACCGGCGTGGCCCTTCGGGATGCGCGCATCAGTCGCACGCGCTTGCAAGGCGCTGATTTTACCGGTGCCAACCTCTCAGGTGCCGATTTATCAACCGCCATGGGCCTCACCACGCGCCAGCTTGAAGATGCCTGCGGCGATGAAGCCACGGCCCTGCCCGCCGGTGTAACCATTCGCGCTTGTAAAACACGCCGCCCGCGCTAAGAGTTTGCTGTAGTTCAGGGGCACGCGATCGTGGAAATAAGCCGAGAAGATATGATCGCCATTGAGCTTCGTACGGACAGAGAAGCGAAAGATCCCTTTCCCGCTTATGCTCTTTGGTTCTTCCTAGGCTGGCTGGGTGCACATCGCTTTTTTATGGGCGAGACGAAAACGGGCCTTGCCATGTTAATTCTGACCCTCAGCATGGTCGGCTTTCCCGTCACCTTCGTCTGGTGGCTTACCGATGCCATACGGCTCGGGGGTCTCTTGCAAGAAAAGCGCGACTTGGTGCGCGACCGTATCGCTCGAGAGACGTTGGAACTGAAGGAATTGTATTAGGGCGGGGGAGTGCCAGAATTGGCGCTAAAGCGCTTACAAATACAAAGGCCTCTGCCCTCAGGTATCCTCGCGCAACAGCCCTTGCACAAAGCCACCCATCCAAGGCTGACGCGCGCGGCGCATGCGTTCGGCTTCGAGGATAGTCTTTAGACGCGCATAGCTTTGGTCGAGGTCCTCATTGACCAGCACATAGTCAAAGTTTTCCCAGCGGCTGATCTCACCATAGGCATTGGTCATGCGCTTCTTGATGACTTCAGGCGTATCTTGCCCGCGCGAGATCAAGCGCCGCTTAAGTTCTGCCATGCTGGGCGGCAGGATGAAGACTTTCACAACATCGTCTGGGGCCGAGGTACGTAATTGCAGAGCGCCTTGCCAGTCCACATCAAACATCAAGTCGCGGCCTGATTGCAGGATGGCGAAGGCGCTTTCACGTGGGCTGCCATAATAATGGTCGTGGACTTCGGCCCATTCCAGAAAGCCATCTTGAGCGCGATGGGCGCGGAACTGGTCCTTGTCCACAAAGTGGTAATGCACCCCATCGCTCTCGCCCGGCCGGGGTGCGCGGGTGGTCCAAGAAACAGACAGCGCAATGTCTGGGTCTTCGTCAACAAGGCGGCGCGACAAAGTGGTTTTGCCCGCTCCTGACGGACTTACCAAGGCCAGCATCAAACCGCGACGTTTGTAGAGATGGGGCTCACTCGACATTGGCTGCCTGTTCTTTCAATTGATCGACACTGGCCTTGAGGTCGAGGCCTGCACGGGTGAGTTCTAAGGCCGCAGCTTTGGCCGTCAAGGTGTTGGATTCGCGGTGAAATTCTTGTGCCAAGAAATCGAGTTTGCGGCCAATATCGCCACCGTGCTGGAGGAGCGCGCGCGCCTCACCGCTATGGGCCCGAAGACGGTCCAGCTCCTCGCGTACATCCGCTTTGAGAGCGAGCGCGGCGGCCTCTTGCAATAGGCGCTGTTGGTCATAGGGCACATCGCCCAACAGCTCTGCCGCGCGCTTTTGCACGCGGTCGCTGATGGCTATCACTTGGGCCTCTGCCGCCGCTTCGGCTTGAAGTGTGATGGTCTCAATGCGCGTCAGCAAAGCATCAAACAGGGTAAATAGCCCCTCGCCTTCACGTTGCCGTGCTGCCAGAAGGGCGTCGAGCGCAGTGTCTAGGCCGATCGTCAAAGCGGCTTCGCGTGCGGCCTTTACCTCGTCGGGCTCAACAAAATCCGCACTTTCCAGCACGCCGCGCAATTGCAACAGGCCATCCAGACTTGGTCGCCCTACTTTGCCCTGCTCGATTAAGGCGTGGCCCTCAGCAAGGTAAAACGCAATCATGTCCTGATTGACGCGTATCATGGGGCCCGTGTTGGTCGTGTCGCGTTTAGTCGCTAACGAAACCTGGATCGAGCCACGCTTGAAGCGCTTGGCACAGCCTTCCCGAATTTTAGGCTCGAATGCCTCGTAGCCCGGCGGAAGCTTGAACTTCACATCCAGATTACGACCATTGACGCTGCGGGCTTCCCACGCCCAAGCCACGTCGCCAGCTTGGCCTTCGGCGCGGCCAAAGCCCGTCATGCCAAGAATTGGTGCTGCTAGCTTCATTCGCCCCCTCCTAAGAGGTTTTGGCTCTTCTTCTCTTGCTCTGCCCGCCATGCCCGCCAACGCAGGACATTGCGATGATGCTCGGCATAGGTCTCAGAGAAAACATGCCCGCCTGTGCCATCGGCGACAAAGAAGATTTCGCGGGTGCGGGGTGGGTTCAGAACAGCCGCCAAAGCATCCTTGCCGGGATTGGCAATCGGCGTCGGGGGCAAGCCTTGGATCACATAGGTATTCCAAGGATGAGGGTTTTCGATGTCGCTACGGAAAATTTTGCGGCGCAAAGGTGCACCCTTGGTGATGCCGTAAATGATCGTTGGGTCAGACTGCAGCTTCATGCCAAGGCGTAGGCGGTTGACAAAGACAGCCGCCACACGGGGCCGCTCTTCAGCAATGCCGGTTTCTTTCTCCACAATGGAGGCCAAAATGATCGCCTCTTGCTTCGTGGCAATCGGTAGGTCTGGCGCGCGCTTTAGCCACAACTCGTCAATGAGAGCTTGGTGGCTGTCCTGCATCCGCTTGACGACACTTGCGCGCGTATCGCCCCGTTGGATCGGATAGGTGTCAGGGTTTAAGGTCCCTTCTGGCGGAGCGGGTGGTAATTCTCCAGCCAGAAAGCGGTTCGCCTTAAGCCGCGTATAGATTTGGCTGACGCTCCACCCCTCAGGCAGCACCACAACCCGCTTCACGCCTTCGCCACTGGATAGGATTTTCGCTATGCGGCCCGGCGTCGCGCCAGAGGGAATCTCATACTCCGCAATCTTCAAGTCTGCCGCGGAACCATCGATCGCCACCGCCAAGCGAAAACCAAGCGCAGAGCGCACCAACCCTTCCTTTTGGAGACGAGCGCCCACAGTGCTGGCAGAATCGCCGTCTGCCACAACAAAGAAGCTCGACTCGCCTTCTTTGGCTTTCGGGCCCGGCCCCAATAGGAACAGGCCCGCGCCGAGGACGAATAAAATCGACGCGATGCCCAGACCAACCCAGAGTCGTTCCCACATGGCTTTGGCCTGTGCGGCCTTTTTGCCTCGCACTTTGGCGACGGGATCGGTCATTAGACCGCTTTCAGGATCAGCGCCGCGTTGGTGCCGCCAAAGCCAAAGGAATTGGACAGCACAGCCTTGGCAACCACTTTCTTGGCCTCGAGCGGAACCAAATCAATCTGGGTCTCAACCGATGGATTGCGCAGATTAAGTGTCGGGGGAGCAATTTGATCCCGTAACACCAGAAGCGAGAAAATCGCCTCAACAGAGCCTGCGGCGCCCAGAAGATGGCCAATGGCGGACTTGGTTGAGGACATGGTCAAGCCCTGGGTTTCCGCGCCAAACAAACGCTCCACCGCCCGCAATTCGATTTCGTCACCTAAGGGGGTCGAAGTGCCGTGCGCGTTGACATAGCCGATGTCAGAAGCCGCGAGTCCGGCGTCTTTCAACGCAGAGCGCATGGCCCGGAAGCCACCATTGCCGTCCTCAGAGGGGGCTGTGATGTGATACGCATCACCCGACATGCCATAGCCGGCGACTTCGCCATATATCTTGGCGCCGCGCGCCTTGGCGTGCTCATATTCTTCCAAGACGACAACGCCTGCGCCTTCACCCAATACAAAGCCATCGCGGTCTTTGTCATAGGGGCGAGAAGCCGAAGTTGGGTCCTCATTAAAGCCACTCGACAGCGCGCGCGCTGCGGCAAAGCCTGCAATGCCGATCTTACACACCGCAGCCTCACAGCCGCCTGCAACCATGACATCTGCATCGCCATATTTGATGATGCGGGCGGCATCGCCAATGGCGTGCGCGCCGGTGGCACAAGCGGTCACCACCGAATGGTTGGGGCCTTTGAAGCCGTGCTTGATCGACACATGGCCAGAAGTCAGATTGATCAGCGCCGAGGGTACGAAGAAGGGGCTGATCTTGCGATGCCCTTCTTTCTCTAGAAGCAGCGCATTGTCTGCAATGGTGGAAAGCCCGCCAATGCCAGAACCAATCATGACGCCAGTGCGCTCTTGCTGCTCTTCGGTTTCGGCAACCCAGCCAGAATCTGCAATCGCTTCATTAGCGGCTGCGACTCCATACAAAATAAATTCATCGACGCGCCGACGGTCCCGCGAGGACATCGCGGTTTCAGGATCGAAAGACCCCGCCACATCAACTCCACCGCCACCGCGCCCAGTCGTCCAAGGGACTTCACAAGCATAGTGCACAGGCAGGTCAGATGCATCAAACGCAGAGATGGTGCCTGCCCCGTTTGCACCGGACAACAGGCTTTTCCAAACGAAATCGGCCCCGACCCCGATTGGGGTGACGAGGCCGATTCCCGTCACGACAACGCGACGCATGTTCTGATCAGCCAGCGTTGGCCGAAATGAACTTCACCGCGTCGCCGACGGTTTGGATCTTTTCAGCAGCATCATCTGGGATCTCAACGCCAAACTCTTCTTCAAAAGCCATGACAAGTTCCACTGTATCGAGGCTGTCTGCGCCCAGATCATCAATGAAGCTCGCATTTTCAACGACTTTTTCCGCATCAGCGTCCAAGTGTTCAATTACGATCTTTTTTACGCGGTCGAAAACGTCAGACATTGTTGGTCCTCGAATCCTGCCGAAGTCCCTTCGGCGTTGTTATAGTTACCGTTTTGCCAACATAGCGCCACGGGAGTTCAACGAATTAGCACCTTTGGCTTGAGGCCGCTAGCGCCAAAACAGTACCTAAATCATCGCCATTCCGCCATTCACGTGCAAAGTCTGCCCCGTAACATAGCTGGCCTGATCGGAAGCTAGATAGACAACCGCTGCAGCAATGTCATCAGGCTGACCGAGTCGAGCGGCAGGAATAGACTTAGTAATCGCCTCTTTTTGCGCCTCATTGAGTGCATCTGTCATCGGCGAGACAATAAAGCCTGGCGCGATACAATTGGCTGTAATGCCGCGGGAAGCCAGTTCTTGCGCAATGGATTTCGTAAAGCCGATCATGCCTGCTTTCGAAGCTGCATAATTGGCTTGGCCCGGATTACCAGTGACGCCCACAACGGACGTGATCGCAATGATCCGGCCCAAGCGTCGCTTCATCATGCCCTTCGAGGCTGCACGCGCAAGGCGGAAGTAGGAGCCAAGATTGACATCGAGCACGCGCTCAAAGTCCTCATCCTTCATGCGCAGGAGCAAGCCGTCTTTGGTGATCCCGGCATTTGCGACCAAAATGTCCAAGCCGCCGAGCGCCTCTTCAGCCCGCCCAATCAGACCGTCAGTCTCTTCTGGGCTAGACAGATTGCAGGCTAGAGCCACGCTACCCGGCAATTCTGCGCTTAAGGCGTCCAACGCCTCTTGGCGTGTGCCCGACAAGGCGACTTGCGCGCCAGCAGCGTGCAAAGCACGCGCAATGGCCCCGCCAATGCCCCCGGTTGCGCCAGTTACGAGCGCCTTTTTACCTGTTAGATCAAACATCTGCGTCGTCTCTTTCGTCTCTAGGTCAAGGAAGCGGCAAATGCCGCAATTTCGTCTGCACCGGTTAAGGCAAGGGAGGTCGCTTCTGGGGCGATGCGCTTAGACATGCCTGTCAGCACACTGCCTGCGCCGAGTTCCACAAATTGGGTGGCACCTTGGGCGGCAAACCAGCCGATCGACTCCCGCCATCTAACGCGGCCGGTTACTTGCTCAACCAGCAATCTGGCAATGGTGTCGGGGTCTTGCGTCGGCTCCACCGTGACATTGGACAGCACGGGGACGATGGGCTTGTGGATGGCGGTTGCAGCAAGCGCTGCGGCCATTTCTTCAGCTGCGGGGGCCATCAAAGGGCAATGGAAGGGCGCGGACACAGACAATGGGATCGCACGTGCACCCATTTCTTTTGCGGCTGCAATGGCCGCATCCACGCCCTCTTTCGTTCCAGAAATGACGATGTTGCCAGCATTGTTGTCATTGGCCACCACACAGACACCCACCTTCGCACCCGCAGCAGCTGCAGCTTCAGCCAAGGCCAAATCCACTTTGGGGCCAATCAAACTCGCCATGGCACCAAGACCCGGCGCGACCGCGCGTTGCATAGCTTGACCGCGCAAGCGCAGCAGACGGGCAGCATCACCAATTGAAAAAGCGCCCGCCGCTGTCAGTGCCGAATATTCGCCCAGGGAGTGGCCAGCGACAAACGAAGCCCGGTCAACACCGATGCCAAAGTCTGTTCGCAAGACGGTCACAACTGCCATACTGACAGCCATCAAGGCGGGCTGGGCATTTTCAGTCAGCGTCAGCGTCTCAATCGGACCTTCTGCCATCAGGCTCGACAGCTTTTGGCCAAGCGCGTCATCAATCTCTGCAAAGACTTGCTTTGCGGCGGGGAATGCTTCGGCAAGGGCAACACCCATACCGACGCTTTGGCTACCTTGGCCGGGAAATTGGAAAATCAGCATGATTTGGCGTTAGCCTCGCAAGCCCGATTAGGCAAGTGGGTGGTAGGACTGGGGTTAGACGGGATGGGCCCAGCCATCCCAAGCCAGCCAAGCGGCAATACCCAAAAGGGCCAGGGTAAAAAAGATATTCAAATAAGTACGCCGCTCACCAGCGCTCAGCCAGGGCCGAAGGCTCCCTGCTGCCAGAACAATGGCCAAATGTACGCCTGTTGCGACGCCAATATGGGTAAGACCCAACCAAAGACTTTGAAGCCACACTTGATCGCCACCCTCCTCCACAAAGCGCGGCAGCAGCGTGACGTAAAAGAGGGCGGCCTTAGGGTTTAGGATATTGAGGGTTAGGCCGCGCATAAAATGCCGTCCGGCATGGCTTGGCGCGCCTTCTGCAACAACCAAACCGGTTTCTGCGCCTTGTCTGGCACGCTCAATCCAAGGCTCAAAGGCCAGATAGATCAGATAAAGCACGCCCAACCAGCGTAGCCCTGCCAACAGTTGGGGTTGGGCGGCCATCAGAGCACCTAGCCCGGCAATCGCCGCGATCAGATAAAGACATAGGCCAAAGGCAATGCCCAAGACCGCTTGGAGTCCTGCTGCCCTGCCCTTATCGAGGGTCAAAGTCGCCAGCCAAGCCATGTTTGGCCCAGGCGTAAGCTCTAAAAGAGCGACGACCAGCAAAAACTCTATCCAATTAAGTGTCACGCGAACCGCTTCCCATTTTCATTATTGAACAAGCAGTTTCGCTGTCATGAATCCTTTGCGCAAGGCCAGATTTGGTGGCCTTACTGCGCGCCACCCCTTCCCTTTTCCACAGATAAGTGCTTTACGCCTCGCTTCATTGATTGCGGTCCGCCCGCATGAGCGACTTTGTGTGCCTAACAAGCTCATCAGCACGAAGAAGCTGCGACGCGGAACCATCAGGTGGTTTAGTCCCCGCTGAACCATTTGCCGCAGTCCTCTTGGGGCGCATCAAACGGAAATGGATTCTCATGCCGTTCTACGAACATATCATTATTTCGCGGCCAGATATCTCGCCGCAGCAAGTTGACGAACTGGTTGAAGGCATCACCACTTTGATCACCGAAAAAGGTGGCAAAGTTGGTAAAGTCGAATATTGGGGCCTACGCAACTTGGCTTACCGGATCAACAAAACCCGCAAGGGGCACTATTCGTTGATCAACATCGATGCTCCAGCCGCAGCAGTCCATGAAATGGAACGCCTGCAGCGCATCAACGAAAATGTCATGCGCTACATGACCATCGCCGTTGAAGAGCTTGAAGAAGGTCCTTCGCCTATTTTGGCCCGTCGTGAACGCGACGAAAAGAAACAGCGCGCTCGCACTGAAACCAACGGGATGGATTACTGATCATGACTTCCAAGTTCACCATCTCCAACCTGCCATCGCGTCGTCCGTTTGCACGCCGCCGTAAGGTTTGCCCGTTCTCTGGCGATCAAGCGCCAAAGATCGACTTCAAAGATGTGAAGCTGTTGCAGCGTTACTTGTCCGAAAAGGGCAAGATCGTGCCATCGCGCATCACCGCCGTCAGCCAAAAGAAGCAACGCGAACTCGCCAAAGCGATCAAGCGTGCCCGCGTCTTGGCTCTTCTTCCCTATCACGTCGTTTAAGGAGACGCCGACATGGACATCATCCTGCTCGAACGCGTCGGCCGCCTTGGCGGTATTGGCGACATCGTATCGGTAAAGCCAGGCTATGCGCGCAACTATTTGTTGCCGCAAAAGAAAGCTCTGCGCGCTACGGAATCCAACAAAAAACTGTTTGAATTGCAGCGCGCGGTACTCGAGACCCGCAACGCAGACGCCCGTGCAGCAGCGGAAGCTGCTTCTGAGGGCTTGGCCGGACAGGCTTTCTTGCTGATCCGTGCTGCTGGCGAAAGTGGCCAATTGTACGGTTCGGTTGCCGCTCGCGACATCGCCGAAGCAGCCAATGCCGCTGGCTTCCAAGTTGCTCGTAACCAAGTCCAACTTGACACGCCAATCAAGGCTATCGGCTATCAGACTGTGAAGATCCGTCTTCACCCTGAAGTCGAAGTTGAAGTTTTCATCAACGTGGCTCGCACACCTGATGAAGCTGAACGTCAAGCCAAGGGCGAAAACGTCATCAATTCACAATTTGACGAAGATCGCGTCGCAGCAGCCGAACAAGCCGCTGAGATCGCCGAGAACGCTGTGCAATTGGACGGCTACGAAGTCTAATGGACCACCCTTTGGGTGCCTAATCTTATCTACAAAGCCCCGCAGGTTTACCTGTGGGGCTTTTGTTTAATCGAGGCACGCCCCTGATCGCCCGACTTGGACAACAATCATAAGGAGAATTTAAGACAATTCGCATATGATTCTCGCATGAGTGATCCGCGCGCATCCGCCAGAGATTTGGAATCTACTGAACTAGTAGCGATCTACGCCCCGATGGCGCGCGCTTATGCATTGATTTTGGGTGTTTATTATATTCTGCTCACAGCAGGTCACCTTTTGGTGCTGAAAGGGAACCTCGCCATTGTTATGGCGTGTCTGGCAGCGACCTCTGGCGTTTTAATCCTGTCACTACGCTTTACACTATTGCAAACCGTCAAGGACCTCAAAGTTTTGGGGCTGAGCGTTTTCTTAGTGAATCTATTCGCTGTCGCCAATGTCGTCACGCATGCAAGCTATGCCGGTGATGAAATCCAATTTGTTTATTTGCTGATGATTGCCTTTAGCAGCGGAATTCTGGGGCCGACGCTTGGTGTCGTCGGTGTCAGCTTGGCGCTTGTGACAGTAGGGGCGGTCTTCCTGACCATTACTGGCTCCGAAGCCCTGATTGTGACCAAGTTTTTCACGGGAGTAACGGCAGTTGCTGGCAGCCTTGCAGCAACAGTCTTTTTGCACCGTATGGTCCGAAGCCAAGTCGATTTCCGGGTCCAGTCCCAAGATTTGCTTGAGATTGTTGAGCGTGAACGAATTCGGGCGCAAAACATGGCGGATGAAGCCGACTTCGCCAATCGTGCCAAAACAGATTTTCTGGCCAATATGAGCCATGAATTGCGGACCCCCCTGAATGGGGTAGTCGGCATCGCTAATACGTTGGCAGCCACGAAGCTTGATGTTCAGCAAAAGGAAATGGTCGATCTGATCGACGCGTCCGGTCGGACGTTGGCACGCCTCTTGTCAGACATTCTCGACTTCTCAAAAATTGAAGCCGGTAAAGTTGAGATTGAGCGGGTCGCGTTTGATTTGCGCGCCGAACTTGATGCCTCGGCACTTCTGCTTCAGACCTATGCTGCCGACAAGAAGTTACAATTTGGCGTGACTTATGGGGAGCATGCGCGAGGCTGGTACTTTGGCGACGCGACGCGGATCAAACAGATTGTTGCCAATCTAGTTTCCAACGCCGTCAAATTTACCGACCAGGGTGAAGTCCAAGTCTTCATTAATTGGTCTGAGGCTTCCGAAATCCTCGAGATCAAAGTTTGTGACACAGGCATTGGCTTTGACAAAGAAACCGGTCGACGGCTGTTCCAGCGCTTTATCCAAGCAGATACTTCCATCACCCGTCGCTTTGGTGGCACTGGCCTAGGCCTAGCCATTTGTCGCGGCCTTATTGAAGCTATGGGCGGAGGTATGAATTGGGAGTCCGAGCCCGGTGAAGGTTCGACCTTTATTGTTCGCATTCCACTAGAGCGCGAAATGGCTCCAAGCCTGACAGCCTCGCCCGATGCCTCACAAGAGCCTGTTGCGTCAGATATTGATGCACCCCTTCGGATATTGGCGGCCGAAGATCACCCCACGAACCAGAAAGTACTGCGTCTGATCCTCGAGCCATTGGGCATAGACCTGACGATGTGCGACGATGGGATGGCTGCACTTAAAGCCTATCAATCAAGCCGTTTCGACGTTGTTTTGATGGATATGCAAATGCCGGTCATGGATGGTTTGACGGCAACTCAGGCCATTCGCGAACATGAAAAAGCACATCATCTTCCGGCAACGCCTATCGTGATGGTTACAGCCAATGCGATGCGGCAACATCGCGATCAAGCGATCGAAGCAGGTGCCAACAGCCATTTGGCCAAGCCTTTCACGCCATCTTCTCTGATGATTGCAATCGAAGCAGCCCTTGCCGAAGCGCAAGTGTATGAAGATATGAACGGCGATACGTCAAAAGCGGTCGAAACAAATGGCCCAACACATCTATCCACAGATGAAAAAATGCTGGGGATGTTCTAGCCTCGTTCTGCGTCGCACAGGTGATTCGCTGCGCGACACCTGAAAGAGTGCGACATGGCTGATGGAAACCTTACCCCGCTCGATCCGGCACGTGTGCTACGCACGGCTCCACATAACTTGGACGCTGAACAAGCCCTGATTGGGGCTATTCTGGTCGACAACCAAGTCACCAGTCGTATCGGTGACATGCTGAAGCCCTTGCACTTCTATGATCCTGTCCATGGCCGGATTTATGACACCATCACCCGGATGATCCAAAAGGGCTCGCTGGCCGATGGCATCACCCTCCACGCCAAGTTCAGCCAAGACGGTGCCTTAAAAGATATCGGTGGCGCAGCCTATCTTGCAACCTTGGTCGATGCCGCCGCAGACCCGGCTGCAGCCGCTGATTATGGCAAGTTGATCTTCGACTTGGCCGTTCGGCGCGATTTGATCCGCATTGGCTCTGAGATGATGGCCGACGCCACAGATCATGAAGACGGGATGGAGGGTGGGGCCCGCCTGATCGAAACGGCTGAAAAGAAGCTCTATTCGTTAGCGGAAACTGGACAACTCAACCAAGGTTTCAAAAGCTTTGCCGCTTCGCTGGCTGCAACCATCGACATCACTGCAGCGGCGTTCAAGCGGGACGGTCAGTTGATCGGGGTGCCAACCGGCCTGAATGAGATTGACCGGATGTTGGGTGGCTTGCACAAGTCCGACTTGTTGATCCTCGCCGGACGGCCTTCGATGGGTAAAACGGCCTTAGCCACCAATATCGCCTTTAATGCGGCCAAGCGCTTCAAGCGTGAAGCACGGCCTGACGGATCGTTCCAGACGATTGATGGCGGTGTTGTGGCTTTCTACTCCCTCGAAATGTCGGCAGAGCAGCTGACTATGCGTCTTCTGGCGGATTATACCGCCATTGGCTCTGACCGCATGCGGCGTGGCGACCTCGACAAGGACGAATATGCCAAGCTGCGCGAAGCGGCCATCGATCTGCAAAGCCTGCCGCTCTACATTGATGATACAGGCGGTCTGTCGATTTCAGCGCTTGCGGCGCGAGCCAGACGTCTGCAACGCCAGCATGGTCTTGATTTGATCGTCGTAGACTATCTCCAGCTTGTAACCACCAGTGGCTCAAAGCGCTCTGAAAACCGGGTGCAAGAAGTCAGTGAAATCACCCAAGGCCTCAAGGCGCTTGCCAAAGAGTTACAGGTGCCGGTCATTGCGCTCTCTCAGCTGTCGCGCCAAGTGGAAAACCGGGAAGACAAGCGGCCACAATTGGCCGACTTGCGGGAATCGGGCTCGATCGAACAAGACGCTGACGTGGTAATGTTCGTGTATCGCCATGCCTATTATCTGGAGCGCCAGGAACCTAAGCCTGGCACGACGGAGCACTTCCAATGGCAGGAAGAAGTCAGCGAGATGCGCAATATTGCTGAAGTCATTATTGGCAAACAGCGTCATGGCCCAATTGGCAAGGTTCGAGTTGGCTTCCAAGCTGAACTGACCAAATTCACCAACCTAGATTCCACCGGGCGTTATGAGAGCTTGGATGACTGATCTGGTCTCGAGCCTCCCTCGCCGCAGTAAGCTGAAGATTGATTTGGGGGCTTTGGCCCGCAATTGGGCTTTCTTTGCCGAAAATGCCCAAGGGGCAGAATGTGCGGCTGTGGTGAAGGCCAATGGCTATGGGCTGGGGTTGGCTGAAGTTGCCCAAAGCCTCGCGGATGCGGGATGCAAAACCTTCTTTGTCGCCCATGCCTTCGAAGGGGATAAAGCTCGTCACGCCTTGGGCCCTGATCCAGTTATCTATGTCCTTAATGGCGTGATGGCCGACGAGGTTCCGGCATTCTTGGCGGGCAATTTGCGTCCTGTTCTAAACGATGTGGGGCAAGTCGAGTTATGGGCAGAGGCTGGCTTAGGGCAGCCTGCGGCTCTGCATATCGACACTGGCATGAACCGCTTGGGCCTCAGCGAAGAAGATGTCGACCGTGCTGAGGAGACGATCTTTTCGTTAAACCTCGCCTTGATCATGAGCCATTTAGCGTGTGCCTCCGACCCTCAGCACCCCAAGAATGGCATGCAGCGCGATGCCTTTGTGTCGCTCGCTGCCCGCCTGCCCACGGCCCCACTATCGCTTGCCGCCTCAGCAGGGATTTTGTTGGATGGCGATTTCTGCTTTGATTTGGTCCGGCCCGGCATTGGCCTCTATGGCGGCGGACCATTTGACCAAGATCCGGTCCCCCTAGAGCCCGTGGCCACCTTAGAAGCGCCTATCATTCAACTGCGCAGTGTTGGGCCAGGTGACACCATAGGCTATGGCGCGACCTGGCAAGCGGATCGTCGTCGCACCATTGCAACGGTCGCTTTGGGCTATGCAGATGGGTTTTTGCGGTCAGGGTCTAACCGGGGTTTCGCCATTTTGGGTGGCGCAGTCTGCCCCATTGTCGGGCGGGTCTCGATGGACTTGATCACGCTGGATGTTACGGGAGCCGGCACGGCCGCTAAAGTCGGTGCGATGGCACAATTCCTCGGCCGTGCCGCCCCTCTCGACGCCCAAGCCCAAGCGCTCGACACCATTCCCTACGAAATACTGACCCGGTTGGGAGATCGCTTTGAGCGCTCCTATTTGGAAGATTGATTAGCGATGGCAAAGTCGCAATCCGTTTTTGTTTGTCAGTCCTGCGGGGCCGTCCATGCGCGCTGGCAAGGCCGCTGCGAAGCCTGCGGCGCGTGGAATACCATCGTTGAGGAAGCCCAAGAAAGCCCGCAAGCGCTTAGCCCCTCCGCTCGGGCACGCAGTAAAGGCCCAGGTCTTGCGTTTCAAGCCTTAGACGGTGTCGCACAAGCCCCGCCCCGGCTCGCGACTGGCATTGGCGAATTCGACCGTGTGTGTGGCGGTGGCTTGGTAGAAGCCTCCGCCATTCTGGTCGGCGGTGATCCCGGCATCGGAAAATCGACCTTGCTGTTGCAAGCTGTCGCCGGTGCCGCCACGCGCGGCATTAAATCTGTCTATGTCTCGGGCGAAGAGGCCATCGCGCAAATTCAAGACCGGGCACGACGGATGGGCATTGAGAAGGCCCCGGTGCAACTGGCTGCTGAAACCCGCCTTGAGACCATCCTTGAGGCGCTCAAGCACGAGAAGCCGCAGCTCGCCATTATCGACTCCATTCA
Source organism: Aquidulcibacter sp. (assembly GCA_027532555.1). Lineage (GTDB taxonomy): Bacteria > Pseudomonadota > Alphaproteobacteria > Caulobacterales > Aquidulcibacteraceae > Aquidulcibacter > Aquidulcibacter rimovensis. Next base: position 164,300 of record JAPZTJ010000008.1, read on the forward strand.
GACAGTTTGGACAGACACGCTAACCGCTGCCCCCGGCACCGTGGCGCAAGTTCGTGCCTGCGCCCATGAATTGGTACGACACGCCAAAAAGGCTGGCACAGCGATTATTCTGGTTGGCCATGTGACCAAGGATGGCCAGATCGCCGGACCGCGCGTGGTCGAGCATCTGGTCGACGCCGTCCTGCAGTTTGAGGGCGAGCGGGGGCACCACTTCCGTATCTTGCGGGGACTAAAGAACCGCTTTGGGCCCACCGACGAAATTGGTGTGTTTGAGATGGGTGACGCGGGCCTGCGCGAAGTCACCAATCCCAGTCAGCTATTTCTGGACAACCGCGGCCATGCCCGCCCCGGCAGTGTCGTCTTTGCAGGGATTGAGGGCACACGTCCGGTTCTGGTTGAAATCCAAGCCCTCGCCTCGCCCACCGCTTTTGGCGCGCCAAGACGGGCTGTGGTGGGCTGGGACACCACGCGCCTTGCCATGATCCTCGCCGTGCTTGAGACCCGATGCGGCTTGGCCTTTGGCGGCCGTGATGTCTATCTCAATGTCGCAGGTGGCCTAAAGATCAGTGAACCAGCAGCGGACCTTGCGGTCGCCGCCGCTTTGGTGTCGGCCTTGTTTGATCAAGCCTTGCCAGAAGATTGCGTTGTCTTTGGTGAGATTGCGCTGTCTGGCGATGTACGCCCTGTCAGCCGCGCTGATGCCCGCCTTAAAGAAGCCGAGAAGTTAGGCTTTACTCAGTCCTTCCTTCCGCGCGCTGCTTCGTCTAACACCACCGCAACCACTTCGAGCCAAACCCGCCGACTCGTGGCAGGGCAATCAGGTGTGAAGCATCGTGTCATTGCCACAGCAGCTGACTTGGTGGCGACCATCACCGGACAAGAATATCCCGAGACGCCTTAGTCTCTTTTGGAGCAGTGTGCATGAACGGATTTGATATCGTCATTCTTGGAATTGTGGCGATTTCAGCTCTTTTGGCGTTTGCTCGTGGTTTTGTCCGCGAAGCCTTATCAATGGCCGCCATGTTCATCGCTATCTTGGCTGTACTCTGGGGGTTCCCGGTGTTCCGCGAACCGATGCGGAGCTTCATTGATACGGGTTGGCTGGCGGATGCAGCCACCGTCGGCGGGATCTTCATTCTCGTCTACATCGCCGTGCGCGTTGCGACCGGGCGCATTCATGAATGGATTCACGATTCCGAGCCTTTGGGTATTTTGGACCGTACCGCGGGCTTGCTATTTGGCGTCGCGCGGGGATTTGCGCTGGTTGGGGTTGCTTGCTTGATCGTGACCTCAATTGCGCCGCCTAGCATGTTGCCAAAGTCGTTTCAGGAAGCGAAATTCTACCCCATGGTGATGCTGACCGCAGACGCCCTCAAACACTTGGCACCGCAGGCCGGACAAGCGGCCACCAATATGGCTCGTGGTGCTGCTTCAGCTGGTGAAGACCTAGCTCATTCGCGCAAAGGTGATACAGCAAATGTGCTGGATTCATCCGTAGACGGCGAGCCAGGAAAAGCCCAAAAGGCCCCCACTTGGACGCTTAGTCCATCCAACTCACAGACCCCTGACCCGGAGAGCGAAAAATGAACCCTCAGTGCTATGGGCAAGACGCGCAAGCCGGTGCGACCGGCGTCGACGGTGACATTGAAGTTTGGCTGGACCCGCATGAAGATCGGTTGCGCGAAGAGTGCGGCGTCTTTGGCATCGCGCATAATGCAGAAGCGGCTGTTCTAACCGCGCTTGGACTGCATGCTTTGCAACACAGAGGCCAAGAAGGCTGTGGCATAGTGACGTTTGACGGGGGGCTCTTTCACAACGAACGCCACATGGGACTGGTGGGTGACCACTTCACAGGCCCTGATCTGATGAAACGCCTACCCGGGCAAAATGCGATTGGCCATGTGCGTTATGCGACACAGGGCGGAACAATCCTGCGCAATATCCAGCCTTTGTTCGCGGACCTATCTGGCGGCGGCATCGGTGTGGCGCACAATGGCAATTTGACCAATGCGCGTAAGCTGCGCGAGCAATTGGTCGAAAACGGCGCCATATTTCAATCGACCTCCGATACCGAAGTCATCTTGCAATTGATCGCGCGGTCGCGTGCGCCCCGCATGATTGAGCGGTTTGTTGATGCGTTACACCAGATTGAAGGCGCGTATGCACTGGTTGCTTTGACCAATAAGAAACTGATTGGCGCGCGGGATCCTCTGGGTATTCGTCCTTTGGTGCTGGGTGACCTTAATGGTTCGCCGGTGCTGGCGTCAGAAACCTGTGCGCTGGACATGATCGGCGCGACTTTTGTGCGCGAAATCGAGAATGGCGAAGTGGTCGTCTGCTCTGAAAACGGTGTGGAGAGCATCAAGCCATTTGGCCAGCGCGCGCCTCGGCCTTGCGTGTTTGAATTTGTCTATTTCTCGCGCCCAGATTCCATGGTCGACGGGAAGTCCGTTTATGCTGTCCGCAAGCGCATGGGCATGCGTTTGGCGCAAGAGACAAAGGTTGAAGCCGATGTTGTTGTCCCCGTGCCAGATTCGGGTGTACCGGCGGCTTTAGGCTACTCAGAAGCCTCAGGCATCCCTTATGAGCTTGGGATCATTCGCAACCATTATGTCGGCCGAACCTTTATCGAGCCGACCCAACAAATCCGGACGCTCGGCGTGCGGCGCAAGCATTCGGCGAACCGGGGTGTTCTAGAGGGTAAGCGGGTTGTGCTGGTCGATGATTCCATCGTGCGGGGCACCACATCGCGTAAGATCGTGCAAATGGTGCGCGATGCCGGGGCAAAAGAAGTGCATTTGCGCTCTGCCTCGCCTGCAATCCAGTGGCCCGACTTCTATGGCATTGATATGCCTGACCGCGAGCAATTGATCGCCGGCCATAAGAGCGTTGCTGAAATGGCTGAGATCTTGGGTGTAGATTCCTTAGGCTTCTTATCAGTTGATGGCCTGTATTGGGCGCTCGGTGAAGCCACGCGTAACCCGCATGCGCCGCGTTATTCTGATCATTGCTTCACAGGCGACTATCCCACACGACTGGTGGATTTCGACCGCTCGCAATCGGATAAGGACCATCAATTGTCCTTCCTGGTTGAAGCCTAAGCACCTATAGCGAGAATATTTATGACCGATACGAAAGTCGTCCTTGTAACAGGGGCAAGCCGGGGCATCGGCCGTGCCGCAGCTTTGGCGTGTGCACGGGCGGGCATGCAAGTTATCGCCACAGGCCGCGCACAAAAGGCACTGGAAGACTTGGATGACGAAATTCGGCGTATGGGGGGCCTACCTGCCACCATCGTGCCAATGGATTTGACCGACTTTGATGCCATCGACCGTCTAGGTGGGGCATTGTTCCAGCGTTATGGCCGCTTGGACGGCATGATCCACGCTGCGGCCCATTTGGGCGAATTGACCCTTGTCGCCCATGCGACCCCGCGCATGGGTGAGCAAATGATAGCAACCAATTTGACGGCGAGTTGGCGCTTGATCCGATCAATGGAGCCCTTGTTGATCCAAGCACCGGCGTCACGGGTCATATTCTTTACCTCGGGCGTTGCCCATCATCCACGTGCCCATTGGGGGCTGTACGCGGCAACCAAAGCCGGTGTCGAGGCGATGGCCAAGTGTTGGGCCGATGAGATTGAGTTTAAGAAGGTGGTCGTCACCGTCCTCAACCCCGGCGGCGTGGCGACCATGATGCGCAAGAATGCGTTCCCGGGCGAGGATCAAGCCACCCTGCCCCAGCCTGAACATCTTTCGAGCCTGATCCTTGAATTGATGAGCGAGAGCCACACCCAAACCGGGACCACCGTGCATTTCCGTGAGACGGAGCACTTTAAGGCTTGGCAAGCGGCCCATCAGCCAAACGCTTAGAGGAGAAAACGTTCTGCGAAAATCTGTTTCAGATTTTGCGCGGGCGGCTCTAGCGAGTCTTCTTGTTGGCCCGCGAGGCATTCTTGCCTAGCTTCTTGCCGCCGGTCGGAATGCGGGCCTTTGGTGCAAAGGTTGCGCTTCTGGGCTTTGCTGGTTTTGGCTTTTCAGCCGCCTTTGGTGCGCGGTCAGACTGTTGGGCGTGCTTGGAAGCAGCTTCGCGATTCTTGCGCGACAAATTGGGCCGCCCGCTCTCATCACCTGCATACGGGTTCTTCGGCGCGCGCACCATGAAGCGAATGGGTACCGCTGGCATATCAAAGGCCTTGCGAATACCATTGACCAGATAGCGCACATAGGTATCGGGCAGTTGCGCTGCGCGGCTTGCCAACAAGACAAAGGTCGGTGGACGGGCCTTGATCTGGGCAATATAGCGCGGCTTCACACGCCGCCCGTCGACTGAGGGCGGTGGCTGTTTAGTCACCACTTCCTTTAGCCAGTCATTGAGGTCGCGCGTCTTGACGCGGGCGTTCCAGTCTTCATGCACGTCCAGAACCGCGGGCATTAATTTCTCAAGCCCACGCCCAGACAAAGACGAGATGGGCACCAGCGGCGCACCCCGCGTTTGCGGCAGGACTTTATCGGCGCGCTCTTGCAAGACGGCCAAGCGGGCTTGGGTGTCTTCAACCCGGTCCCATTTTGCCAACACATAGACAAGGCCACGGCCTTCGCGCGCGACAAGATCGGCAATCTGCAAGTCTTGCTTCTCGAACGCCTCGTCAGAATCCATCACCAAGAGGCAGATCTCGGCAAAACGAATAGCGCGCAGCGTATCGGCGACCGACAGCGTCTCAAGCTTTTCTTGTACTTTGGCTTTCCGGCGCATCCCGGCGGTATCCACCAAACGTACGGGCCGCCCGTCCCACACCCAATCCACGCCGATGGAGTCGCGCGTGATACCAGCTTCAGGACCCGTCAACAGACGCTCTTCACCAATCAGCGCATTGACCAAAGTAGACTTACCGGCATTAGGCCGACCAATGACGGCGATGCGCAGCGGCAGATTATTCTCGCCGGCAGAGACATCGGTAAAGCCTAAGCCTTCTAAATCTTCGTCGTCCTCGACAAATTCGCCCGTATGCGGGATTTCGTCTTCAGCTTCTTCCTCATCCTCAAACTCATCAGCGACCACAGGCGCCGCGGCACGATCCCCCATTAGTGTGAGGATCGCGGAGTAAAGGTCAGACATCCCCTCGCCATGCTCGCCAGAGATGGGGATCGGCTCACCAAGGCCCAGACCATAAGCTTCGATCACGCCCGCGTCCGCCAGTTTGCCCTCAGCCTTATTGGCCGCAAGGATCACAGGCTTGCCAGAGCGCCGCAAAATGTCAGCAAAGACTTCGTCAATTGGCGTGATCCCTGCCCGAGCATCGATCAAGAACAAGCACAAGTCAGACTCTTGAATACCCGCTTCCGTTTGAAGTCGCATGCGCGCTTCAAGGCTTTCATCCGCCGCTGTTTCAAAGCCCGCCGTGTCGATCAAGGTCAGGTCGAGATCGCCTAGCCGTCCGCTTGCTTCGCGACGATCGCGTGTGACACCTGGTGTATCATCGACAATGGCTAGCTTGCGCCCTGCCAAGCGATTGAACAGGGTGGACTTGCCAACATTGGGCCGACCAACGACCGCTATTTTGAGGGGTGCTGCCACGACCTATCTAACAGCCACGACAACGCCGTCGTGGGAATAGAAATACAAGGTCCCATTAGCGATCGCTGGTGGCACGAAGATCGAAGCTTTAGCGTCGCGAGTGAACAGGGTCGTGCCATCTTCAGGCTTCACCACTTCAATCTTGCCCATAGAAGAGGCAAGAACCAAACGTCCACCAACCATGACAGGGCCGGTCCACGAGATCAGGTCCTTTTTCTTTTTCTCATTGCGATAGCTGGGCAATTGGCGAGTCCATTTGATCCCGCCTGTTTTCACGTCCATCGCGACCAATTCGCCTGTCGTTGAAACGACGTAGACAAAGTCTCCTGCAACCCAAGGCGTTTGGATCGACGCGATTGGCTTTTCCCAGACCCGTGTGCCCGTGCGCAATTCGATGGCCGCAAAGGTACCAGACTGGCTGGCTGCAAACACAATACCACCTGCCACAACTGGGCGACCGGCAATGTCGTTGATGGTTGAAAGCGAGTTGGATGAGCCCGCGCGGGTCAAAGCCTCAGACCACAGTCTGCGGCCATTGGCGGCGAGATAAGCAATCACTTCGCCCGAAGCAAAAGGGGCAACAAGGGTTTCACCAACCAAGGCTGGGCTTGGGCTTGAGAGCATGCGCGCGGGCTCTGCAATCGCAGACTGAGTCCATTGAACGCGGCCAGTGGTTGCTTCAACGGCAAACAATTCACTATCATTGCTGGTAACGAAAACCCGGCCACCACCAGCCAAGGGTGAGGCGTGGATGGGCGAACCTGCGTCGACGCGCCACGCTTCTTGGCCTGTATTCGCATCAAGGGCGACGAGATTACCAAAGCCTGTTGCCGCATAGACCCTGCCGTCGCCAAACGCGATACCACCGCCAATGGCGGTGCTTTCATTTCGATTGAAAAAGCGACCGCTTGCCTTAGAAGCTGGAACCAGCGACTTGCGCCACATCTCGCGACCATTGGCCTGATCCACCGCATGGACCGTGCTTTTGGAGTCGAACACAAATAGCTTGCCATCTGCGACGATGGGCGGCGCAGTGATCGCACCACGGGCACCAGCGCCTTGGCCAATTTTCTTGCGCCAAACAATCGTCAATGGCCCAGTGCCCGCTACGTTTTGAGGGGCATTGCTGGCCACACCGCCTGCATTTGGCCAAGACTGCAAGTCTTGCGCCTCTGGCACGGTTATAGCCACACTTTCGAGCGCGGGGTCCTTGGTGAGTTGCTCTTCAAGGCCTAGAACCGAGATACGCTCTTTATCTTCGGCAATGGCGTTTTTTTCTCGGTCTCCGCCAAATGGCCACAGGCTTGAGGCCCGGTCTTGTAGAGAGGCACAGCCCGAAACCAGCACCAAGGCACTGGTGGTAGCTAGGCCAAGCGAACGCAGACGGCGCGACATAAAGGTCATTGACCATCTCCAGACTTAGGCTGTTGGGCAGGTGCCGGTGCAGCAGGTTCAGCCGCTGGCTCTGCACGATTCTTTTCGATCTCTTTGATCTGGCGTTGCTGGGCTTCCGTGATTGCCTTTTGGCGCGCCATGCTGGCCTGCCGCTCACGCTCGATCTGTGCCAAAACCTCGGGGGATACGGCCCCACCCGCCTGTTGCCCAGCTGGCAAAGGCGTTTCGATGACGCGCACATTGGGTGGAATTTTCGTCCCCGGTGGCAATTTTACGCCTGGTGGTAGGCGCACAATGCGCGGGTTTTCAGGTGTTCCTTCGCCTTGCGCCTGGCCTTGTGCGGCTTGGGCTTGCGCTTGAGCGGCCTGCATTTGCGCCATTTGCTCTGGCGTCATGCCACCTTGGCCTTGCCCAGCTTCTTGGGGAATAACCATCGGGATCTTGGAAGCAGTTGCCCCCGAATCAATTACGGCCAGTGCTTGCCCTGCACGCGCGCGAACGCCTTGGGGTGCCAGCGGGTCCATCTGCAACAACGCGTAGCTGGAGCGCGCACCTGCGACATCACCAGCTGACCAGGCAATTGCGGCGGCCAATTCACGCGCCAAGGGTGCAAACGCGCCTTTGCGGTCAATGATCGGCTTTAGGCGCGCATTGATTTGATCCTTGGTCTCGCTGTCCGCCGCGATATAGGCGGCGCGCAAACGCGCCAGATCGGCCAGATCAACATCGGCGATCTTTTTGGCAGCATCCTCATAAGCAACACGCGCTTCAGCGGATTTTGACTGTTCTTGCAACACGGCCGCGCGCTGCAACAAAGCTTGGGCAGCAAAGCCACTGGGGCCTGTCTTACCGATTTCAGCTAAGCTTTGGGCCCCACCATTCAGATCGCCAGCCTGTAGTTTTGCCATCGCGGCATCATAGGCAACCCCTGCCTTATCAATTTTTTTGGCTTGCTCGCTCTGCCAGAATTGCCAGCCAGCACTGCCAGCAAGTCCCAAAACAATGGCCCCAATCACAAACGGGGCTGCCCGCTTCGCGAGATTTTCTGCGGTCTCTTTGCGCAGCTCTTCTTCGGCTTCGCGAAATAAATCAGACACGCTCACTTCTCCATCGATTCTAAAGGCGTCTCAGACATGAGACTTAGTGGGATAACCTGTTGACGCTAAAGGTGGTGGTCAAACAGAGCAAGGTTTGGGCTCGCGCGAAACTGCGACGATTTGAGGGCAAAAGCACTCACGGTGCGCGTTTTAGCACATAAGTCTCCGCTTCGGCAGGAAATGTCCGCTCCCGCACGTCTTGCGCATAATGGGCCGCGGCCTGATCTATGGCGGTTCCAAGATCCGCATAGCGGCGCACAAACTTGGGCGTCCAAGGAAACATGCCCAACATGTCATCGGTTACAAGGATCTGACCGTCACATCGGGCAGAAGCGCCAATTCCGATTGTTGGTGCTCGAACCAGCGAGCTGACCTCAGCAGCGATATCTTCAGCGACGCCTTCCACCACGATGGCAAAAGCCCCTGCCCGATCTGCCGCTAAGGCTTCGCGCAGCACGCGGTCCCGCTCTGCCTTTGTGCGGCCTTTGGCGCGAAACCCGCCATCGACATTCATTGCTTGAGGTCGCAAGCCGACATGACCCATCACAGGGACGCCACGGTCGACCAAGAAAGCAATCGTGTCTGCAATGCCTTCGCCACTCTCAACTTTGACAGCTTGACAGCCGGTCTCCATCATCACGCGGCTGGCCGACCGCCACGCCACTTCATGGCTTTCTTCGTAAGAGCCGAACGGCAAATCGACGACGACTAGTGCCTGATTGGAACCGCGCATCACGGCTCGGCCGTGCAGGATCATCATATCCAGCGTAACCCCAACCGTGGAGCTTAGGCCGTGCACAACCATGCCCAGACTATCGCCAACCAAAAGGACATCAGCATGCGGGTCAAGCAGGCGCGCCATCGGGGCCGTATAGGCCGTCAAACAGACGACAGGAGCCTTGCCCTTGCTGCCTGCGATGTCGCGCACAGTTTTGCGTTTGGTGGTTTCGGTTTGAGCACTCATGGCCGTGTCTCTACACCGAGGCGCGCGCAGGCTAAAGGCCCCACGCCTAATCTGCTGCATTTGTCATGAAGGCCGCCAAAGCCGCCCGCGTGCACTTTAGACGTGAATCACGCGCCCATAGGCATCCAGCACCGCCTCATGCATCATTTCCGACAAGGTTGGATGCGGGAAGACGGTTTCCATCAATTGGGCTTCGGTGGTCTCCAGCGTCATGGCAATGCCATAGCCTTGGATCAATTCTGTCACCTCTGTGCCGACCATATGGGCGCCCAAGAGCTCACCGGTTTTCTTGTCAAACACCGTTTTGACCATGCCTTCCGGCTCACCCAATGCAATGGCCTTACCATTGCCGCTGAACGGGAATTTGCCGACCCGTACATCATAGCCCGCTGCCTTGGCCTTTTCCTCGGTCAAGCCAATGCTAGCCACTTGCGGGTTCGAATAGGTACAGCCGGGGATGCGGGCCACATTGAGGGCATGGGGGTGCAGGCCTGCAATCGCCTCAACACAGGAAACGCCTTCATGGCTGGCTTTGTGGGCAAGCCAAGGCGCGCCAGTCAAATCGCCAATTGCGTAAAGGCCTTTAACGTTAGTGCGACCCATGGAATCTGTCACCACATGGGTGCGGTCGACGGTTACGCCGAGCTCTTCCAGACCCAAATTCTCAACATTGCCAACAATGCCAACGGCCAAAATGGCGCGGTCGGCTTCGATGGTTTCAGTTTTGCCGCCACTTTCAATGGTCGCCGTGACGGTCGTCGCGCCGGGCTTCAGCCCTTTGACAGACGCGCCCGTAATCAAGCGAATGCCGCGCTTTTGGAACGCCTTAGCTGCAAAGCCTGAAATCTCCGCATCTTCAACCGGCAAAATCCGGTCCAGCGCCTCTACCACGGTGACTTCAGAGCCCAGCGAGCGGAAGAAGCTGGCAAACTCAATCCCGATTGCGCCCGAACCGATCACCAGCAAGCGCTTTGGCATGGTGTCTGGCACCAGTGCTTCGCGGTACGTCCAGATCAGCTTGCCATCCGGCACGAGTCCAGCCGCAGGAATGGTACGCGCGCGGGCACCTGTCGCCAAAATGACGTGCTTAGCTTGAATGGTGCGGGTGCCACCTGCAGCGAGATCCACGGTGACTCCGGGGGCTTCGGTGCCCTTGGTTAGACGAGCGGTGCCCGCGATCACCTCAATCTTATTCTTCTTCATCAGATAGGTGACGCCGCCGGACAATTGCTTAGCAACCTTGCGCGAGCGATCTACAATCTTCGACAAATCAAAGCTCGCGCCTGTCACTGATAGGCCATAGGCTTCAGCATGCTTGATGTTTTCATAGACATCGGCAGAGCGCAAAAGCGCTTTTGTCGGGATACAGCCCCAATTGAGACAGATGCCGCCCAAAGACTCACGCTCTACAATGGCAGTCTTGAAACCCAATTGGGTAGCCCGAATAGCGGCCACATAGCCTCCGGGGCCTGATCCAATTACGACGACATCCACGGTATCACTGGCCATCCAAAACTCCTGATCTCAGATCACTCTTTAGCCTGCTTTCGATCCTAGTTGAAAGGCCTTGAGCTACCCGATACCGAATGCCCCCTTTACGCCATCGACGATGAACTGTGCGGCCAAAGCTGCCAGAATGATGCCGAAAATGCGGGTAATCATAGCAGCAACTGTCGCGCCCATGATTTTGGTCAGAGGGCCGGCTAGCAGAAAACCGATTAGGCACAAAAGCAAGTTCGCACCAGCACCGGCCAAAACCATGCCTTGTTCTGCAAAGTCTTTCGACTGAGCAAACAACAACATGATGGAGGCAATTGCACCCGGACCTGAAATCAGCGGGATCGCAAGGGGGAATACCGACACATCCTCAAAACGCTCTGGATGCTTTTGGGCTTCGGCGAGAACTTTTTCGTTGCGCTCCTCGCGTCGTTCGGTCCGCTTTTCAAACAGCATGTCGACGGCGATCAAGAACAAGAGCACCCCGCCTGCTAAGCGAAATGCGTCGAGCGAGACGTGTAATTTGCCCAACAGCCATTGTCCGCCAAAGGCAAAGCCGATGAGCACAATCGTCGCCACGCCTACGGACTTAAACGCCATCTTTCTCTGCCACGCCCGCGAGGTATGCTGGGTCAAAGTGGCAAACATAGGTGCGACCCCTGGCGGGTCGATCACCACAAAGAAGGTAACAAAGGCGGCGAGAAACAGTTCGAGCATGAGCGATCTCTAACCCGCTTTGCGCTTTGGGTCATCCTCTAGCGAACAGTTACTGCATCGGTGTTTTAGCGACGTGGGTCATCAAAATCGCGACGGCGCGGCCGTACGTCTGGCAATCGTGAAATTGGCCCGCGCCGATCCACCAAAATGGCGCGTTCATCGCTTTCGCGCTCTTGCCCAAGCACGCGGGCCGCAGGCTTTTTCTGCCCGCGGCCGCGTGGCCCCCCAAATCCAAACCAACCCATATCCGGAATCTCCGCTCCGATTTTTGTGAGTTACCATTAGCCGAGATTGGTTAATTCGTGCCCAGAGATCGTGGTTAAATAAATGTTTCAAAACAACACTTGCCCCGTCCACGATCTCAGTGTCATATCTGCTAAGAATACAGCGAAGCAATCCAAGTATTCGTGCCCAAGGGAGGAGTTTGCACCATGTCAAAGTTCGAGACTTATGAAGCCAAAGATGGTTTTCGTTGGCGCTTTAAAGCTACCAATGGTAATATTTTGGCTGACTCAAGCGAAGGCTATTCGTCGAAGGCGTCTCGAGACAACGGGATTGAACTCTGTCGCAAGGGTGAGCTCAAGTATGAGGTCTTTGAATCCAAGGGCCAATATTACTGGCGCGCCAAGTCAAAGAACGGCAACATCATCGCCGATGGCAATGAAGGCTATAAGGCCAAAGCCAGCTGCGAGAACGGCATGGAATCCTTCCAACGCCAAGCGCCAGATGCGCCTGTCGTCGAGGTCTAGGCTAAAGCTGAAATCCGTAAGGCAGGCTAAGCCTGCCTTACAACATCAGGCCGATAGGCTCTTCAATCAGGCTCTTGAACGCGGCTAGCCAAGCAGAGCCAATCGCCCCATCAACCACCCGATGATCACAGGTCAGCGTGACGCTCATGACGGTTGCGATGGCCAGCGCGCCATTTTTGACCACCGGACGCTGTTCACCTGCCCCAACCGACAAGATGCAGCCCTGGGGCTCATTGATAATGCTCATGAAGCTTTTGATCCCCATCATCCCCAGATTGGAGATGGAGAAGGTGCCACCAGCATAATCTTCAGGCATGAGTTTCCGGTTGCGCGCCTTGTCCGCCAAGCTCTTCATTTCGTCCGAGATAGCAGCGAGGCCCTTGGTCTCGGCTTTGCGGATCACCGGCGTGATCAACCCACCATCAATCGCCACGGCTACAGCAATATCTGCGTTGTGGTGGATCAAAATGCCATCGGGCGTATAAGAAGCGTTTGCCGCTGGGACGCGCTTACAGGCCAAAGCAGCGGCTTTAATCACCAGATCATTGACCGACACTTTAGCATTTTGGGCCGCCCCAACTTGATTGAGCTGCTTGCGCAATTCCAACAATTTGTCGATTTCCAGATCAATATTGAGCGGGAAATGCGGCACATCGCGGAAGCTTTCAGTCATGCGGCGCGCAATCGTCCGGCGCATGCCGTCCAAGGGCACAATGTCATAGGTGCCTTCAGCGTAGGGCAATGGGCTGGGCGCGCGAGGCGCTGCAGCAGGGACCGCTATCGGTGCAATTGCGGCAGCAGGTGTCGCGCTTGCAACAGGCTGAGGCGCTTGACCGCGTGCGGCTTCCACATCTGCTTTGACGATCCGACCGTGCGGGCCTGTGCCGGTAACTTGGGCAAGGTTGATCCCGGCAGCCTCAGCGATGCGCTTGGCCAGCGGTGACGCCATGATACGGCTACCATCTGTTGCGGCGGGTGCTGATGCAACAGCGACTGGAGTCGGAGCTGCCGCAGGGGTGGCAGCGGCGGGTGCTGGGGCGGCAGGTGCTTTTGACGGGGCATCGCCCTCGCCTTCAATGCGCGCAATCACAGCATTGACCTTCACACCTTGGGTGCCTTCTGAGACCAAAATCTCAAGGACCTTGCCCTCATCGACCGCTTCGACTTCCATTGTGGCTTTATCGGTTTCGATTTCGCACATGATGTCGCCAGACTTCAGCACGTCACCAACTTTGATATGCCACTTCGCCAGCACGCCCTCTTCCATCGTCGGGGACAAAGCGGGCATCAAAATGTCGATAGCCATAGGCAACTTCCTCAGCGATTGGTGACGGCGCGGGCGGCCGCGACGATATCTGCCGCGTTCGGCAAGGATAATTTCTCAAGATTGGCCGCATAAGGCAGCGGCGTATCTTTCTGGTGGACCCGCATCGGTGGGGCATCGAGCCAATCAAAAGCCCCGTCGATAACGCAGGCAATCACCTCAGCACCAACGCCCATCGGGCCCCAACCTTCTTCCGCTGTCACCAACCGATTGGTCTTCTTAACCGAGGCAATGATGGTTTCGGTATCGAGCGGGCGCAAGGTACGCAGGTCGATCACTTCGGCGGAGATGCCCAAAGCGGCCAGTTCTTCTGCAGCCTGCAGGGCAAAACCGACCATACGCGAATGGGCCGTAATGGTTAGATCGGTGCCTTCACGACGGACTTTGGCTTTGCCGATGGGTACAACCCAATCATCGCCTTCTGGCACGTCAAACTCAATGCCGTACAGAAGCTCGTGCTCGAGGAAGACGACAGGATTGGGGTCGCGAATGGCAGCCTTTAATAGGCCCTTGGCATCGGCGGCATCATAAGGCGCAATGACTTTGAGGCCGGGTACATTGCCATACCAGCTGGAATAATCATGGCTATGCTGGGCACCCACGCGCGATGCCGCGCCATTCGGGCCCCGGAAGACGATCGGCGCACTGATTTGCCCACCCGACATATAATGCACTTTGGCGGCAGAATTGATAATGTGGTCAATAGCTTGCATTGCAAAGTTCATGGTCATGAACTCTACAATTGGCTTCAAGCCTGCCATTGCAGCCCCCACGCCCATGCCGGCAAAACCATGCTCCGTAATCGGCGTGTCGATCACACGACGGTCGCCAAATTCTTCCAGAAGACCACGGCTAACCTTATAGGCCCCCTGATACTGGCCGACTTCTTCCCCCATCAGGAAAACGTCTGGGTCGCGGCGCATTTCTTCGGCCATGGCGTCACGCAGCGCATCGCGCAAGGTTACTTTGACCATCGCCGTGCCGCGCGGAATTTCAGGATCCGCCAAGGCAACAGGTGCACTAGGTGCTGCGGACGCTGGTGCAGCCACAGGCGCTGGTGCCGCTGCAACTGGCGGCGGGGTTGGAGTTGGCGCTGCCACCTCTTCATCGCTAGAGATGCGCGCGATCGGTGTGTTGACTTTTACACCCTGACTACCAGCGGCCACCAAAAGGGCTTCAACCACGCCCTCGTCGATGGTTTCAACTTCCATGGTCGCCTTATCGGTTTCAATCTCGGCGATAACGTCACCTGCTTTGACCGTGTCACCGACCTGCACCAGCCATTTGGCCAAAGTGCCTTCCTCCATAGTTGGAGAGAGTGCGGGCATGAGGATTTCAATCGACAAGGCAGGCTCCATATTGGTTGGACTAGGTTGGGCCTGCATAAAGCAGGCCCGTCCTCTTCATCTTGATCAACAACGGTGACTAAGCACCGCTGAACCTAAAAACCCAAAGCGGGTCGCGTTCTATTTTTTCTTCTTGGCTGCAGGCGCTTTTGCAGGTGGTGCTTTTTTGGCAGGCGCACGACCCATTTCTGGGGGTGCCAACAAGCCACCTGGTTTCTGATGCTCGTTCAATTGGAAGCGAACAGCTGCATATTCTTTTTCAAAAGCTGTTTTGCTGGGCTGGAACACAGCATTGACGCCATCTTGGACAACTTTCTGGATGACTTCATAATCTTCTTGGCCATTTTCCTGACGGCAGGTGCGCACTTGATTGATGCGGTCTGGCATCGCACGCAACTCGTCCAACAGGGCGTTAAAGCCGTTGCGGGTGTTTTCGTTCACAAAGGCTTCGGCAGTGAGAGTACCCAACGCGGCAGGGCACGCCGAACTATATTGTGGCTGAGCCGCAGAACCACTCAGACTGCCAACGAACCGACCTTTTGGTTCAGTCCAAGCAGACAAGGCCGCTTGCGGGGCTTCTGCAGCCGCCGCGTCACCCTTTTTCTTCGAGGCTTTTGGCGCTGGAAGTTTGCCAATCCGTTCAATGTTGCCCGTTGCCGCCGCATTCATACCGTTAAAGGCCTTGGCTTCTTCATTGGCTGCGGCAGACAAATAGTCGCCGAGACTGACGCGGACGACGTCGATATCGCGACGCGCATTTTCAACCAAGCAGTCTTCATAAGCGTCCCACTTTTCGCGAACGGCATCAAAGCGACGTTTTTCGCCCTCGACATAGGCTCGGCTGGTGCTTTCTTGAATGGCGGCCGCATCCATGTCGAATTTGAAAGCTGGGCAGGATGGGGTGTAGGTAACGCTGTCGACCTTGCCACCAGTGAAATTACCAGCATGCACCGGAATGTTGCTGACAGCAGGCGCAGGTGCTGCAGCTGGTGCTGCTGCTTGAGCAAAGGCAGGTACACCGCCGAATTGGGTGCCAATTGCAGCAACAAGACCAATTGCTGCCGTAGCGATGAGAGTAGTCTTCATGGCTTTCATCTCGTTTTCTCCCACATGTGGCCTGCCTTTTGGCTTAGGCCTCAACATAAATGTGACGCATCAACTCTGAAGGGTCGGGCTCCGGGCTTGTTTGAGCGAAATCGGCAGCATCGGCTACTATTTCTTTCACGTCCCGGTCGACTGTCTTCAGGTCTTCTTCGGTAAACAGGCCATTTTCCAAACCATAATGGCGCATGTGCTCAATGGGGTCGCGGGTATCGCGCACCTGCTTTGGCTCATCTTTGGGGCGATATTTAGCCGGATCGGACATGGAATGCCCACGATAGCGATAGGTCTTCATCTCCAACAGGAAAGGACCTTTCCCGGATCGGGCATGTTCTAAAGCCCGTTCAGCCGCCTTGCGAACGGCCATCACGTCCATACCGTCAACTTCTTCGCCAACGATTTCAAAGCTGATACCGCGCTTAAACAATTCGGTCTCTGCCGAGGCCCGCGCGACGCTGGTGCCCATCGCGTATTGGTTGTTCTCGATCACATAGACTACTGGCAAACGCCATAGGCTTGCCATGTTGAAGCTTTCGTAGACTTGGCCTTGGTTGGCAGCACCGTCACCAAAATAAGCGACCGAAACTTGCTCATTGCCGCGATAACGATTGGCGAGCGCCAGACCGGTACCCAAAGCGACTTGCGCGCCGACGATGCCGTGCCCGCCATAGAAATTGGCCTCTTTCGAGAACATGTGCATCGAGCCGCCCTTGCCGCGCGATGAGCCACCAATCCGCCCGGTCAGTTCGGCCATAATCTCACGCGGGCTCATGCCGCAAGCCAACATGTGACCATGGTCGCGATAGCCAGTTATAACCTGATCGCCGGGCTTTTGGGCAGCTTGCATACCCACCACGACAGCTTCCTGGCCAATGTAGAGATGGCAGAAACCGGCAATCAAACCCATGCCATAGAGCTGGCCAGCGCGCTCTTCAAAGCGGCGAATCAAGAGCATATCGCGATAATAGGCGAGCGCCTCGTCGCGATTGACTAAGTTTGATGGAGAAACAGCAGCGGACCCGGATGATTTCTTGGCAGCCATCGATGCGTACAACCCTTCTCAGAAGACAATATCCATAGGCAGAAGCGGGCCAGACGTCCAGTTGCGTTCACGGATTGGGGGTCTGCGAAGATGCAGAAGATGCCGCAACGGCTGCTGTTTTTGGCAATGGCATCGCAATATCGTTCGGCCCTGCCAGTCCCAATTGGGACATGGCACGCTCTTCCACATAGTCCGAATCAACTTGGCCCGCCCGATAACGCGCCAGTTTGCGTTCAAGCTCTGCACGTTGCTTTACCAAACGGTCGCGCTCAGCCATCAAGCTGTCGGCGGCCTTTACATAGGAGTGCCACGACAGCACGCCTTGTTGGCCGACAAAAAAGTGCACAGCAAAATAAACCAACACTCCTGAGAACAGGAAAGTTGAGATACGTATGCCCTTTAAGAATGCCATACCGACAATGCCTTTTGGTGGCGTGGCCGCTGCTTGCTAAGCCCACGCCATCTTGTGCCCAAACTTGGTAAACCAAGTGTTAGCAAATCACCCGTGGGCGATTTTCAAAGCACCATGACCGGCATAAATTGCTTGGCCTTCCAGCATTTCTTCAATGCGGATCAATTGGTTGTATTTGGCGGTCCGATCAGAGCGGGCCAAGGAGCCGGTCTTGATCTGCCCGCAATTGGTTGCCACCGCCAGATCGGCAATGGTTGAATCTTCGGTCTCACCAGAGCGGTGCGACATGACCGAGGTATAGCCATTGCGGTGCGCGATTTCGACGGCATCCAAGGTCTCAGACAATGTGCCGATTTGGTTGACTTTCACGAGGATGGAATTGGCCAAACCATCGCGAATGCCTTGCTGCAAGCGGGCTGGGTTGGTCACAAATAAATCGTCACCGACCAATTGGCATTTCTTGCCCAACAGATTGGTCAGCGCGGCCCAGCCCACGAAATCATCTTCCGACATGCCATCTTCGATCGAGACGATGGGGAATTTGTTGACGAGGCCTTCCAGATAATGCGCCATTTCTTCTGGGGCCAAGGTTTTGCCCTCACCCGTCATGGCATATTTGCCATTTTTGAAGAATTCAGTCGCGGCACAATCGAGTGCCAACGACACGTCTTCACCTGGCTTATAGCCCGCCTTTTCAATCGCTTGCATGATCACGCTCAAAGCTTCTTCGGCAGAGGACAGATTTGGTGCAAAGCCACCCTCGTCGCCGACATTGGTGCTATGACCTGCGTCCTTCAACAGCTTCTTCAGCGTGTGGAAAATCTCTGACCCCATGCGCACCGCTTCGCCAAACGTATCGGCACCCAGTGGCATGATCATGAATTCTTGAATGTCGATTGGATTATCGGCATGGGCCCCGCCATTGATGATGTTCATCATCGGCACGGGAAGGACGCGCGCATTTACGCCGCCAACATATTTGTACAAGGGCTGGCTGGCCGCTTCTGCTGCCGCTTTTGCGACGGCCAAGGAGACGCCGAGGATGGCGTTGGCACCGAGACGCGACTTGTTCGGCGTGCCATCCAGCTCGATCAAGATATCGTCAATATGGCGCTGATCTTCCGCTTCAAAGCCTTCGAGCGTCTCAAAAATCTCGCCATTGACCGCTTCGACTGCGTCCAAAACGCCCTTACCCAAATAGCGAGAGCTATCGCCATCGCGCTTCTCGACCGCTTCGTGTGCGCCCGTGGAGGCCCCAGAAGGCACTGCTGCCCGCCCAAAAGATCCATCTTCGAGGATCACGTCGACTTCAACGGTCGGGTTGCCACGGCTGTCTAAAATTTCACGGCCAACGATGTCGATAATTGCGGTCATAGGGGGGCTCCACCAAACTGGCTGCAGCGTGAGGCAAATCATCACCTGCGTTCCGCTTAGCGGGTTAGCGCGACCGCGCGCGCAAAGCTAGGCTAAAGACGCAAATGCCCTATGCTAGAGTGCAAGCTTGAGGGGTTGGACCCTTGGTTTCAAGCTCGCGCGCATCAACATCATCGCGCTGGCAAACAAAATTGCCCCCAAGCCTTGATGGGCAATCCCGAGCAAAACGCCCTCAATCTGCGGCGGCGCCCAGATACCAAAGCCGATTAGGGTCGAGACACCCAGCACCATTTGGCACACAACTAGGATCGCAACCACATTGCCCCACAAGACGATATCGCGCTGCGCAGAACGTCGTGTCTGCAGCCAAACCAGCACCATCGCGATGCCGATTCCATAGGCACCCAGGCGGTGGTTGAATTGAATGGTGGAGGTATTCTCGACAAAATTGCGCCACAACGGGCTCAAAGCCGCATAGTCACTTGGATAAAGGCCACCCGCAAACGTAGGCCAATCATTGTTAAGGAGGCCCGCATCGGTTCCCGCCACAAAGGCACCCAAGACAATTTGAACTGCCAAGAACACAACAAAGCCAATCGCCCAAGGCGCGACGTTACTGTCCCCCTGTTGGGGTTGTTTCGGCGTGATTAGATCCAGGGCGGTCCACAGCGCTAAGCTCATCAACAAGATCGCCAAGGAAAGATGGGTCGCCAAGCGATAGGCGGCCACGTCCAGACGGTCACCGCTCAAGCCTGAACTGACCATCCACCAGCCAATAAAGCCCTGCAGCCCACCCAGGGCAAACATGCCAATCAACCAAGGGGTCATGCTGGGCCGCAAATGCCGCAACAAGGCAAACACCACCAATGGCACCGCAAACGCCAAGCCGACCACGCGGCCGAGCAAGCGATGCGCCCATTCCCACCAGAAAATGAATTGAAACTCACCCAGGCTCATGCCTTTGTTTTGCAGCTTATATTCCGGGATTTGGCGATAGCGCTCAAACTCAACCGCCCATTGCTCTGCATTGAGCGGCGGGATTGCGCCATGGATCGGCGACCAATGGGTGATCGACAGCCCTGAATCAGTCAGCCGCGTTGCCCCGCCAACAATGACCATGCACAAAACCAAAAAGGCGATGAACAACAGCCAACTACCAACCCGGAGGTCGTAGATACGCTGACGCTGCTCTGGCAGAGCTACTTGGCTACGCGAGTTGGAAACAGGCAAAACATTGGTCATGACAGCTTGGCGTCCTAAGTATCGGTACAGGTAGATGGCCGACACACCTTGGCAAGGGCGCGCGGTGACCCAACAGATCAGTCACAGCGACGTGGTTTGCGGCGCGGCCTGCTTACAGGCTAAAGAGGCCTAACATCAAGGGAGAAGCATGTGAAAGCGACACATCGACGCGCCATTGGGATCACACTGACACTGGTAGTCTTGGTGGTTTATTCGTTCTTTGCAGCCTCTGTCGGGGCCTTGTTTGCGGACAAACCTTGGTATGCCCAGATCGCCTATTTTGCGATTGCCGGTCTTGCTTGGGTGTTCCCACTCTATCCAGTTTACATGTGGATGCGAAAGCCCGACCCTGATGAAGCGGCTGCTGAAAAGCCACCCGAAGCCGCGGCCATACGCAAGCGCAGCTA
Source organism: Aquidulcibacter sp. (assembly GCA_027532555.1). Taxonomy (GTDB): domain Bacteria; phylum Pseudomonadota; class Alphaproteobacteria; order Caulobacterales; family Aquidulcibacteraceae; genus Aquidulcibacter; species Aquidulcibacter rimovensis. The sequence continues at coordinate 184,544 of JAPZTJ010000008.1, forward strand.
AACAATCGCCTTTAAACTTTGGGGTGAGAATGGTCGGAGCGGCGGGATTCGAACCCACGACCCCTTGTCCCCCAGACAAGTGCGCTACCAAGCTGCGCTACGCTCCGACCTTTGCTCGCAAACAGGTGACTGTGCGAGGGCGTGGCTATAGACGGGCAAAGGGTTGGCGGCAATCTTTGTTGTCAGAGATTTCTCACAGAAGTCCGCGCCCCAACCGCCAGCAGACTTCAGCCCTTGTCCAGATCCTTGGCGAATTCCAACAAGATCAAATCATGGCCGCGGGTCATCTTGGGGTCTGAATGAATATCGGCCATCGAGACACTGTTGCCCGTCGCCGCATAACCACGGCGCGCATAAAAAGCGATGAGTTCGCTTCGCCCTTCAATCACGGTCATAATCATGCGCGTAGCGGCGAAAGATCGGCCGGCCTCGGCCTCTGCGGCTTCCATCAGAACTTTTCCAACCCCGCCGCCTTGGAGCGAAGGTTCGACGGCAAATTTGCCGAAGCTGCAAGTGTCTGGAGTTTCGCTCAGATACTCGATATCGGCGCAACCAATCAGCTGCCCCTCCCCATTTTTGGCGATCAGTAGGCGATGATGCGGGCTTTGGAGAACCTGATCAATTGCTTCAGGCGTGATCCTCTCGCCATCGATCAAGTCGGCTTCAGAGGTCCAGCCCTGCCTGCTCTCATCGCCGCGATAGGCACGCTGCATCAATGCAACAATCCCATCGCGATCAGAAGGCGTGGCTAGTCGAATGGTCAGAGATGACATGAATGACGGCCTTAATTTTAAGATTAGGAAGCGCGGCGCTGTAAGGCTGCCGCGGCAGCCAATATGGCGTCAGCCCGTTCGAGCTTCTCAAGGGCAGCTTGCAAGCGGACCTGATTAGCCTGATCAACCAATGGGGTGGCAGCTTTAGCAGGCGATACCGCTTCAGCAGCAGGTAAAGGAGACAGCGGATGGACCGGCCCACGGGCGGCAGCCCCGAGTGCCAAAGCTTCTGGATCAAGTGTGATTGGAGGCAAAACATCCGGCTGGGGACCTGCACCCCGGGTGCGCACATAGGCAACGCCCTGATCCCTCAAAACCTTCTGAACGCCTTTGAGCTGATAGCCATCTTCTTGCAGCAAAGCGCGGATACCGCGAAGCAGGGCCATATCTTCGGGCCGATAATGCCTTCGACCCCCTGCCCGCTTGAGCGGTCGTAATTGTGGAAACTTGCCTTCCCAAAAGCGCAAGACATGGGCAGGCACATCCAAGAGCTCAGCAGCCTCGGTAATTGTCCGAAAGGCCTGTTCCCCTTTTTCGATGCCTGCCACCTTTATCCTCAGCCTTTTTCGACTCGCTCCCGCATGATTTGGGAAGCCTTGAAACTTACCACGCGACGCGCTGAAATGGTTGCTTCAACGCCTGTCTTTGGGTTTCGCCCGATTCGGGGGCGCTTGGCTCTAACGCTGAAATTGCCAAACCGTGCAAGCTTGACCAACTGACCCCGCTCTAAGGTTTTGGCCAAATGCTCCAACATGGATTCAAGCAACTCTGAACAATCATTCCGCGACAAACCCACTTCACGCCCTAAAGCGTCAATTAAATCTGCGCGAGTTAGTGTTTTACCCACGTCTTGCCCCCCTCATTGGCTTTCCGGAAGCCCGCCCACTTTGTGGTGCGTCCATCCAGTATTGCTATCAACAATACTCGCATTAAACCCCTATTTTACAATACGTCCAGTCCATTTACAGCCGGATTAGCGATGCACCCCATGTAAAACCGCCACCCATGGCTTCTAAAAGCACCAAATCACCCTGTTGGATGCGCCCATCTTGTCGGGCGACCTCAAAGGCCAGCGGCACCGAGGCAGCAGATGTGTTGCCGTGCTGGGTTACCGTGGTTATCACTTTATGCTCGTCCAAGCCCATGCGGCGGGCAACGCCTTCAAGGATCCGACGGTTCGCCTGATGGGGGACAAACCAGTCGATATCGGCAACCTCAACCCCTGCTTTCGCACAACATGCTGCAATTGCTTCGGAAATGTTTCCAACCGCATGACGAAATACGGCTTGGCCCTGCATCTTGAGCTTGCCGATGCGACCGCCTTGCGAAGCCCCGCCATCTACATAAAGTAAGTCCGCATGGCGGCCATCAGCGCGAAGCGCGTGGGCAAGGACACCGCGTCCCCCTGCTTCTTCAACCGGCACAGCGCCAATAATCATCGCCCCTGCCCCGTCACCGAACAAAACGGCCGTTGTGCGGTCAGACCAGTCCAAGATGCGAGAAAATGTTTCAGCGCCAATGACTAAGGCTGTTTTGGCCTGCCCCGTCTGTACCATAGCATCCGCGACTGACAGCGCGTAGACGAAGCCAGAGCAAACCGCTTGAATGTCAAAGGCAATCGCGACTGGGACACCAAGCTCTGCCTGGATTAATGTTGCGGTCGCTGGAAAGGTCCGGTCTGGCGTAGAGGTCGCGCACACGATCAGATCGATGTCCGCGGGCGTTAAATTTGCGTCAGCCAAAGCCCGCCGTGCGGCCTCTGTCCCCAAAGTCGCGGTTGTCTCTAATGGCCCGGCCACAGCACGTTGCTTAATCCCTGTGCGCTCTTGGATCCAAGCGTCATTGGTGTCGATCATGGTTTCGAGTTCCGCATTGGTCACAATGCGTTCTGGCGTCATCGCGCCACTACCCAGATAGACAGACCGCATCAGGCCCGAAGCAAGTGCCATACCTGTTAGGCCCCCTCGACCGCTAGAGTTGGTTGCGCTTGAACTTGGGCCGCAGCGCGCGCCGCAGTTAGGCGCAGCAAATTGTCAGCAACTTGGCTCATGTAAGAGCTTGACGCCAAGCGAGCACCCACCGCCATCGCGTTGGCAAAGCCGCGCGCATCGGTACCGCCATGAGATTTGATGACAAGCCCATTCAACCCAAGGAAAACCCCACCATTGGAACTGCTGGGGTCCATCCGATTTTTTAGCTTTTTAAGGCCGGATGAAGCCAAAAGCGCCCCTGCAATAGCCAGTGGGCTTGAGGTCAAAGCCTCTTTCAAGAACGCGCCGACCAGTCGCGCCGCGCCTTCGGCTGTCTTCAAGGCAATATTGCCGGTAAAGCCATCGGTGACGACCACATCGGTCTTGCCCATCGAAATATCATTGCCCTCGACAAAGCCGTGTACATCCAGATTAAGCGTTGTCCCATAAAGGCGCAGCAAGCGCATAGCCTCACGAATATCCTCGTGGCCCTTCACATCTTCTGAGCCGACATTGAGCAGACCAATCTTGGGCCGCTCCATCCCATAAAGCGCTTTGGCAAAGGCTTCGCCCATAATGGCGAAATCCACCAATTGATTGGGGTCTGAATCCACATTTGCGCCAACATCCAAAACAACGCAGTACCCTGTAGGCGTAGGCCAGGAGGCGGTGATAGCTGGACGATGCAGCCCTTCCATCGTGCGTAATTGCAAATGCGCAACCGCCATCAAGGCGCCAGTGTTGCCTGCAGAAACGACCGCGGCGGCTTCACCAGCCTTCACCGAGGCAATGGCATTCCACATGCTAGTGCCCTTTTTGCGCATCGCTTGGCTGGGTTTGGCATCCATCGGCACGATGTCGGCGGTATGGCGGACATCGCTGGCAGCTTTAGCGGCAGGCAGATTGGCCAATAGTCGGTCTAGAGCAGATTGATCGCCATGCAGGATAAAGCGGGCTTGCGGATTTTCCTGTGCGAACTGATCCACCCCGGCAAGAATTGCATCTGGTGCGTGATCCCCGCCCATGGCGTCGATCGATAGCGTAAAGCCACTTGTCATCCCGTCTCCTTGGGCGCTAGCCCCTGCGCCTTAGCTGACCGAACCAGTCAGCGCTGCGAGGCGGCATTAACCACCCAATTGGCGAAACTCCATGACATTATTCAGACGATTCTAGGTAAATCGCTGCAGGTTCCATGGTTTTTCAGCGTGGCAGTGGCAGTTCACCGCGTAAGAGAGTTTCGTCTGCAACCCCTTGAAGGTCAAGAGTCCAATCACGGATGCGTGAAGCCAATTCAGTGGCAAAGCCTTGTGCGGCTGGGTCTTTTTCCAGCACATGCACGCCAATCGCTTCCGCCAAAACGCCCATTTGCTCACCCTCTGGCAATTCTAGCGCACCTGTATAGACCGCCATACGGCCATAGAAGCTTTCAGCCAACTTTCTGATTCGCTTGCCGACGGACAAATCACCCACGCCCAATTCCCGCAACGCATGGTCGAGGGCTGAAAACATGATGTTGAACACTTCTTGGGAAGTTTCTTCTGCTTGATCGCCGCGCTTGGACAAGCGCCCGAACAAAACTGAAGCATGCAAAGCCAACATCTCAAACCGCCCATCAGGACTGTCTGGCACGCGGCCTTCGCCATAGAGTGCAGGCTCGCGCGCTGCGAGGCTCAATTGATCATAGAGCGCGCGGGCCGCGACTTTGATGGGCTTTTTGCGAAACAGGCGAGAGAGCAAATTTGTGGGCATGGTAAACCTATCGGGGAGAATGCGGGCCGCCCGCAAGCAGGTGGACGGCCGCTCAAGGCTTCAAGATGAAGCTGTAACGTGAACCTTAGGCTTGAACCTTACATTCCGGCGGGCTAGGTCAAGGCAAGCGCTGCGGGCTTTGCCACATTTTTGGCTAAACGTGCAGAGACATCTACAGCGCCGTAACAGATGTGGCATCAATTCTTTGGCATTTTTGCCTTAATTTGTTGCCAGTTGCGCGTTATGGGCAAGCTAAGCACGATGCATGCGCCATTTTTGGCGCTGGCGGATATGGGATGAACACGATGCGTGGAAGAAACTTGGTTGCTGTTGCCCTGCTCTGTGGCGTCTCCCTCCTTGGGGCGTGCACCGGCACAATCGACCGCCGCGGCTTCCTCGCTGACGAAAGCCAAAAAGCGGCCTTCCAAGATGGTGTGGACACCAAAGAAACCGTGCTGACGCGGATGGGCAACCCATCGCAAACCGGCACCTTTGACGAGCAGACGTGGTATTATATCTCGTCCATCCAAAAGCAGACCGCTTTCTATCTACCGCGCACCATGGAACGCACCATCCTCGCTATCTCATTCGATGATAGCGACAAGGTCGCCGCCGTGCGCACTTACGCCCTCGCCGATGGCCGCGTGATTGACTATGACACCCGCCGCACACCAACCCGCGGCCGCGAAGTCACCTTCCTTGAACAAATCTTCGGCTCCATCGGCCGCGCCCCGGTCCAATTGCCAGGCTCCGACCCGAACTTACCGACCTCTGCGGGTGGTCCTCGGCGGAATTAGGGGGCTAGCGGTCGGCGTAGATCGTTCTGAGGCGCGCCACACAGCCTGTCATCAAGTCAGTTGAGCATTTGTGGATTGGAATGTTTTTAGGACGGCGTTTGCGATGGTGACGAGTTTTCGGGCGACGGCGGCGAGGGCGAGTTTTTTGGGTTTTTTGTTGTTGAGCAGGTTTTGATAGAAGTGCT
>JAPZTJ010000012.1 GCA_027532555.1 Aquidulcibacter sp.
CCTATGATCAGCTGCAGGCCGACCGCCTCGCCCTCGAATGCCGACCAAAAACGGCTCAAAGAACGTCCATTCCCCATCTTCCATCAACAAACGCGCCAAGATAGCCTCCCCAAAAGCTACCTTGAATCAGAATTCAACTGACTTGGGAATCCAGTTTGTCAACAGGCCCTATCTTTTTAACGCTTATTGCTATATCAGTATCATGTATTTTTTTGATTAGTTTTGATAAAATTTATTATTATGTTTAGGCAGTTCACAATATAATAGATCAATTTAAACAATGTGAATCGAATACTTAATGTATAAATTCAATTATGACCAATACTTCATCGATTGATCCAACTTATTCTTAGTCGGCCCTGCTGTGGCGCAAGACCTCGATCAACCTCCTACTTACTTTTGGACAAATCCTAGAAGCTGAGGAACCGCACGAAGGGGTGATTGCACAATTTAAGCGCAGTCGCCGTGGCAAGGCATTTGCCGCCAGGTGTATTTGGCCCAAATCTCGCCACTGGGTTTCAGCCAAATCACTGGCCATCGCCAAACGAAAAAAGGCGGCCCCGAAAGGCCGCCTTCTCTCATTGTGAATGTCGATCCAACGCTTAGAAGCGGCGGGTAATCGAAGCGAATACCGAACGACCGACGATGTCGTATTGAGACACCAGCGGAGACTCGCCCAAACGTGCGAAGAATACGCCCGTCGAGATTGCAGGAGGCTCTTCATTGAACAGGTTGCTGACACCACCAACCAAGGTCCAGTTATCCGAGCGATACTGAACGCTGAAATCGTGGGTGATCGTCGTCTCTGTCTTTGTCTTGTAGAGCAGCGTGCTAGCGCCAGTATAGGCAAAGAAGGTGCCTGGAGCGATCGCTACTGGGTTAGCAATGGTCGTTTGGTTGGTTTGACCAACTGCATCAATCGTCCAAGCATAAGTCCAGTCTTTGCGACGGAACTGAATTTGGCTGGTTGAGTTGTAGATCGGCTCACCAATACGACCGGCATCATCTACCAAAACATTGTCCGAGAAAAGACCGGTCTCGCTTTGGGTTGTCCAACGATGCTGAGTGTTGACCGTCAAGTCACCAAACGAGAAGTCTTTTCTGTACAAAGCCTTCAGATCGATCCCTTCAATTTCGGTGACATTGATGTTCACGTAATTGTTCTGAACGGTCAAAATTTGGTTGAACCGCAAAGAAGTTGGGGTTTTGTCGCGGGTGAACAATGGGCAGAATGACGCAGCCCGACCAGTTGTGTCGAAGTAACATGCGCCAACAATGTTCGCAGCACCAAATTGAGCGACCTGATCAGTGACCGAGATTTTCCAAGCATCGACACGCAAGTTCAAGTCGATGTTAGATGGCGTGTACACGAAGCTGACGATGTCCGAACGGGACTCTTCTTCCTTCAAGTTCCCTGCACCACCACCGGTGAACACAGTCGCGCTGGAAGAACCGGCACCTGTGTAATCTGCGGGAACCAGATCAGCCTGACACCGATCTCTGAGCACGTTATTGCTGCTCAAACCCCAGTTACGGCAAGGATCAATCGCCGCTTGCCCGACGAAGCCTGTTTGGTCGCCTAAGAACAATTCAAACAGTGCAGGTGCACGGTAGGAAGTGCCGGAAATCGCAACGATACGGAACTGTGGCGTGATGCGCCAGTCGACCGTGGCTTTCCAAGTCGAGTTGGTGTCGTAGCTATCATAATCGGTAAAGCGGTAGGCACCGATTACTTCAAGGCTTTCAATCAATGGCTTTTTTGCCACCAAGGGTGCTACGATTTCGGTGTAGATTTCCTTCACGGAATCCTCACCCTTTGTGATGCCCGAGCTGGTGGAGAATGCGATGTTGTTACGCAGCGACTCCGGACCAGGAACGTCATTGATGCTATACTTGCGGTAGTGAACCCCAAGGTTAGCCTTTACTGCATCGGCGGCACCTGGAACCGAGAACAAATCACCTGCCACGTTCGCTTCAAAGACTGTCTGACGATAGGTCGTGTTACCGACATTCGCACCATTGAACAAATAGTCGTATTCGGCGGCAGTGTACTGGCCCCGGATGACCCGTGGGTCAAAGAAGTTAATTGGCAAGCAAGTACCACCCGACAATACAGGCGATGGGCAGCTAGCATTGCCACCTGTGATCGTGGTTGCCAACGTTGCGTTCAAACGATCTTGCAGAATTGCCGTTCCGCCATATTCACCTTTGCCTTCGCTGGTTTGAGCATAAACATCCCAAGTACCATTCTGAAGAAGGCCGGCGATCCCGTTGCCAGTTTGGCCACGAATGCCGCCAAGCACTTGCCATGTGTCAACTGATTGGTCGCTATTTGCTGGACGCGACAAAACAGGTAGCGTGGTTACCCCAAAAGGGTTGTAAACATTCGAGGCTCCAATGGTGGGGAACAATTGAGCCCCACGCGTTTGCTGTGAATCTCGCTTTGCATAAAGCGCTTCACCATAGACCTCCACACCGCCCAGAATGTCGAGATCGGCCGCGCCGGTTGCATATAGATTGATGCGCTGTGAAGGCGAGATCAAGTCAGAGCTGTCGATGAACGGCGATGTGTAGTCCAGCTGTGCTCCGATGGGTAACCCTGTTTGACCAAACTGTGGCGAGAAAAGTCGGCGAAACCCCGGGGCAGTTAGCCGAACAATTTGAGACGCACAAGTAACTGTAGCGCCTGTAGTTGTAAGGCAATTGGTTGTGCTGCCCGCGACCGGGCGCACCGAAGGATTTAACCCAGTCGTTGTGGCTGTTTGAGTTGGATCAAGGACCCACGTGCCTTGACCTGTTAACGCTGTACCCGCCAAGCTAAGCCAGTTAAACGCAGCCCCGTTGACGCCATAGCATTTTGGCTGACCTGTCTTTGGATCGATATAGTCAACGCGAGCGCCTGTGTCAGCGTTGAACACATAGTCAGTTTGACAGAAATCGCGGTCACCAAGCTTCAAAGCATATTGCTCGGAGTATTGCGCAGAAACCATCACGTTCCAACGGTCAGCGGTTTTACCCCAAAGACCGCCAACAACGATTTGCTCGCCACTGCCTTCGGTTGGGCCACTGGCACTCGCCGTTGCTTCAAAGCCGTTGACGTTTTTACGAACGATTGCGTTGACCACGCCGCCCACAGCGTCCGAACCGTAAATTGGCGAAGCGCCTTCGTTCAGGATTTCGTAGCGGCTGATCGCCAAGTTAGGAATGGTTTGAAGGTCGACTGCACCAACCTGACCGCGCACACCCGATGGTGGCAAACGGCGGCCGTTCAACAAAAGCAACGTGCGCTGAGAACCCAGACTGTTCAGTCCGACGGTTTGAATCCCTGGGCCACCTTCAACGATGAAGCCCGAGAAAAAGTTGTTAATCTGGCTGGAGCCGGCCGCTGCCGTAGACCCTTGCAGAATTTCAGCCGCATCAAGTGTGCCTGACAAGACTGCATTCTCGTTGGTGATGACGGTCAAAGGCGAAGCAGAGTTGAAGGTGTCGCGGCGGATCCGCGAACCGGTAACAACGATGGTTTCAGCTTGCTTTGCCGGTGCTGGTGTCGCTGCTGGTGCCGCTGCTGGAGCAGTTTGAGCGAGCGAAACGGCTGGGATGAAGGTAAGTGCGGTCAACGCGGTAGCGCCGATCAAAGAAGCACGAACGGATATTTTCAAGGTATTCCCCCTTAAGTAACTAAAATCTGCGACCAAACCTTTTGGTAACGTCTGGTCTGACACCGCGGATTTTGCATTGAAGGCTGTAGAGCGCGAACATTACAAGGTTGCAAGGACCCTTCCTGCCCAAACTGTGCCTATGCATCACTTGTGAAAATCTTGTGACATGTTTGCCACACTCTTGTGCATTGCAGGCGTTCGCTGTTTGCCGTGTTGCCCTTTACGACAGAGCGTATAAATACCTGTCAAGGCCGCAACTTTTAGCCGCTGTAATGTCATAACAATGCCTGCTAAGCACGATTTTCCATGGGGTCATCACATATGTTCGCAAAAAGACTTGCTCTTCTGGTTTCCACCGCCATTTGCGTCGCTGCCGGCGCTACCTCCGTGAAAGCTCAGACTTTCACGCCATCTGGTCCAGCGTTGCCTGTGGAAGCGATGGCGCGAGACTGGAACCTTCGCAGCGCGCGGATCAGCCCGGATGGCAAACACATTGCCGCCATCTCTGGTTTGCCTGGGCAGAATCCCGTTATCCGCGTTTGGTCAACTGAAGACATGAGCAAGGCCCCAACGCAATTTGGGTCGCGTACAATGCGTTTCACTGGCTTTGAGTTCATGAACAATTCCAAACTATTGGTATTTGCAAACCAGCCCGTCGCAGCGGGCTCAAACTCCCGTTGGCTCAGCAGGGCTGCCATCGCGAACTTGGACGGATCATCATTTCTCGACATATCCAACGAAGATGCGAATAACACCCGCGACGAAGATCGGATTGTCGGCTATCGCTTGTTTCGGCGTTTGCCGAACGAAGAGAACGTGGTGCTGATGGAAATTCAGCGGTTTTCAGGTACGGAGATTGTGCGCCTGAATGTTAATTCTGGTCGGAAAGATCGCTTTGCCCGCACGGGGGAAAATGAAACTTTCGATTGGTCGGATAGCGATGGCAACATCAAACTGAAAACTCAGCTACGAGCTGCAAATGGCATTTGGACTCGTTATGTCTATTTCCGGGAAACAAACAATTCCGAGTGGCGGGAACTGCCCGGCCTGCGCCTGCCGATTAATGACCGCTTTACGCTGGCACCTGTTCATGTGTCGAAAGACAACAAAAGTATTTTTGTTCGCACAAACCGAGACACAAATTTTGTCTATTTGGCTAAATATGATATCGCGACGGACACGATAGGCGCGCCTATTGCCCAGAATACAGAATACGACATTTCGAGCGCCAGCTTTGGCACAGCAAGCGATGAAGATGCTTTGACTGAGGATCCATTGCGGACTTTCTGCTGGGCTGGCCCGTCGAGAGAGTGCCAATATTTTGACTCCACCGATAAACGGATCAATGATCTGCTAGAGCGGGCACTTTCTGGAACCAATATCAACTTCGTTGCTCGCAATGGTGGGGCAAACGTATTGGTAAACGTAACGGCACCCAACGTGCCGGACACCAGTTATCTGCTGAAGAATGAAAGACAATTGATAAAGATCGGCTCGGCTCTCGACGGTTGGGATCGCAAAACGCTGGGCCCAGCAGAATGGGTCACTTACCCAGCCCGCGATGGTTTCCAGATTCCAGGTGTCTTGTATCTGCCACCAGGGTACAAAAAGGAACGTGATGGTCGATTGCCTCTAGTTGTGATGCCCCATGGTGGCCCGTGGGCTCGGGATGATATGGACTTTGACATAAGCTACTGGCCACAAATGTTCGCTACCCGAGGATTTGCAGTTCTTCTTCCTAACTATCGTGGCTCGACCGACCTTGGCAAAGCCCTATGGAAAGGTGGCGACAACCAATGGGGCGCGATCATGCAGGATGATAAGGATGACGGGGCCAAATGGTTGGTTGACCAAGGCATTGCCGATCCCAGCCGCATGATGATGTATGGCTATTCTTATGGTGGCTTTGCCGCCGCGGCAGCGGCTGCGCGTTCAGGTGGGCGTTCTGAAGGCCTATGGCAGTGCGCTATTTCCGGTGCACCAGCGATTGACCTTCAGCGCATTGCGACCGATTGGGGCACAAATCGCATTCAACGCGTTAACCAAGGCGTTACCGTCGGTGGATGGGATCCGATGCAACACCTCGACCAAGTCAAAATACCTTGGTTGGTTTTCCATGGGGATTATGACCGTCAGGCTGATACGATTCACTCTCGTACGGCGGCGGCCCGTATGCGCCAAGTCAATCCAAATGCGAACTTCCGCTATGTGGAAATTCCAAAAATGTCGCACACCTTGGGCGAAATGACCCCAGAGCACCGCACCCAATTCTTGAACCTGATCTTGGATTGGACCGCCAATAATTGCGGCAATATCTCGGCCAAGTTCGATGAGCCCGGCCTTAAATCCACGCTGACCAAACGCGCCGCGAAGTAAGCGACGATTGGTCTGAGCCCTAAAACAAAGCCCGACAGGACAACCTGCCGGGCTTTTTCATCACTCGGACGTCTGACGTGATCTAAGACTTTGGCGCTGCACCGGGCTTTTGGGCGTCGGTGGTGCAGAGGTAGCGGGCGCGGTGGATATCGACCGCATTATCGACCCAGCCGGTGACACGAGGGCTGACGAGATTGCGGTTGGTGAGGAACCACATCGGCATGAAGCCATTTTCCTTCAGCACAATGGCCTCGGCCTGCTTCATCATGTTGGCGCGCTTCACGGCATCTTTCTCGACATCTGCGGCTTCCATCAGTTTGTCGAATTCTGGATTGCTATACTTGCCGTAGTTCAACTGATCCGTGCTGGTCTGGAACAGATAGACGAAGTTTTTGGCGTCGTTGAAATCTGAAATCCAACCCGCATCACCCAATTCAAAGTCGCCTTGACGCAGTTTTTCGTAATTGATCTGGGCTTCAGCACCCAAAATCTCGACTTGAACCCAAGGGGCGATCTTGGCCCAGTTCTGCTGTACAACAGGGGCCACACGTGGGTGATCACCCGTGTTTCTGAAACTGAAGGTGAACTTCAGAGGCTTTTCTGGACCATAGCCTGCCTCTTCCAACAGCTTCTTGGCACGGGCCAAACGCTCTTCCATGCTTTGGCCTTTGAAGTCGGTTGACATGGCACCGGACTGATAATCGGCAATACCGGGCGGCACGAGGCTGTAGGCTGGCTGTTGGCCTGCTTTCAGGATCTCTTTGGTGACAAACTCACGGTCTGCCGTCATCGAAATCGCAGCGCGAACGCGCGCATCGTTAAACGGGGCCTTGCGCATGTTGAAGATGTAATAGGTCAAGCCGGTATAGCCATGAATGCGAGCATAGCCCGGCAAATTCTTGTTGATCTCTTCTAGGCGCGAACCCGAGAAATTCGTATTGATGTCGAGGTCGCCGGTACGGACCTTACGCTCCGCTGCATTATCGTCGGCGGTCGGATAGAAGAAAATTTGATCAATACAGACATTGGCATTGTCGTAATAATTGGCGTTGCGCACGACATGAACGAAGTCGTTTGGCTTCCATTGCTGCAATTTATAGGGGCCATTGCCGACAAAATTCTCGGCCTTGATCCAATCCTTGCCAACCTTTTCCACCACATGCTTAGGAATCGGGAAAGAGGTGTAGTGGGTCAAAAGACCGGGCAAGTAAGGAGCCGGATGCTCCAGCGTGACTTCGAGGGTTTTGGCATCAATGGCGCGCACGCCCAATTGGGTGACATCCTTAATGCGGCCATCATAGATTTTCTCGGCATTCTTGATGACATAGAGGATGGACGCATATTTGGCGGGCGGGCTTGTGGTCATGATCCGCTGCCAAGCAAAGACGAAGTCCTCAGCCGTCACGGGCCGACCATCCGACCATTTCGCGTCGCGAAGCTTGAAGGTCCAGACAAGGCCATCAGGGCTGGTGGACCATTCCGTCGCCATGCCAGGAATTGGACGACCCTGGGGATCTTCAGTTGTTAGCCCCTGCAGCATATCGCCGATAATCCGGTTCTCCCACGTACCTGAGGCCTGGTGAGGGTCGAGAGACAAAGGCTCCGCACCATTCCCGATTTGAAGCGTCCGCGCCTTGTCGGCGTCGGCACTACCACCGCCACCGCCACAAGAAACCAAACCCAAACTCAAAACCAAAGCTGTAGTTGCGGCAGCCAAAGACCGGCGTGTGATTTTCATTTCGTTGTCTCTCCCGATCGGGTTAGTGTGTGACCTCTATAGCGCACAGGCCTGCTTTTGCTATGCAGACAGGCACTACGACAAAAACCTTGTTACGATTTGTGAAGGTAACGTGAAATGAACAAATTCAGTATCACGCTCATTACAGCGAGTTTTATGACATTTGGTGCAGTTGCTTTGGCCCAATCTGGACAAAATCCAGCAAATGCGGCGGTCTCCCCACTTGAGCCAATCTATGCCTGTGCGAACAAAACCGACCCAACCGAGCGTCTGGCCTGCTTTGACGCCGCTGTTGCAACCATTCGGGCCAAAGAGGCGAAGTCGGAAATTGTGACTTTCGACAAGCAAAGGGTTGAAAAGGTACGCCGCGAGGCTTTTGGCTTCTCCCTCCCCTCCCTCCCGAAACTGGGCTTCCCAGCCTTTGGTGGTGCGCCAAAGGCCGAGGGCAAAGACCAAAGCGTGGCTGCTGCTGCGGTGGAAACGGATATTGAAGAGCAAAGCTTCACCGTGGCCAGCACGCGGGAATCGGCTGGACGGGTTGTGTTAACGCTTGAAAATGGGCAGGTCTGGCGCTTAACTGAGGCAGGCGAACTCAATGCCCCCTCGCGTCCCCCCTATAAAGTGAAGATCCGCACAGCTGCCATGGGCTCGTTTATCCTGACGGTGGAAGGCCGCAATAAAGGCTATCGCGTTCGCCGGGTTGAATAGACCGGACCAATTTTGCGCCCCGTCGCGACCGATCTAGCGGTCGCGAGGGTCAATCGCGTCGCGCAAGCCGTCGCCGATGAAGTTGAAGCAGAACAGGGTGACCATCATTGTCGTGGCGGGGAAAATCAACAGCCAAGGCGCGATTTCCATCTCGCGCGCGCCAATTGAGATCAGATTGCCCAAGCTGGTCATTGGCTCCTGCACACCAAGGCCCAAGAAGCTCAAGAAGCTTTCAGTCAAGATTACGGCTGGAATGGTCAAAGTCACATAAACGACAACGGGCCCGAGCACATTGGGAACAATGTGACGCGTCACGATGTTGGCGCTGGTGACACCAGCCGCTTCGGCGGCTTCAACAAATTCCTTTTTGCGTAAAGAGATTGTTTGCCCGCGGACAATGCGCGCCATGGTCAACCACTCCACCGCGCCGATTGCAACGAAGATCAGGATCAGGTTGCGGCCAAACACCACCATCAAGATAATCACAAAGAAGATGAACGGCAGCGCGTAGAGCACATCGACAATACGCATCATGATTTGATCGACCCGGCCGCCAATATAGCCAGCCGTTGCACCCCAGATCACCCCGATAAGAAGCGAAACCCCTGTTGCGACAAGGCCCACCGCCAGCGACATGCGCAGGCCGTACAGCAACCGCACAAACAAGTCCCGACCCTGTGGGTCTGTCCCGAAAATGTGCAAATTCTCCCACGTTGGCCCTTGCAACACGCGGTCATTATAGATGGTCTCATAATCATGCGGCCAAAAAAACGGGCCAAAGATCGCCAAAAAGGTCAAAGTGCCGAGCACGATCATGCTGCCCACAGCGGCCTTGTTGCGGAACAGGCGACGACGCGCATCTTCCCACAGCGAGCGTCCTTTGATAGCAGCTTCGAGAAGCTCCGCCTTTTCTTGGGGTGTGGTCAGCAGTGTCACTCGTATTTTACTTTCGGGTCTAAGAGGCCGTACGCAAGGTCGGCCAGAAGATTAAGTAGAATGATGAGGCCCGCATAGAGCACGACAACCGCCATCACGACGGGATAGTCGCGCTGCAAAGCACTCGTGACGAAGTTTTTGCCAATGCCGGGTAGTTGGAACACCGTCTCCACCACAACTGAGCCAGTAATCAGGCCGGCGCATGCAGGGCCCAAATACGAGACCAAGGGCAATAGGGCCGCACGCAACGCGTGCTTGGAAAGAACTTGGAGTTCGGGCAGGCCCTTGGCGCGGGCCGTACGCACAAAGTTAGAGCGCAACACTTCCACAGCGCTGGAGCGCACCAAGCGCGAAATGATGGCGATCTGAGCCAAGGAAAGGGTGACAACTGGCAACAGCAGCGTCTCAAAGGTCATCTTGCCCAAATCAAGGCCCGCAGTAGGCAGCCAGCCAAGATAGACCCCAAATACGAGCGATAGAATCGGGCCGACGACCAGGGACGGAATACAAATGCCAGCCATGGCGATAGCCATGATCGAGTAGTCTGGCAGGCTGTTTTGCTTTAGCGCTGCGAACAAGCCCATCGGCACGCCCACACAGGTCGCCAATAACAACGCTGCTAAGCCAATTGTCATCGATACTGGAAACCCAGAACCAATAATCTCGCTGACCGTTTGGTCCTTATAAATCAAAGACGGACCCAAGTCGAAGGTCGCAAGCCCTTTCAAATAGTCCAAAAACTGGATGTAGAGCGGCTTATCAAAACCATAAAAGGTCATCAGTTGCGCGCGAATTTCAGGCGACAATGCACGTTCAGTATCAAATGGGCTGCCGGGCGCTAAACGCATCATAAAGAACGCCACCGCAATGATGACCAGCATGGTGGGAATGGCCACCATGAGGCGTCGCATCGTATAGGCAAACATACGTCTTTGGTCCTTTTGAAGCTTCAGCAGACCGGCAAGTAGTGACGTCCAGTCCTCTGGACAGCAATTGATGATGGTTGCTGGATTGTCAACGGACCATGCCAGCATCCATTCTAACAAGAGCTTGATTGGCAAGGAAACTCAGCCCGCTTGGCTCCGTGCCTTTTTCGACGCCACGCACGCTGGACCCTGCGTCGGGCTTCAGCTAATGCCATTGTCACAGGAGGAAATCATGAGCCCTTTCCGCACGATCACCCCAAATTTCTCCGCCTCGCCGCAAATCAGTGTGGCTGACGTTGCCCAGGCAGCGCGCGATGGCTTTACAGCCGTGATCTGCAACCGACCAGATCATGAAGATATGGGTCAAGTCAGCGCTCAGGAAATTGCAAAGGCCTGCACGGAACACGGGCTCAGCTTTACCCATATCCCTGTTTCAGGGGGCATTCCGGAAGAAGCAGTACCGCTGATGCGTGAGGCCCTTGCAGCCAGCACGGGGCCCGTCCTTGCCTATTGCCGCAGCGGGACGCGTTCCACCAATTTGTGGGCCTTGGCAGAGGCCAGCGCCGGTGGCAGCCCCGAGGAGCTTGTGGAAGCCGGCGGGCGCGGTGGTTATGATCTTCGCGGCCTGATGCCTCTCTTACGCTCGCTTTCTCAAGCCCGCTAAACCGCCAGTTTTTGTCTACTGATGACTAAAGCCATGGCACCGTAACCGGTGCCACTGCACTGTCGTATCTTCATACCAAGACCCTGTCACAATTTTTGGGGATGGTTACGTGTATGAAGTCGAATCGAATAAGGCTGAGGGTTACCCAGCCTGAACATTATCTCTGTTTCTCAAAGGCCTGTTTGCTTTGACCAATCTCATTCGCGATTTTGAGTGGAGCTGGACCGGCGTCACTGTGCGCAAGACAGGTGCGCGCGTGCCGTTTGACGCTGCTCACTTGAGCGAGATTTTTCATTGGTGTGTATATTTCGTAAGCGTCGTGTTGAGCCCTCGTCGAAAGGACGGCCCGGTTATTGGATTTGCCCCTGACCCGGCCCGACCTTGGTATTTGATTTGGCCAAGCTTGTTTTTGGCAGGTGGTCGATCGGCCCGCGTTGGTGAGACCCCACAACTCTGGATGCATTTTGAGGACAGAACGCAGAGCGAGCCAGTAAGCTTGCCGGATGATGGCGTGCCACGCTGGAACTTCGATGCCCATGATCTAAGCAAATCCCGTGTCGCAGCAGCCTTTGAAGAGGCCTTTGGCTATGGGCTGGCGCTTGATCCGCGCCAACATGAGGGGTTCGCTGTCGAAAAGGGTGAAGATAATGGCATTCATGACGGACGTATCGTCACTACGCCCTGTGAGCCAAAGTCCGGCAAAGTCTATCAAAAGCTCATTGATAATCGCGGCGCTGACGGCTTGATAGAAGATTTACGGACCCCCACTGTCGGTGGCGTGCCTGCTCTGGTCTATATCAAGCAACGGCCTGAACACGTGCGGTTTTCCAATGATAACACCCAATGCTTGCTTCGCAGTGTGGATGAGATCTTCTCAAGCGAAGAGACCGCAGCGATCACCCGCTTTTGTCAGATTCTGAACCTTGATTGGGGTGGACTGGATATCTTGCGCGACCAGACCAGTGGTTTGATCTATATAGTGGATGCAAATCGCACAGACATGGGCCCGCCAATCGCGTTACCCTTATCCGATTAACTAAAAAGCACTTATATTCTGGGCTCTGCCCTGAAAACGAGTTGTGAAAACGTCCGGCTGCGCGCCGGTGGAGGCATATGATGGCTGTTGCGATTCCTTTTGTCCGCGACATCAAATTTGACTATGGACGTGTTGAGCAGGTTAGCCCGCTGATCCGTCGGGTTATTGCCAATAATCCTGGGCCGTTCACCTTCACAGGCACTGGTGTCTATATCATTGGGCATGGCGATGTGTGCGTGATTGATCCGGGCCCCGACTTGCCCGACCATTTCGAGGCCCTGAAGCAAGCTTTGGAAGGTGAGACGGTCAGCCATGTGCTGGTTACTCATTCCCATTTGGACCATAGCCCCTTGGCCCATCCACTGGCGCGTTGGGCGGGTTGTTCAGTTCTGGCTTCGGGCGAGATTACCCCGCCCACGCAATCTGAAGTGCGCCTAGAAGCAGGTTACGACACGCGCTTCCGTCCTGATTCTGCGCTGAATGATGGAACCTTAATCGAAGGCGACGGCTGGACCATTGAGGCAATTGCCACACCGGGCCATACGTCTGGACACATGTGCTACGCTTTGCTGGAAGAAAATTGTCTATTCTCGGGCGACCACATCATGGGATGGTCAACAACCGTCATTAGCCCACCCGATGGGGATATGGACGCCTATTTGACCAGCCTCGAAAAAATTGCCATCCGAGAATTTACGACAATTTGGCCAACGCACGGGCCCCCAATCACCGACCCTGCGCCATTTGTGGCTGCCTATCGCGACCACCGCCTCGATCGCGAAGACCAAATTCTCGCATGCTTGGCTTCAGGCCACACCAAGGTGAAGGATATGGTGCCCGTCATGTACGCGGCGGTCGATCAAAGACTATGGCCAGCAGCCTCTCACTCAGTCATGGCACATATGAGCCGTCTGGTGAAAATTGGACGGATAGCATGTGATGGCGAACTCAATATGGAGGCAAGCTTTCAGCTAGTCTGACGGCTTACACTGGGCTCAGAAGTTGGGTACGGTGCGCTTTTCGCCATTGGGATGAACAATGACGATCGTCTGCCGATCATATTCCAAATTGGCCTGAAGTTCGCGTAATTTATCTTCAGTACCCGCTAAGATGTTGGTGTAGCGCCATTTTGTGCCATCGTGAAAAACCACATAGCCACACACATTGGTCTGGCACTCAGCCTTTTTGATCAGCTCACCATAGCCTTCAACCAGGGGCGGCCGGCGTTCATCGAACATCTTCGCGCGGACACGAAAACCCCAGACAATCACCACATCAACTGGACGGTCTGAAGCCGCTGCGGCTGAGGACGCGCCAATGGCAGGGGATTCGGCTGCTTCCCCTACCTTTGTCGCAGCACTTGTTGCCTTGTTCGCTGCTGCGTGACTGGTCGTCGCTAGGCCAAACGCTGAAGCCGCAAGCACAGATGCACTGATTACAGAAGTCATTTTCATGACAAATTTGATCCCACTAAGCACAATGGGAGTCAATTACCAATCTGTATTTTAGCGCTTCAAGGCCGCTAGCAGGGCTTCAATGCGCTTTGCATTGGCACCTAAATCAGAAATGCCCACACGGCTGACAGAACGCATATCAACCGCAGAGCCTGCGCCGTCTGCTGTGACAACCAAGACAACATCGTCCTTAAAGCCAAACCAAAAGCTCTCGACACTGGCTTCTAGGCGCAACTTAGCGGGATCTTGTGAGACGACAGTCCAGCCCTTGGCCTTCATAGCGGCTTCAGCCTTTTTGTAGGCATCGGCGGGTGATGTGGTGGCAAGCTTCAGAGTTTTGACCTCGGGATAAGCTTCAGCCTGAATCTGATCCAAGGACCGACCAGACCAAGGAGACAGGCGCTCCTTGTTAAAGGGAACAGTTGCGTCCTTTGGGGCCACAATCGGATTGGCCTTAGCCCCCCGCGCCGTCATGACGGTGTCCGAAAAGGTCAAAGGATTGGCGGGATTAGTCGAAATATCGTGGATGGGCGGCACGGCGCTGGCTGCCGAAATCGCCGAAAAGGCCATACCAGCGGCACCAACCGCCACAAGCCACATAAAGCCCAACGCCGCAAATCCTGCGCGTGGTTTGATGAAGACGACAAGGAGGCTGGTGATAAAGGTCAAGACGATCAAAATGCCGATCATGGGCACGCCCATCTCGCCAATCATCTTCACAAGGCCGATAGTCCAAGGCCAAAGGCCAAACTTGGTGCCAAGGGCAGCCACCATAAACCAAATCGGAACAAAAATGGCCAAGGCCACGCCAATCATCAAAACGACGTTGCGAGCTTTTGCAAAGCGAGATTGCGTTTCGGCCATCTTATCCTCCTTAAGGCAAAAAGGCCGCGCTGGCGGCGGCCTATTCCTTCCACGTTAGAGTGCCGCTGGGCAGAGGTAAAGGCGCGATGGGCCAGAACAGGCGTCGTTCTGGCCCATCAAACTGTGATTACGATGCTTTCGCGGTTGGCAAATCGTAATTGGCGAAGGTTTCACGCAAGGCCAGCTTGTTGATTTTGCCAGTTGCCCCCAGCGGGATAGCTTCGACAAATTGGACATCGTCTGGCATCCACCACTTGGCAATCTTGCCATCGAGATAGGCCAAGATGTCTTCTTTTGTGGCTGTCGCCCCTTTGGCGCATTCGATAATCAACAAAGGACGCTCATCCCACTTGGGATGATATTTGCCAATCACAGCAGCAACCGCAACACCTGGCGCACCCACTGCGACGTTTTCGACATCGATGGAGCTGATCCATTCTCCACCCGACTTGATTACGTCTTTAGCGCGGTCAGTGATTTGCATGAAGCCGGCGGTGTCGATGGTGGCGACGTCGCCCGTATCAAAGAAGCCATCTTGGTCTAGGATGTTGCCGCCCTCGCCCTTGAAATAGCCCGCCGCAATCGCAGCGCCGCGCACCACGAGATTGCCGAAGGTTTCACCATCACGTGGTGCCTCCGCGCCATCGCGCACAATTTTGATTTCGACGCCAAATGGTGGACGACCTTGCTTCAGCTTGGTCTTGATCTTCTCATCATGAGTCATGGTGTCGGCATCGGGGCCGAGAGAGCCCAAAGTGCCCAATGGCGAGGTTTCGGTCATGCCCCATGCGTGGAGCACTTCAACGCCATACTTCTCTTCGAACATGCGCATGATGCGCTCGGGCACCGCCGAGCCACCAATGGCGACTTTCTTCAGGGTGGACAGCTTGGAATTGGTCGCTTCCAAATGCTGCAACAACATCATCCAAACGGTTGGAACGGCAGCGGAGAAGGTAACGCTTTCAGTTTCCAGCAATTCGTAGATGGACGCACCGTCCATCTTCGCACCCGGCATAACAAGTTTGGCCCCTGCTGCGGGCGCAGACAGTGCGACCCCCCACGCATTGGCGTGGAACATCGGCACGACAGGCAGGATCACGTCGCGCGCGCCTAGACCCATAACGTCCTTTTGCATGGTCAGAAGTGTATGCAAAACATTGGAGCGGTGCGAATAGAGCACGCCCTTAGGGTTTCCCGTGGTGCCAGAGGTATAGCAAAGGCCTGCGGCAGTGTTCTCGTCAAACCCGCCCCACTTTACATCTGCGCTATGGTTCTCGATCCAGCTTTCGTAGTCGATCGCGCCCTTCAAGCTGCAAGCCGGCATGTGGTCCTTGTCTGTCAGTACGACAAAGCGGGTGACTGGGCTCAATTTGTCTTTCAAGGCTTCCAAAATAGGCAGGAAGGTCAAGTCGGTGAAGATGATCTTATCTTCGGCGTGATTGACGATATAAACCAATTGCTCAGGGAACAGGCGCGGGTTCAAAGTATGCAGCACAACGCCAAGGCCCATCGCGCCGTACCAAATTTCCATGTGGCGGCCAGAGTTCCAAGCTAGGGTCGCAACCCGGTCGCCCAGCTTGATCCCTTCAGCCAACAGCGCATTGGAAACCTTTTTGGCACGAGTATTGATTTCGCTGTAAGTGGTGCGGACAATTGGCCCTTCAACGGAGCGGGTCACGATTTCGCGGCGACCATGGTTGATCGCGGCATGATCCATGATCTTATCGACTGTTAGTGGCCAATTCTGCATTAAACCGAGCATGATTATCTCCCAAATTTTTGGCTTGCCAGTAGGCGACATTTGCGCCGGCCAAATGCGTCAAATGGCCGATTTTGCTCCCTTCCTAAGGCCTCAAGCGCGCACGTCAACTGGGCACGAGCCGAGGCCACATCACATGGCTGTAGATTGGGCAGAAAAGGGTCGACTAAGGCAGAAGCGATAAGTTCTTTCCAACGACCCGGTCGACCATGCGCGGTGGCAGTAAGCGGGCTAGCCACCAATTCACGAGCTTGTTGGGTACCGGCGCATAGCGTGTTTTTGGATGGGCTGCCGTCAAAGCTTCTTCGACCACATTTGCGACGACGCTGACCTCTAGGCCTTCTTGGTCCATGGCGGCTAAGGATTGCGTGAGCCGCTCTAATGGTTTGCCCCAGATTGTGTCCTTATATTTGTTTCCGCCGGCTGCAGCGCCCTTCTCCCAAATTGGCGTCTTGACGGCACCGGGCCCCACCACAATCACGTCAATGCCAACCAGTAAAAGTTCACGGCGCAAACTATCAGAAAAGCCTTCAACTGCGTGCTTGGCAGCGACATAGGCAGCGGTAAAGGGATAGCCGAACTTGCCTGAGACGGACGTGATATTGAGGATGCGGCCTTTAGGACCGGTGCGCGCAGGATCGCCACCCAACAAAGCCGCAAAAGCACGGCAACAGCGCACGACGCCCATGAAGTTGATATTCATCACCTGCTCAATCTCGCTCAATGGTTGGATCAAGGCAGGCCCTGGCAAAGCAATCCCGGCGTTATTGACAAGGCCCGATAGGGTCCGCCCCTGCAAGGCTTCGCCAATGACCTGGGCCGCTGCTTCAATGGCGGGCATATCAGAGACATCAAACAAAACTGCTTGCCCATTCGCACCAAAAGCGGCGTTCAGGGCATCTGCATCGGCCTGCTTCCGGACGGAGGCAAACACATAGTGGCCTTGGGCCACAAGTCGGTCGGCAATTGCTCGACCAATTCCGGTCGATGCACCTGTCACCAGAAAGGCTTTTTGATCTGAGCGCATGAGTGAAACTTTCTGAATCGATGGTAAGAAAAATCGCTCTACGGATAAAGCTTAGAAGTGGACCAAGGTGCTGTGGCATCGCCCCGCATAAACTCTAAACGATCGTGCAAACGAAATGGACGATCGCGCCAGAACTCAATCCGTGTCGGCACAAGGCGGAAGCCCGACCAGAAGGCAGGACGGGGCACCTCACCAATGCCAAATTTCAGGGCATAGCTCGCTACATTCTTCTCAAGTGCGAAGCGATCTTCCAGCGGACGGGACTGCGCACTCGCCCAAGCCCCAATCCGGCTATCCCGAGCACGCGAGGCAAAATAGGCGTCGGCTTCCTCTTGGCTGACAGAGGTAATTGCCCCCCGTACACGCACTTGCCGTCGCAGGCTTTTCCAGTGGAAGCACAGGGCAGCTTGCGGATTTTCACCCAATTGCTGGCCTTTGTAGCTTTCTAGATTAGTATAAAAAACAAATCCTTGACTGTCGAAATCTTTCAGTAAGACCATGCGCACATCTGGCAGGCCCATGCTGTCACTAGTCGCCAGAGCCATCGCATTGGCGTCATTAATCTCTCTTTCCTTGGCCTCTCTCAGCCAAGTCCCAAACAGGTCAAATGGGTCAGAAGCCGCTTCCAATTCAGGCGGAGCATCGACAGCTGCGGCTTGATATTCGGCCTCAGACGGGGTCGGGGGGATAAGGGTGTTGGAGGTCATGGCCGCAATGTAGTGCACCGCCACTCATTCGCCAACATGAAGCTACGTGGTTCAGCTTTGGCCGACCAAACGCACCCGCAACTGCGTTGAAAAAACGCGCAGCGTCATCTGCAAAAATCAATGATCAAAAGTTGGAATTTAATGACTGAGTTTACACGTCGTTAACCGTGCCGCGATGATGGTCTGGCCCATGTCTTCACCCTACGCCATCCTCGGGCTCGAGCCCAATGCTGATCCCCGCGCCGCCCGGGCCGCGTTTCATGCTGTCGCCAAATCTTGCCACCCGGATGTCAATTCTGACCCGCAAGCGCGACAACGCTTTGAAGAAGCCCGTGAAGCCTACCGCGTCATTACACTGGGCGCAGCATCGGCCGATATTGGCCGTGTCGGCAGCCCGCGTGCCGGTCGTATGACCGAAATAGACCTGGAAGTTTCGGTATGGATTGCTGCACGTGGCGGGTCAGTCAAAGGCTCCTGCCCACTTGGCAAAGCCAGCGTACGCGTCCCTGCTGGTGCCCGCGCTGGTGACCGCATCATCGCCCGCATTGGTAAATCCGATGTGGCTTGTGTGATCCGAATTGCTGACACCGATGGCTTTGAAATTGACGGTGGTAACATCGTCACCACACTTACGCTCTCTTCTGCGCAAGCCAAGTTTGGTGGTGGCGTCGAGATCGAAACGCCGGGGGGCCGCTTGCGGCTGAATGTGCCAAAAGAGAGCCAAGATGGCGATCGTTTGTTGGTCGCTGGCCGTGGCTTGCCAGCCGCCAATGGTCGCCCTGCAGGCGACCTCTATCTCGACGTCGAAATCATTGAGACCATGACCGACCGTGCCGTGGCAACTTTGGACAGGATCCTAGCCAAAGCCCGCCGCCCGCGCGCAGGCAGTGACCATTTCGGCCAAGATCAAGTCGCTTAAGCGCTAACCTCGCTTAAAGTCAGAAAGATCACTTCAGCCGCGCCATAGGTCCGGCTGTCCAACACATTATAGCCAGCTGCAACGAGCGCGGGTTCACCGCGGCCCCGCTCTAGCATTACTAGCGACTGGCCATGTAACCAGCCTTGCGTCAGCCCCTTAAGCGCTGCCAGATCATAGCCCTTGGCATAGGGCGGATCGAGAAAGACCAAATCAAACGGGCCATTAGCTGTTGCGGGCATGACACCCAAATCGGTCGCGTCGCGCTTCCAAACCCGTGTGATACCTTGGGCAGAGCAGGCCTCAATATTACTTGCCAAGGCTGCCCGGGCTGCGGGATCGGTGTCGACAAACAGGCAGTGGGCCGCCCCACGAGATAGAGCCTCCAACCCCAGGGCACCGGTTCCAGCAAATAAGTCCAGCACTTTGGCCCCATTTACTCCGGGCGACCACGGCGCATGCTCAAGAATATTGAAGACTGCTTGGCGCGCACGGTCAGACGTTGGCCGCGTCGAGTCCCCCGTAGGGACTGCCAACGCCTTTCCCTTCCATCGACCTGAAACAATGCGCATGAAATTTGCCTCTAAGTCGTCTTAGCCAGATGGCGGTCGAGCTTCTCGTGCAACTGCGACAAGTGCAGCCGCAACAGAGCAATCTCATGCTCAGATTTAACATTGACCTCGTAATCCATCCGCGTTGTCAGACGATCTTTCTCAGCTTGGCGGTTCTGCGCCATCATAATGATTGGGGCTTGGATTGCCGCCAACATCGACAGAATGAGGTTCAAAAAGATAAAGGGATAAGGGTCGAAGCGGGCTTGGCCGTGCAGGATCACCAAATTCAGCATCGCCCAAATAAACAGAAAGATACCAAAACTGATCACAAAGCCCCATGAGCCGCCAACTTCGGCAACTCGATCTGCCAGTCTCTCGCCAAAGGTCGTTTGCAATTCGAACGCTTCGTTTGCATCTTGTGTGGAATGCACACGGTGCGCAATCGCGCACACTAAGGCTTGGTCTTTAGCCGAAAGCCGAGCAAAACCACCCTCTTCCAACAGCATTTTTCCGAGCATATGGGCTTGATCAGGCGGCAGATCAGAAATTTCTGACGCTGATGTGTAAGATTGGGTCATAGCGGGGGCTCCAAATCAGGCTAATCATCTCTATATGACAAATATGCGAACGACAATTTTCTAGGACGAAGCCGATGGCAGCCGTTACGATCTATACCAAATTTTACTGCCCCTTCTGCGAACGCGCCCTGGCGTTGCTCGAGAAAAAGGGTGCCGACATCACAAATATCGAAGCCTCGTCTAACAAAGAAATGAGGGCCAAGATGAATGAATTGTCGGGTCGCAATACATTCCCGCAGATTTTCATTGGCGACACCCATATTGGCGGCTGCGATGATTTAATGGCGCTTGAGGCCAAAGGTGGCCTTGATCCTTTGCTGGCAGCTTAGCCTTGGTCAAGGTAGCTGTCCTTCAATTGCGGACGCCGGCACGCCTTGATGCCGCGCGTGCACAGCTTGAGCCCCTGTTGACCCGCGCCGCTAAGGCTGGGGCCAAGCTGATCGTGACACCGGAAGGCACCAATATCTTGCAGCGTGACCGTGCTCGGTTTGACGAGGCGGCCCTGTATGAAGATGAAGCTGAAGCACTCGACTGGTATGGCGAGCAAGCCAAAGCCTATGGCGTGCATCTGTTGATCGGCTCTGCCCTCCTCAAGCGGCGTAGCGGAAAAGCTGCAAACCGTAGCCATTTTTTTGGACCAGACGGCAGCCTGCTGGCTACTTATGACAAAATCCATCTGTTTGACGTGAATTTGGGTGCAGGCCAAGAAACCCGCGAGAGCAACGCCTATGAGCCGGGTGATAAGGCTGTGGTTGTCGAAACCGATTTTGGCACATTGGGCCTGACCATTTGCTACGATGTGCGCTTCCCGCATTTGTATCGTGACTTGGCCAAGGCCGGTGCGCAGATCATTGCTGTACCAGCCGCCTTTACGGCACCGACGGGAAAAGCCCATTGGCATACGTTGCTGCGCGCCCGGGCGATTGAAACTGGGGCATTCATTCTGGCGGCGGCCCAAGGCGGCAATCATGAAGATGGACGCGCCACCTTTGGCCACAGCCTGATCATCTCGCCTTGGGGCGACATTATCGGTGAACTCGCCCACGATAATCTTGGTGTTCTCTTGGCCGACCTCGATCTTGAACGAGTTACCAATGCACGCGACAAAGTCCCCTGTTTGACCCATGACCGTGACTATCAAAGCCCATGATTAAATATGCGCTTCGCTGTGATCAGGCCCATGACTGGGAAGCTTGGTTTGACTCGATGGCTGGGTACGAGACCCAGGTCGGGCGTGGCTTGGTTGAGTGCCCGTTGTGCGGATCAAAAGCTGTCGGAAAAGCGCCAATGGCCCCCGCAGTTGTGTCTTCAAAGTCTGACCGCCCTGCCCCACCTGTCCCTGCCGATGCCCCCGTACCGGTCGCCAATGGACCAGACCCATTGAGCTTGCCAGAGCCTGTCAAAGCTTTCTTCCAAGGCTGGAAGGAGCATATTGAGCAGAATTACGATTATGTCGGCGATGCTTTTGCCAAAGAAGTGCGCGCTATGCATGAGGGCGAAAGCGAAGAGCGACTCGTTTATGGTCAGGCTACCGCAAAAGAAGCAAAAGAATTGATTGAAGATGGGATATCTGTCGCCCCGCTTCCGGCCTTAGCATCGCCAAAACCTGTCCGCGGCTATCACTGAAGCTTTGGGGTCTGGCTGTGGGTCGGGGATCACAGCCAATTGACAGCCATCCTTCTGTGCCTGACTCTTGTCCTTTACGAGAGGGAGACTGGGTATGAATCGTCGCGATCTTTTGGCACTTGGTTCTGCGAGCCTTTTAGGCGGCCCGGCTCTCGCCTCCACTGCTTCCGCGCGCACCATTCTCACCGGTGGGCCGATCCATACCGGCGTGGCAGGTCGCGGCCCGGCCGAAGCCATTGCCATTGAAGGTGGCCGGGTGGTTGCCGTCGGCAGCCTACGGGCCGTGCGGGCTGCTTTACCGCGCGCCAAGGAAATCGACCTTGCAGGCGGCGCGGCTTTACCGGGCCTTGTGGATGGCCATGCGCACATGACGGGTATTGGCCTACGCGAGATGACGCTAAACCTCGATAGCGTCAAATCCATCGCGGAACTTCAGACCAAACTTGCGGCTTGGGCCGCGCAAAACCCGACTGGACCGATTGCCGGGCGCGGTTGGATCGAAACCCATTGGCCCGAGGGTCGCTTCCCAACCCGGCAGGATGTCGATGCGATTGTGCCAGACCGGCCCTTGCTGCTTGGCCGCTCGGATGGACATGCCGCCTTGGCAAACAGTGCGCTTTTGAAACTTGCAGGCATTGATGCCAGCACCGCCAATCCCCCAGGCGGGCAAATCCTGAAGGATGCCTCAGGTCAGCCGACAGGCATGCTGATCGATAATGCGCAAGCGCTCGTCGAAAGCCGGATGCCAACAGCAACACCGGACATGATCCGCCAAGCCTTGATCAAAGCCGACCGCCTCTATGCCTCGCGCGGTTGGGTCGGCCTGCACAATATGAGCGTTTCGGGCGAGGATTTGATTGCCTTGAAGGCGCTCGCCCTCTCCGGTGAAGTCCAATTGCGGGTTGATAATTATCTCGACATCCCGTTTGCCACCGACGTGCTGCGGCGTGGGCCCAGTGTCGACGCCACAGGACGGATTAGCACGCGCGGGGTCAAAATCTATTCAGACGGGGCGCTGGGCTCACGGGGCGCGGCCCTGCTCGCTCCCTATACGGATGCACCGGATTCCGAGGGCCTGTTGTTGACGCCGGAAGAACAAGTGTTGGCTGTGCTGGAGCGGGCTAAGAAGTCTGGCGCGCAAGTTGCCATGCATGCCATTGGCGACCGCGGCAATCGGCAAAGCCTAGACTGGTTTGAGCGCGTGCTAGGCCACGCCAAGACCAATCGCCGTTGGCGGATTGAGCATGCACAAGTGGTCTCACCACCCGATATGCCGCGCTTTGCTAAGCTGGGTGTGATTGCCTCCATGCAACCCTCCCACGCCATTGGCGATCTGTTCTTTGCGCCAGCCCGCTTAGGACCAGAACGCCTCAAAGGCGCTTATGCTTGGACAAGCCTTCTGAAGACGGGTGCGGTGGTATGCGGCGGCTCTGACGCACCGGTCGAACAAGGTGATCCGCGCATTGAGTTTTATGCCGCCATCTATCGCCACGCGCTCAATGGTTTTGTTGGCCCAGATTGGGGCTTGGAAGAGCGCGTTTCGCGCCAACAGGCCTTAGGCATGTTCACCCGCTCTGCTGCTTATGCTGTGAGCGCAGAGCGCAATCGCGGCACGTTGGCTGTGGGCCAAGCCGCCAGCATCAGCGTCTTCTCGCGCGATTTTATGACCGTCAAGCCTGCCGACATCCTCGACGCAAAGACGGTCCTGACCATGGTGGACGGCAAGATTGTGTTTGAGGGATAGGACGGGTTTTAGTCCAGCCGACGACACCACCCCCTGCAATCCATGCCGCCACCCACTTGGCGTTGGGGCCATGGCTGCCTATAGATTTGCCAACTCTATTTTAAACGGCACTTGGTGCCTGGACGGGAAGTTATGGCTAGCGTTAACGACATTCGCACTTCGTTTTTGGACTTTTTCAAATCCAAGGGCCACACCGTTATGGCGTCCAGCCCGCTGGTGCCGCAAAATGACCCGACCTTGATGTTCACCAATGCGGGCATGGTGCAGTTCAAGAACGTATTCACGGGTGCAGAGACCCCGCCCCAGCCGCCACGTGCCGCGACCAGCCAGAAGTGCGTGCGTGCAGGTGGTAAGCACAATGACCTCGACAATGTCGGCTATACCGCGCGCCACCACACCTTCTTTGAAATGCTGGGCAATTTCTCGTTCGGCGACTATTTCAAGGAAGACGCAATCAGCCATGCATGGGAATTGCTGACCAAGGACTTTGGCATTGATAAGTCAAAGCTGATTGTCACCGTCTATCATACCGATGACGAAGCCCGTGCCCTGTGGCGCAAGATTGCGGGCCTCAGCGATGATCGCATCATCTCCATCCCCACCAGCGATAATTTCTGGTCGATGGGCGATACAGGTCCGTGCGGGCCATGCAGCGAAATCTTCTATGACCATGGCGACCATATTTGGGGCGGCGTACCGGGCAGTGCGGAAGAAGATGGCGACCGCTGGATTGAGATCTGGAACCTCGTTTTCATGCAGTTTGAGCGCCACGCCGATGGTAGCCAAACCAGCCTGCCTAAACCCAGCATTGATACCGGCATGGGGCTAGAGCGGGTTTCCGCCGTGCTGCAAGGCGTGCACGACAATTATGACATCGACCTGTTCAAGACCCTAATTGCCGCATCTGAAAACCTGACCGGGGTGAAGGCTGAGGGCGACAAGCGCGCCAGCCACCGCGTGATTGCCGACCATATCCGCGCGTCCAGCTTCTTGATCGCCGATGGGGTGACGCCATCCAACGAAGGACGCGGCTATGTGTTGCGCCGCATCATGCGCCGCGCCATGCGCCACGCGCATATGCTGGGCGCGAGTGAGCCATTGCTGCACCGTTTGGCCCCGGTCCTGATCCAAGAAATGGGTGGGGCTTATTCTGAATTGCGCCGGGCTGAGGCTTTCATCACCTCGACACTTGAGCAAGAAGAAGTTCGCTTCCGCCGTACCTTGGGCCGAGGTCTGTCGTTGTTGGACGAGGAAAGCGCAGGGCTGACGCAGGGCCAGGAATTGTCCGGCAAGGCTGCCTTCCAGCTGTATGACACCTATGGCTTCCCCGTCGATCTGACCCAAGACGTCTTGCGGGCACGCGGTATCGGCGTCGACATGACGGCTTTTAATGCCGCGATGGAAGAGCAAAAGGCCTTGGCACGCGCCGCTTGGACAGGCAGCGGCGAAGCTGGGACCGATGCAATCTGGCTGACCTTGAAGGACGAACAAGGCGGCAGCGAATTCCTTGGCTATAGCCAGAGCGAGGCCAGCGGCCAATTGGCAGCGATTGTGGTCGGCGGCGCAAAAGTCGACGCGCTTGCTGAAGGCGAGACCGGTGAGTTGGTGTTCAACCAAACGCCCTTTTATGCCGAAAGTGGCGGCCAAGCCGGTGATCAGGGCGTGATCCGCTTTGACAATGGCGCCGTCTTTGAAGTCGAAGACACACTTAAGCGCGCCGGGGCAATCCATGGCCATAAGGGCAAGCTGGTACAAGGCGCAATCAAAGTCGGTGACGCCGCTTCATTGACCATTGATGCAGCTCGCCGCAACGCCATCCGCGCTAACCATAGCGCCACGCACTTGATGCATGCCGCCCTGCAAAACGTATTGGGCCCGCATGTGACACAGAAGGGCTCGCTGGTTGAAGCAGATCGCTTGCGCTTTGACTTTGCCCATGGTGCCGGCCTGTCGCGGGCAGAAATCGACGCCATTGAGGCGGAGGTGAACGCCGTCGTGCGGCAAAACACCGAAGCCTCCACCCGTTTGATGACGCCCGATGAAGCCATTGCCGAAGGCGCGATGGCCTTGTTTGGCGAAAAATATGGCGATGAAGTGCGTGTGTTGGCCATGGGCCGCAAGCTGGACCACGCGCCCAAGTCCTATTCGGTCGAACTCTGTGGCGGCACCCATGTCGGCCGTACCGGCGACATTGGCAGCTTTGTGATTGTGTCTGAAGGTGCCGTTGCTGCTGGCGTACGCCGGATCGAAGCCGCAACGGGACAAGCCGCCCTCGATCATTTGAAGGCCGAAGCCGCGATTGCACGCGCGGCGGCAGAGCCCTTAAAGGCGCAATTGCCAGACCTGCCCGCGCGGATTGAGGCGATGATTGCCGACCGTAAGCGGCTCGAAAAAGAACTGACCGATGCCAAGCAAAAGCTCGCGCTCGGTGGCGGCGGCGGTGCTGCGGCCGCCATTGAAGAGATCAACGGCGTAAAGCTCGATGCCCGTATCCTCGACGGTATTGGCGCGAAAGACTTGCGCCCCATGGTCAATGAAGCGATCCAGAAGCTGGGCGATGGCGTGGTCGCCTATGTCGCGGCCGCGGACGGGAAAGCCGCCATTGCGGTGGCCAGCACCGTTGCAAGCGTCAGCGCAGTTGATCTGGTCAAAGCCGCTGTACTCGCCATGGGCGGGCAAGGCGGGGGTGGCAAGCCCGACTTTGCCCAAGGTGGTGCACCAACGGCAGATGCCGCCTCTGCAGGCCTAGACGCCGTGAAAGCGGCGATGGCCAATTAGATGAAAAAGCTCGACTATCTGATCCTGATCCCAACCGATCCCACCTATGTTCCAAGTGACAAGCAAGCCGAAGCCGGGGCCGATGCGCTGGAGGCGTTGCTGCCACGTACCGACGAAGTCAGCTATGACATGTTCGATGATGTGCGTTTCATCGATGGCGGCGAGGCATTTGAAGCCATCACCTGCCCGCTCTGCGGCAAGGATGCCAAAGCCTGGTGGGAAGGCGCGATGGATCAGGCCGCCGAGACCGAGTTTGAGGCGTTGGGCGTCGTGGCCACCTGCTGTGGCGGGACAACCAATCTGAACGCGCTGATCTATCAGCCAGCTGCGGCCTTTGCTCGCTTTACCTTGGTTGCCACCAACTCTCGGGTCGAAACCCTCGCCCCCGAAGCCCTCGCCCCGGTTGAGGCCGCGTTGGGTTGTGCAGTGCGTGTGGTGCGGCAGAAGGTTTAGGCGCAGTCCACAAAAAATTTTCCCCAAATACCCGAATTGGCCCTTGCGCTTGGGCGTGAGCGACCACACATGCACGCCATGACAGACGAACATACCACCACCGCCCCAACCGATGCTCCAGACTCCAACATGGGCTCCACCCCTGCTCGCTTTGCGAGCTTCGAGGAGTTTTACCCCTTTTATCTGTCTGAGCACCAAAATGTGATCAGCCGCCGCCTGCATATCGTTGGCACAGGCCTTGTCTGCTTGTGTTTACTGATGGTCGTCCTCTGGGGCCTAGTGGGTGGCTTCCAATATTTGGTCGCAGCCCCAATCGTCGGCTACGGCTTTGCTTGGGTTGGCCATTATTTCTTCGAGAAGAATAAGCCAGCTACCTTCACCTATCCCGCTTGGAGCCTGATGGGCGACTTCCGGATGTTTGGTGAAACCATCACCGGCAAGCGCGCATTCTAAGCAGCCATTTACGCCGATAAACAACTTGCAGGGGGCGATCATCATGCATTGCCCCCTCGCCCAAGCAGCCCTATTTTAGGGCCATGCTGATTCTTCTCTCCCCCGCAAAAAACCTCAATTACGAGCCGGTGTCGCCAGACCTGCCAGCCACCAAGCCACGCTTGGAAGCTGATATCGCAACGCTTGCCAAAGTAACGGCCAGATTGAAGCGATCTGACATCGCCAATCTGATGCATTTGTCTGACAATTTGGCAGATTTGAACTACCAGCGTTTTCAAGCGTTTGACCCGGGCCTCGATGGGCCTGAGGTGTTGCAAGCCGCTTTGGCGTTTAATGGCGATGTCTATCAGGGCCTACAGGCGCGCGATTTAAGCGCCGAGGATTTGAATTGGGCACAAGACCATGTGCGCATCCTGTCGGGCCTCTATGGCCTATTGCGTCCGCTCGACGTCATCGCGCCTTACCGTTTGGAGATGGGCACACGCCTGAAGACCCGACGCGGCGATAGCCTCTATGACTTTTGGGGCGACCGCTTGTCCAAAGCTCTGAATAGCGACTTAGCCGGCCAAACCGCCCCAATCGTTTTGAACCTTGCCTCGACCGAATATTTCAGCGCAGTTTCCAAGAAGGCGCTGCAGGCCCAGGTCATCACGGCGAACTTCAAAGAGATCAAGGATGGTGAGGCCCGGGTATTGAGCTTCTATGCCAAGCGAGCACGCGGCACGATGGCGCGGTTCTGCATTGAAAATCGGATCACCGATCCCGAGGGCATCAAGGCTTTCGACAGGGATGGCTATCGCTATGACCCGGTAAGTTCCAAACCGGATTCATTGGTGTTCTCGCGCCCACAGCCACCGGGCAAGGTGGGCTGAACATCATGGCCAAGCCTGCCCTCAATATCGCGCTGCAAGGTGGTGGTTCTCACGGGGCGTTTGCGTGGGGGATTTTGGATGGGCTCCTCGAAGAAGACAGGTTTGACATTGCCGCCATCACCGCAACCAGCGCCGGGGCGATGAATGCAGTGGTCTGCGCCCATGGGCTGCGGACCGGCGGGAACGCTGGTGCGCGCGAGGCGCTGGCGCGCTTTTGGCAGAAAATCAGCACGACGCGCGGCCCCTTTAGCCCAGTCAGCCTAAACGCCATCCGCAAAGCCTTTGACCCATTTGGGCTGTTTAAGGCAGCCAGCTTCCAGTGGTTTGACGCGCTGACAAGTGTGGCGAGCCCCTATGAGTTTAATCCTTGGAATTTCAACCCCTTGCGCGATAGTCTTCAGGACGTGGTTGACTTTGAGGGCCTCACAAAAGATCCACCTTTCAAGCTTTTCATCGCCGCAACCAATGTCAAAAGTGGGCGAGCAAAAGTGTTTCGTACCCATGAAGTTAGCGCCGATGTGACCTTGGCTTCGGCCTGCTTGCCCTATTTGTTTCAAGCAGTGGAAGTAGATGGGGAAGCCTATTGGGATGGCGGCTATATGGCCAATCCAGCACTTTGGCCTCTCTTCTATGAAGCGGGCCTACCCGACGACGTTCTCCTATGTGCGTTGAACCCACAGACACTCGACACCGTGCCAAAGACCAGTGCGGCGATCATGGACCGCTTGAACGAAATTACCTTCAACGCCAGCTTGATCGCAGAATTGCGCGCCATCGCCTTTGTCCAGCGCCTCTTAGAGGATGAGGAGATGGGCGATAAATTGAAGGACCGCTATCGGGACGTGAAAGTTCACGCCATCAAGGCCGATGACGCGCTGAAGGGCTTAGGTGCCGCCAGCAAATTCAATACCGATTGGGACTTTCTAACCGGCCTACGCGATCAAGGACGAACCGCTTGGCAAGCATGGTCCAGCCAGTGTGGCACAGCGGTCGGTCACCACAGCACAGTCGACTTAGCAAAAGACTTTCTCGACCGCTAGGCTTTGCTATCGTCGACCTCTTCGCCTTCCACCAATACCCGGCCCTTGGTCTCTGGTAAGAAGGCGATGGCGATGAGCGCTAAGACCACTAACGGCATAATAGCGATCAGAGCGTGGCCAAGGCCCCCTAAGACTGGGATGAGGAAAGCGACCAAACTCCCGCCCACGATCGCGCCACTACTGGCCCCGATTTCAGATGTGCCGGCAACAGTGGCGCGCGCCTTTGTGGGGATGAGTTCGGTCATCGTGGCGCGAAGCGCAACAGACGCTGCAAACCAGGCCATATAGCCAATGCTCAACGACGCGCCGACTAGGCCAAACTGGCTGCTACCATAGACGCCAGAAAGTCCAAGGACACACATTAGCGTCGCGATCAGCGCCACCGGTTTACGTCCAAAGCGATCCGCCAATCGCCC
Organism: Aquidulcibacter sp.; assembly: GCA_027532555.1. Lineage (GTDB taxonomy): Bacteria > Pseudomonadota > Alphaproteobacteria > Caulobacterales > Aquidulcibacteraceae > Aquidulcibacter > Aquidulcibacter rimovensis. The sequence goes on from JAPZTJ010000012.1 coordinate 29,285, forward strand.
GCCGAGGAAGGTTCCTGCAAGACCAATCAGCCCAGCAGCAAACGAAACCAAAGCGACTTGGCTTGGCTCCCATTTCGCTACCGACTGCAGATACTGGGAATTGTAAGACAAAGCGGGCGAGATCGGCAGCCAGAACAGGAAATAAGCAATCCCAATCAAAATCACGGGGCGACGATGGGTGCGGATCAGCGCAAACGGATCGGCTTGCTTGGCTTGAGTTGCCGCGACAAAGGCAGCACTTTCGGGCAGTGCCAACCGCCAGATGATGGACAAAAGTGCCGGCACCGCGCCTGCTGCATACATCCAGCGCCACGCATCAGGCTGGTCGGCAAAGGTGCCATAGACGACCAAGGCCACACCATCGCCAGACGCCCCTAACAGTGCCAACAACCCCAGCATCCAAGCCCGCGCGCGTGCAGGGGCTGCCTCTGCCAACAGCACCACGGCTAACAATTCGTCGACCATCGTGAACAAGCGGGTGAAAAAGAGGCCTGTCGCCAACATTGCTGCATTTTGAGCAAACGCGGTCAGCAATGCCGATGCCGAGAACCCCAAAATGGCTGCCAAGAAAAGCGGCTTTCGCCCGATCCTGTCGGCCATCAAGGTCAAGATCACGGCTGGGATTGCCCCAGCTTTGGCAAGGGTGCCGATTAAGACCGAGGTCTGATCATTATAGCCAAAGGCCTGTTGGAATTGAGGGAGGGCAAGGGTGGATAGTTGAAAGTCATACCGGCTGGCCATAAAAGCGGTGCCAACCACAAACAGCAGGAACCAGACGTCCTTCTCAATCTTCGGGCGACCGCTTTTGTCCGGCGAAGTCGACCTAGGTGGTGCCTCGGCACGCATTTCAATTCCCCCAGCTTTTGTGGTTATCAGGCGAGCTGTCCACTTTTATAGGCCACTTGATTTCATCCCTAACCCTAGCTTGGTTCTTTGGTACTTGTCTCCTGCCAAAACCGTCCGAAGACTGCAAAGTTCTAGTCTATCGGCCGGAAACACTCTGCGTCATCGTGACTGACCTTATTGACCCGATCGCTGACTTGTCGTGGCACCATAAGCCCATCAAGTGGCGGAATTAAAAGCTGTTTTAGGGTCTCGGACGGGGTGCTGGCCTTTAGCCAAGTTTGCCAATCATTCGGCTCGATCACAACGGGAAAACGGTCATGCAGATTTCGAAAATCCTCTGTTGCAGCCGTGGTGATAATGCTCATGGACAAGAGAAGTCCACCTTCCTCGTCCTTAGCAGCCTCCCATAGGCCCGCAAAGGCGACTGGCTTCCCGTCTGGCCGGGCAATGAAGTAAGGCGTGCGCACCTTGCCCTCGCGCTTCCACTCATAAAAGCCATCTGCGGGGACCAAGCAGCGCTTGCGAGCAAAGGCGGCACGAAATGCGGGCTTATCAGCGACCGTCTCTCCACGAGCATTGAACAAAGGCCCTGTCGGCGGGTCCTTGGCCATCCAAGCCGGTCGCAGCCCCCAGCGGGCTTGCAAGATCCGGGTATCGCCTGCTTTGCCAATCGCAACCATCGGGGCAAGCTGGGTTGGGGCTACGTTCCAACGAGGGGCCAGATTCGGCCTGTCAGCCGACCCGAACAGGGTCGCCATCGCATCTACCGGCAATGTTACGGCATATCGTCCACACATGGCTTCCATGCTAGCACAAAGCCATGACCCTGGAAGCCAAGCCTATCCCCGTCCCTGCGGTTGGTATCGTCTGTCTTAACGACGATGGCCACGTCCTCTTGATCCGTCGCGGCACGCCTCCTCGGCAAGGGGATTGGTCTATTCCCGGTGGCAAGCTGGAATGGGGCGAAAAGGCAATTGACGCAGCCTTGCGGGAATTGGCGGAAGAAACTGGCGTCACGGCTGAAATACTTGGCCTGATCGACGTGGTGGACGGTATTTTCACCAGCCGCAGCACGGGCGAAGTTACACGCCATTATGTGCTGATCGACTATGTGGCCCGCTATCAATCAGGGGCAGTTATGGCGGGCGATGACGCCAGCGAGGCGCGCTTCGTGGCACTTGATACGCTCGAAAGCCATGGTTTATGGGACGAAACCACCCGGATCATTCACGCAGGCCACCGCCTCTGGCGCGCGGCACACGGCCCGAATTAAGGATTACGCTCGCACAATTGATCCTTCGGCCGCTCGCCCTTCAAGCGCCAGGCGAATTGGCGATAGCCCAAAGGCTTGTCAAAGCGATAATGCTTACCAAACCAAGCATCGAAGTCAGGATCTTCGCGAAGATAAGTCAAGGTATTGAAGCTGACTAATCGATTGGCAAAGACGCGACCATATTCCTCAATCACGACATCAGGCGGACGACAGGTCAAGTCGGCGACATATTCGCGCCGCACCCGGTCAAGCTCCATCTTGCGGAAGGCTTCTTTCTTCGGGTCCATTTGGGGAGCTTCCAGACCGACCAGCATCCACATGCCATAATGGCGCGAAATGATGGGCCGTTCGAGAATCCGCACGATATAGAACGCATGCTCCGGCGAAATGGACAGGATGGCGATCCGGCTATCTTGCGGTTCATTCTTCACAAACTTGCGCAAGGTCGGGAAAACCGGTTGACCCTTTGTCAAAAGCACGCGGTTGATTGGCTTATAGATGGCTTGATGGGACAGGATGGCTAGCCCAACAGCGGCAAGGACTGCCACCGCCCACCGACGCTCCGCCACCATTTTGGCACCAATGCTTACTACCAGCATTAGCGATAGGCCTTGCGCTGCCAGCATATGATAGCGCCAGCCCTTCATCTGCAGCCATATTGCCAACAGCATGGCCGTTAGAGTGACCAAGAAGCCTAGCGTGAGTGAACGCTTATCCCAAGCCAGTAGCGCCATAACAAAGGGCACAATGGCAAAACTAGTCGTGCCTAAAATGAAGCTCAAGCGCTTGCTGGGTGCAAGCTGCATGACGGGTCCAAAGTTAGAATAAGCCACCATCACCATGGGCACGATGCGCGAAAAGAAGTCCTGCGCAAATAGTAACAATGCGACGGTGTAAAGCACTGCCGCGGCACCAAGACCCAAGGTTTCAAACCGAATTGGCCGATAGGCGCGGCGCAGTCGCGCCATCATGCACCCTTCAATCAACAATGGAACCAGCACAAAAACGTGCTTGAGTGCAAAGCCATAAGCTGAGAATGCCAGCGTAATCAAAAGGGCCGCGGAGGAAATCGGCTTGCCTTCCATTCGGGCAACCGCCAACGTTGTCCAAAGGACAGAAGCGACAAAGAACGCATGCTCCCGCTGCCCCGTCTCACCCAAAGGCAAGATTAGATAGGATATGGCCATAGCGAGCAGAATGACCTGACGTTGGCCAAGCGAAATCAAGTCGCGCGTCAGGCTGTTGAACGCCCACAACGCCGCCATTGCCAACCCTGTAACGCCGACAGCCAAGACTTGATAAGGTGTAACCCCCAGCATCTGGCCGAGATAATGCCAAGGCAATGCCGCCCAGAACCACAAAGGTGGATTGGTCTCAATCACATCTTGATAAATGACTTTGCCTTGCGCGACTTGTTCCGCGACATACAAGCGCCAGACGATATCGCCAGTCGGGGTCAGCTGCAGCATCGCCCACAGCCCAGCAATTAGAATCCCGGCCAGGGCCAGACTGAACAAAGCCGTCGCGGTCGTTTGAGACCAAGTGGCCGACCGAGAGCCGGACAAGAGAGACGAGGTAAGTGTCATGGGCGACCGAGCTGTAACTGGTTTCATTCTGAGAAGGTTGTCGGAATTGAGGGCGCGCTGTAGCAGTTCCCATGCCAAGCTAGAACAGCGACAACTGCGTAACTTGGCTAAACCAGCCCTTTTTATGAGCAAAAATGTGCTGCCTTGGCAGGTGGTGCATAAAATTGCAGCTAGAACTGACTTGTTAATCCACTGTCACATAGTGCTTTGCTAAGGGAGCACACTTATGACCATCCTTGTTTCGGGTGGCAGGGAGCCCGCGTGCATGGAACGTTCCGCCTATACTGAAATGGCAGCCATTGACGAAAATCATTGGTGGTACCGCGCCCGTCGGCGCATTGTGGCTGAAATGATCACCCAACATATTGCCAAGCGCCCCAATTTGGCGATTGCTGAAATTGGCTGCGGCACTGGCTCTAACCTGCCCGTCCTAACGCGTTTTGGCCAAGTGACAGCTGTCGAGCCCGATGCCGATGCGCGGGCATATGCAGCCACACGTGCAGATGCGACGGTGCTGGAAGGCCGATTGCCAGATGGCTTGCCGCTGGTGGAGAACAGCCTAGACCTTGCTGTCATGTTGGATGTGCTAGAGCATGTCGACGATGATGTCGCTGCGCTTAAGGCTGTGGCCAAAAAACTAAAGCCAGACGCCAGCTTTCTTTTGACGGTGCCCGCTATGCCGTCCTTATGGAGCCCGCATGACGAGGAGCATCATCATAAACGGCGCTATACGGCCCAGACGCTTCGTGCCGCTATTGAATCTGCTGGCCTAAAAGTTGAGATGATGAGCTATTTCAATACCTTGTTATTTCCCATGATTGCCGGGGTACGGTGGCTCAAAAATCTTACCGGCAGCAAAGCAGTTGATACAGGTATGCCATCAAACTGGCTCAATAAGCTGCTTGAAACGATTTTTGCGTTTGAGCGTCACCTGATTGGCCGCCTGCCCCTGCCCTTGGGCGTGTCGTTAGTCGTGATTGTTAAGGCCGCTTAGGCGCTGGACTACACATTTCTGGTGGTGGAACTGCGCGATTTAAGCGCCGGATTGGGTAGCGCCCAATGTTACGCTCGACACGATAATGAGTCTCAAACCAAGCCTTGAAGGCTGGATCTTCGGTAAGATAAGCAATCGAGTCAAATCGTATCGGATTTGGCGTTCTAACGTAACCGACCTCTCCTATGATTAGGTTTGGTCGACTGCATTGAATATCTTCAATAAATTCCGCTCTTACACGCTCTTTTTCAACCTTGCGGACGGCTTCCAGCTTGGGATTTTGGTTCAGTGTCAAAAGTCCTGGCACCATCCACATCGAATAATAACGTGACCAATAGGTGCGGCCAGCTTGGGCGAGTGGATAAAACGCATAGTCTGGCCCGATCGAAAGGATGAATATCCGGCTATCTTCGGGCTCTTTGGCGATAATCGACTTTATGAGCGGTTCAACCACCTCGCCTCGCGATCTGACAGAGTCAATGGCTGGCAAGGCAACAACGCTCCAAATCAAAGTCAGCGCTGCCACAATCGGCAATACCACCCTTGTCCCCGTTTCTTGTTTGAAAAGAAGTTGATGGAGGATCATGATGGATAGCATGGCAGACAGGCCATGGGCGGCAACAAAATGATAGCGCCAGCCCTTTTGCTGAAACAGTACGATGGCGAGACACACGACGATGGCAATCGCAATCGCGACAAAAAAAGGCCTGCGTTCTTTGGTCATAACCATGAGGGCCATGGGGACAAAGACAAATAGGCATTGCGTCGCCAAGTGAACCTTGCGCTCCAGTGATGAGAAACCATTCCAAGGTCCAAAAGCAAAATAAGTCGTTTGGACCAAGGGCAACATGCGCGTAAGAAAATCCGGTGTGAATTTCCAAACAGCGAGGCCATAGGCAATTGCGCAAACTGCCAACGTTATGTTTTCAGGCCGAAATGGCCTCCAAGCCCGCTTTTGCCGCCACAGCAGCCACGCTTCTAAGACGATCGGCAAGAGGACAAAATAATGTTTGAGAGCAAAGCCATAAGCACTCATTACGCCCACCAAGATGGCCATAGGTAGCGCAACCTTTGCGCCATCTAAGCGGGCGCACAGCAAGGCGATCCACATGCCGCAGGCCATCAACAAGGACTGCTCGCGCTGGCCAAGGTCTCCCACGCTGACTAAGCTTAAGGCAAAAAGAAATGCAAAAGCGGCAGCTGCTGCCGCAGACGGTTCCAGTGTCTTTTTCGCGAGATGAAACACGATGAAGGTCGCTGAAACAATCCCAGCTACATTCATCGCAATGAGTGCATGGTACGGTAAAATCGGCGAGTTCTGAGCCAGCCAAGCTGCAGGTAGTGCAGCCCAAAACCAAAGAGGTGGATTCACCTCCAATACATCGCGATACATGTGTTTGCCGGCCAACAGACCATCAGCAATGTGAAGACGCCACAAAATATCTGGCACCGGCAACACGACGAGGGCCAAAACCAAGCCCAACACAACAACTGCTGCTCCGGCAAAAAGATAAAAGGTAGAAAGACGCTCAACTTTTGCCATGATCACCTAGGTCGGGATTGGAGGTCTGGTCTGCATAGACCCAGAAATTAAAGAAGAGGAAATTCGTACCGGCGACAATTACCATCACAATAGCCGACACCACTAAATCGGGCAGATCATAGAGTTTGGTATTGGCTTGGCTGATGAGGGCCGCGATCAAAAAGCCAACCCCTACGGCAATCAAATAGCGCCACAAGGTACCAGGCTTTGTCTCGCGATGGCCAAAGGTGAACTTACCATGCGCAGAATACTGGAACAAAAGGGCTGCGCCATAAGCGAGATTGGACGAGAAAAAGCGTACCAATCCCAGATAGACCATCAAATTATAGACAATGATATAAACGAGAGAGGTCAGCCCACCGGCCAAGGCATAGCGTAATCCCAAGATTGCTTTCGCGCGAAATTCAGCCCCGGTCATGGAAACCAATGAATCGCTTGACGAGATAGAGCGGTCGTTCTTTGGAAGCCATGTAGATACGGCCGACATATTCACCGATCATGCCCAAAACCATCAATTGGACCCCACCCATAAACATGACGGCGATGAACAACATGGTCCAACCGCTGACCCATTGATCGGTGAGCAAACGGTTCAAAATCGCATAGACAATGCCGACATTGGACAGAACAAATATGGCCAAGCCAAGCGTAATGACAAAGCGTAACGGGGCGAGCGAAAACGACAACATGCCATCAAGGGCAAACAGAACCATCTTGCGCAAGGGATACTTGCTCTCCCCTGCTGCGCGCGCAGCACGGCGATAAGGCAGAGCTGTTTGGCGAAAGCCTACCCAACTGATCATGCCGCGCAAGAATCGATCGCGTTCCTTCATCGAGCCAATGGCATCAACCACCTGGCGATCAATCAGACGGAAGTCGCCCACATCAAGCGGGATATCCACATCTGACAAGGAATTCAGGCCACGATAGAAGACCCGCGCCGTAGCGAGTTTAAAGGCGCTTTCACCTTCGCGGTCTGTGCGTTGACCATAAACCACGTCATTGCCGTCGCGCCACAGCTTCACCATGTCGGCAATCAACTCGGGCGGGTCTTGCAGGTCTGCATCAATGATGACCACGCAATCGCCATTGGCAATGTCGAGACCCGCCGTTACCGCGGGCTGATGACCAAAATTGCGCGACAACATGACAACTCGCACCCGGCGATCACTGGCCGCTAGCTCGGACAATTTTGTTCCCGTCAGATCCCGGCTGCCATCATCGACATAGATGATTTCATAATCCATGCCTTCTGTACTGGCCAAAGAGTCGAGAACTGCTTTCAGCCGCGCATGAGACAGGCCAATGACAGCTTCCTCATTATAGCAGGGAACAACCACGCTGATGCGGGCAGATCCGTCACGGGTCGAACGAACAAGAGGAATTGGCGACGAATCTGAAATTGACATAGGCGTGTTCCATAGCGAGTCCGCGCCATAAGCACAAACCAAACAACACTTGCGCACGGATGGGCGCTTGCTAGTGTATTCCATACATCAATTCAATAAGACTCGGGGAAACAACATGGCCTATCACCCATTCAATCTAGCTGGACACGTCGCTTTGGTCACAGGCGGCAATCGCGGCATTGGTCTAGGGATGGCAGAAGCCCTAGCCGCCTGCGGGGCCGATATCGCTATCTGGGGGCGCAAAGCCGCCGCCAACCAAGAAGCAATCGCAAAACTGTCGGCCCATGGTGTCAAGGCGAAGGCGTGGGAAGTCGATGTGGCGCACGAAGATCAAGTGGTTGCCGCCATGGCCGACACCGTGGCGCAAATGGGCCGCATCGACACTGTCTTTGCTAATGCCGGCGTCGGCTATGGTGCGCCAAGCTTTGTGGACATGAGCACCGAGACGTATCGAAAGACCTTAGCGGTCAATCTCGACGGTGTGTTCTTCACACTACGTGAGGCGTGCCGCCATATGGTTGAACGCGCCAAAGCGGGCGACCCCGGCGGGTCATTGGTAGGGGTCGCTTCTCTGGCTGCCATCGAAGGTGCTGCCCGTAACGAGGCCTATGCCGCGACCAAAGGCGGGGTCATTTCCATGATCAAATCGATTGCGGTTGAGCATGCGCGCTATGGTGTGCGCGCCAATGCGATCCTGCCCGGCTGGATCGCCACCGATATGACCGAAATGGCGCAGAACTCCCCCGCCTTTGCCGAGAAGGTCATCCCCCGGGTCCCTGCCCGCCGTTGGGGCACACCGGATGATTTCGGTGGTATTGCCGTATATCTCGCCAGCCAAGCTTCGGCCTATCACTCCGGTGATACGCTGGTGATCGACGGCGGCTATTCGATTTTCTAAGCCAACAAAAAAGGCCCGAGACGATCGTCTCGGGCCTTTCATCATTTGAGTTCGAAAACGCCCTAGTTACGGGCTTTGTCGACCATTTTGTTCTTGCCGATCCAGGGCATCATGCCGCGCAGCTGTGCGCCAACGGCTTCGATCTGATGCTCATCGCCCAAGCGACGGGTGGCCTTAAAGAACGGTGCGCCTGCCTTGTTTTCCAGCATCCAGTCACGGGCAAAGCCACCGTTTTGAATGTGTTCGAGCACACGCTTCATTTCCGCCTTGGTTTCTGGCGTGATGATACGAGGGCCGGTTACATATTCGCCATATTCGGCGGTGTTGGAGATCGAGTAATTCATGTTGGCGATGCCGCCTTCATAGATCAAATCCACGATCAGCTTCACTTCGTGCAAGCACTCAAAATAAGCCATCTCAGGCGCATAACCTGCCTCAACCAAGGTTTCGAAGCCTGCGCGGATCAATTCCACCAGACCACCGCATAGAACGGCCTGTTCGCCGAACAAATCGGTTTCGCACTCTTCGCGGAAATTGGTTTCAATGATGCCCGAGCGGCCACCGCCAACAGCGGAAGCATAAGCCAAAGCAAAATCAAGCGCTTTGCCGCTTTCATTGTGCTGCACAGCCACGAGGCATGGCACGCCGCCACCTTTTTGATATTCGCTGCGCACCGTGTGCCCAGGGCCCTTTGGCGCAACCATCACCACGTCCACGCCCTTTGGCGGCTGGATCAGGCCGAAGTGGACCGAGAAACCGTGGGCAAACATCAGGGTTTGACCCGGCTTGATGTATGGCGCGATTTCAGTTGCATAAAGCTCTGGCTGGATTTCATCCGGCGTCACGATCATCAAGGCGTCGGCCTTCTGAGCAGCTTCTGCGACGGTAACGACTTTCAGGCCAGCAGCTTCTGCCTTGGCTGCCGAAGCTGAACCTGCCTTCAAAGCGACCCAGACGTTCTTCACGCCAGAATCCTTCATGTTCAACGCATGGGCGTGGCCTTGGCTGCCATAGCCAACCACCGCGACAATCTTGTCCTTGATCAGGCCAAGGTCACAGTCAGCGTCATAGAACACGCGCATTTTTTCTCTCCAGATTGAAATTGTAGCGGCACAAATGTGCAGACTAAGTTGAATTTGCCCCGGGTTAAGAGCGTTTTTTTGCGTTCAGGTCAATCAAAGCCATCAGCTTGAGGGTGCTCGATCTCAGCAAAGCCCTCAGTTCGGGGCCGTGGTCGCGGGTGGACGGGTCGCCGCACTGGGTGGCCTGCGCGGTAATGGCCCAGCAGCAGGGGCAGCTTGAGGACCAGCACGCCCTGCGGCAAGCTCTGTTACAATCAACCACCCACCGGCTTCGCGCCGCCACACTGTGACATAGCGCCCAAGGCTGAGCTGATTGTCACCGCGCCGGATCACATAGCGCCCCCAAGACGAGCCAGAGCCGCCCGCAGCCATGGCGCTCTCCGGGCTACGGTCCAAGGTTACATCATCTGGGAAGGTGCTAAAGCGGGCTTGGGCCCCTGCAGCCCCTGCAGGCGAAGAGCCTGAGGCATCGTGCAGAACCCCTTCACTCGACATCAGGGCTCCATAGGATTTCAGAGGTCCATTGGCGATCAAGCTCTCGGCAAATGCCCGATCAATGGCCAACAATTCCTCACTCTCGTCTGGCACTTTAGGTGCAGGTTCGCTGGAAATCGCTTGCGCCGCGCGCAGACCGTCCGGTGTCGCAGTTTCAGCTTCAGGTAGCTCCGGCGGTGGCGTTGGCTGGGTCGACACATCTGTCTCGGGTGCAGCTATAGCCTTGTCTACTGGGGCAGTTGCGGTGATCCATTCTGCTTTCGCGGGCCGTTTTGCTTGCGCCGGGGCATTAGCCTGCGTGGTCGGCTCTGTCGTGGACTGCGCCATCGCGCTCATCGATGGCAAGACATACGCAAGGACGAAGTATCCCATCAAGACAGCAGCTAAACGTCTCATAGATCCCCTCCGCTAATTCGCTTTGTTGGGCGCAACTGGTACAAAGCTCGCCTCAGGCGAGACGAGCCCGCCTATCGGCAAGGCACCTGGTTGCAAGCCAAGTTTCTTGGCAAATATAGCCAAAAGCGGACGGACCCGTTCGTCGTCATAGCGGGTGGAGATGCAACGCTCCCGATTAGGCGCACGCACTTCGATCACAGCAGTCGCTTGGCCCGCGCGGGCAAGCGTTTCGATGGTGCGCTTAAGCTCGCCCCAGATTTTGGCGTCTTCAAAGGCATAAACGAGGGTGGCGGCATCGGTCACGTCTAAACTCCCACTGGCGCGACTGACGGCTTTTCCGTCCCACCGCACCATGGTGTAACGCCCGGGCTCAGCTTCTGGCGTAGAAAAAGTTATGCTGATGCTTTCCTGACTTGCTGGACGCAAGACAGACAGACGATAGGCAGCCTTATCCCCAGCCGCTTTGGCAAAGGGCGTATCGATGCCCATCGCCTTCAAAACCGCCGGGTCGGCCAACTCGCCATTCACAGGGCTATCACACAGGCGCATGCGTGGGTCGCCATCAACGCCCAGAAACAAGGCCTTTTGTTCGGGTTCTGCTTTGCCAACCAAATAGATGGTCAAGCCCAAGACCGCCGCAATGGCCAGCATTATCAAATATCGAAAAGAGCTTTTCATCCACTCATCCAAACCTGAACTTTGGGCCAAAACAAGGCCGATTTGCGAACCAAACTGGCCGACGGCATGTGTCGCCTAGATAACATCCTTGCCGCGACGGATGGTGGCCACCCCAGTGCGCGAGACCTCAACCAGACCAAGCGGTCTCATCAAATCAATGAAATCATCCAGTTTTTTGGAGGACCCAGTCAGCTCAAAGGTGAAATGGTCCAAGCCAGCATCCATGATCCGGCATTTAAACGCATCGGCCAAGCGCATGGCCTCGACCCGTACATCGCCCGTGCCAGCAACTTTGATCAACGCCAATTCACGCGCGACGGCATCGCTGTCACCATAGAAATCGATGACACGCTTAACCGGTACCAACCGGCCCAATTGCGCGCGAATCTGGGTTAAGACGCTCGGCGTGCCCGAGGTCACGATGGTGATGCGCGACGTATGCGCCTCATGGTCCGTCTCTGCGACCGTCAAGCTTTCGATGTTATAGCCACGCGCGGAAAACAGCCCAACAACGCGGGCTAGAACACCGGGTTCATTGGTGACAATCACAGCCAAAGTGGTGCGAATGATTGGGCTTTCGCCTTCGGGAATGAAATATGCGGAACCGGGCTGGGTCATGAAAGGGTCTCGACTGGCTGTGTTGGTAGTGCTTTAGCGGTCATAGAGGACGCGTGCAAACCTCACTTGCCCTAGTTCGTTCAAATCCATGAGTTCGGTTGCCGTCGCGCCGGTCTCATCGCGATAAATCAGCGCCAAGCCCTGTTGATCTTGGCAGATGCTGAGGAGCGTAAATTGCAGGTGAGGCCGGATTTGAAAGGCGTAGCTGAAATAGGGACGCAGCTCTTCCCGGCTGGTGAAAGAGGTCTTTGCACCCTTGCTGCGGATCGCGACCTTTGGCGAATGAAAGATTACATCCTCTGCATAATGAGCAAGGATTTTCTCCACGTCATGCGCATTCCAATCGGCGATCCAACTGGCGGCGAAAGTGGGAGGGTCGGTCATGGCGTTCGATTTTCCAGCGAAGTCGGGTCTTTCAGCAGACGGTCCAGCAAGATACCCACATCTCGCAAGGTTGCAGTTGGCACCCGGTCTAGCAAACGAAACCCACGCGCGGTGCGGTCCAGTGATTTGATCTGATCGACCAGCAGATACCCCTCAATGCGCCCGCCCGCTGGCAAAGGCAATTTGAACGGCCACGGACTGGGGTTCGAGGTGATCGGCACGACAATCGCCGTGGAGCTGACCTCGTGATAGGCATGAGGTGTCAGCACCAAAGCTGGCCGGAAACCCGCCTGCTCCCGCCCTTGGCTGCCTTTGAGATCCACCATGACGATGTCGCCGCGATCAAGCATGCTTGGCGCTTTTCACGTGGGTGTTCCAAGCTGAAATCAGGTCATCTGCCGCCATGTCGAGCACATTGTCTGGCGCAATCCAGCCATCTTCAATGGCCTCTTTGCCCTGCGCTTCTCCCAAGTCAGCTATCTTGGGCGCAGACAAGGTTCGGGCTTGGGAAATCAAAACGTCCAGCGACGGGATCACTTCTTCCGGCACAACATGGCCCACCAATTGGCCATTCTCATTGGCAAACCGAATCTTGGACCCGGGCTTAATCCCAAACACATCCCGCAAGGCCTTAGGGATCACCACTTGGCCCTTGGTGGAGACGAGACCATCGCTCATGAACTGCTTCCTTTGGTTGGACGAAGTAATACTAAAGTAAAACTTTCGTGGTGTCACGGGGGATTTTGAGGGGCTCGGAACATGTGCCTTCGAAAGTCGTTCGGGAACGGTTTTGGTGACCATTTCGGTCACCAAAACCTTGTTTCAATTATCTTTTGACAGTTCAATCGCGTCAAGGGACGCTTCGCTTTTGCCCTTGACCCGCTCGAACTGACATTCATTAGCCTGAAAGACCAGTCCCCTCTCCGTCCAAGTCGTGCCCATCAGGATACCAGCTCTCCCGTCCTGAACCATGCACAGGGACCGGGGAACGTGGAACAGGAAACATCGAATAGTACGCAACAAAGATCGCCCAAGTTGCAACAGGTGCAGCGACCCAAAATGGAAACTTCTTCAGGATCACTGGCTGCTCCTTTGCCAATGGTCAGGTGGGCCTACGGCAATTGGTCGTGGCGGGAATGGTTAAACGGAAAATTATACACATTTTTTTACACACTAATTGACAAAGTGACTAACTCTAATTAATCTATTTCAATGGAGCGCGACAGCAAGAAAATCGTCAGGCGGCTTTTGTCCGAAGGGTTTGTTTTGGTTTCGAGCAAAGGGTCACATCACAAATTCGCCAAAGGCGGCGTGGTTGTGATCGTCCCGCATCCAAAGAAAGATTTACCGCTCGGCACGGCGCGATCCATTGCGAAAATGGCGGGATGGCTATGAAAGGCAACGCGATGCACTATTATCACGGCGTCGTCCACAAGGACGAGGACAGCGCCTTTGGCGTCTCTTTTCCTGATTTAGAGGGTTGTTTTTCAGCCGCCGATGATCTGGAAAGCGTTGTGCGCGAAGCCACCGACGCCGTTTCGCTCTATTTCGATGGAAATGATCGCGTCATCGAGCCATCCAGCATCGAGGCGGTCCGCGAGTTGGCGAAAGAGGATTTGGCAAATGGTGCTTTCCTGATTCTGGTGCCCCATATCGCCTCAAGCAACAGGCCCACCCGCATCAACATCTCACTCGATTCCGGCATCCTCGCCGCCATCGACACCGCCGCCTCTGCCCGCAAACTAACCCGCAGTGCATTTCTGGCGCAGGCGGCGCGGAATGAGATTGTGGGGCGGTAGGGGTTGTATGAAGTGATATTGCCATTTAAAATTTGCAAAACATTTTCGGGTCTCGGCGCAGCAAAGGGTTGAAGGGTGTCCTTATTAAAAGAAATTCAGTCGGCTATCCTTGGTGCAAGTCCCAATTTGTATGAAATACTGCTTAAACTGCGCTACCTTGCTTCGAAACTCGGAAGTGCACCACTCGAGGACTGGGTTAGATATGAAATAGAAGGTTACCCCGAGGCCGCGCTTGTTCCAAGTTTTCGGATTGCGGAAGCAACCTATCTTGGAACATTTACAAATGGTTATCGCACCTTAACCAACGCGCAGATTCCGAGTCACGTCGTTAGAAAACATGCAGGAGAAAGCTGGGTTTCCTTCCCGATCCGCGACAGCATTGCAGTTGTGGATTCAACTTTGAAATCAACGTCGCCAACTGAACGTGCCAATTTTGGGCCAGAATGCGCCAACTTATTGTTGATGCTTAAGGGCAAAGTATACGAAGACTAACAGATGACCTATGTTGCTGGCCGCTTTGGCGGTATGCCATTTGATACCATCCACAGTAATGTCCGTGCAAAAGTGCTCGACCTAACTCTCGAGTTAGAAAAAGAAATTCCAGTAGCGGCCCTAATTACTATCGAAAATTCCAATCAAAAAATAAATGAGACTGAAATCCGTCAAACCACGAACATCACGAATAATATAATTTATGGAAACAATGGAATAATTAGCGATATTGCAAACAGGACAGAGATTAATTTCTCAGAAGGGAACGATCAAGCCTTCTTGAAATGGCTAATTGAGACAGGAATTCCTTCACAAGACGCACAAGAATTGGTGAAATTAGCTAAGTCTGAAACTCCCGATAGCTTAGGACCTGTTGACAAACTGGATTCCCAAATCAGTTGAATTCTGATTCAAGGTAGCTTTTGGGGAGGCTATCTTGGCGCGTTTGTTGATGGAAGATGGGGAATGGACGTTCTTTGAGCCGTTTTTGGTCGGCATTCGAGGGCGAGGCGGTCGGCCTGCAGCTGATCATAGG
>JAPZTJ010000009.1 GCA_027532555.1 Aquidulcibacter sp.
TCTTCAAAAGGTCTTCATGTACAGGCGGGGGAAATGAAACCACAGAGGAGGGCTCATGATCTTCCCTTGGCACACAGACTTACACAGCCGGGGCGCACGGCATGCGTCGTATTCCGGGCCAGTCCGTTAATCTGGCCCACCTCATCTGGCGCACACCACGCGCCCCGGCCCCTCTGCCTTCGGGCAACAAGGTGCACCCCCGGTGGTTTTCCACGCGGGGCTATAGGTGTTGGTGGGGTGGTGAGCATGGGCAATAGGAAGCCCCTCTCCCCCATAGGGGGCGAGGGGTGAGCGCATGATCAATCAAGGTCCCCGCTCTCCGTTTCACTTCGGCGGGGATGAAAGGGTTGGATGGACGAAAATTTCCACTCAGGCAGTCTTCGCCGCAGGCTATGCCTTCCTAAAGACTTACTTCGTTTCAACCCGGGAGGACGCGATACCCTTTTGTTTCAAGAAGGCCTGAACGCTGTCTGGGCCACTTAAATGACCGGCACCCACGGCCACGAAGACCGTGCCGGGCTTAGCCATACGGGCGGAGACCCATTCGGCCCAGCGCTCGTTGCGATCCGTCAAAATCAGTTTGGCCAATTCGGGTTGGGTGCGAAGGCTGGTCGTCATCAACTCGCCCAGTTTGTCCGCATTACCCGTCTTCCAAGCATCAATCATGTCGTTCAGCATGGTTGTCGCTTGGTCCCAATCCTCGATGGTTGAGACCAGCATCGCCTTTTGCTGTTGGTCGGTCAAATTGGCGAAAAAGCCAATTTGCTCTGCGCCGGTTTCAAAGCCTTCCACCGGCTTGTTTGCCGCGCGGGCCAACCCGTCGAGGGTTTTGTCGACACCCTGGGTCGGGTCGAGGCCAAGCTTTTGATAGAGGCCCATTGCCAAGATCAGGCTGCCCATCCAAGGCTGCATTTGTTGGATGGCTTGGGGCGGAAAGCCGCTTTGCGCAATGATGGTACCTAAGGCCGACTTTTGGGCTTCGGTGAGGCCATCATAAATCGTCTTGCCGGGGGGCAATTGGCCCTTGGAGGCCATTAGATTAGCAATGATCGGGGCCTCGGCCTCCATATTGGCGATCTCAAGGCGCAAAGTGTCCGAGCTTTCGAAGGCGGTTTTCACTTTGCCATGGTTCCAATCGATGCCAGGGGCCATCAAGTGAAAGGTACCAAACAGATAGATGGTGGTGTCGCTATCTTTCACCACCCACATGGCCGGGGTGGCCTTTTGGGTGGTAGCCGCTGCCGCCGCAGCTGGTGCCGGTTGAGCCATCACGGATGGCGCTTGGAACAAGGCAAAACTGAAAGCTGACAGAGCTGCGAATAGAGTCTTTTTCATCATCATAATCCTCATCTGAGTTATGGTTGGGTTGGGAGGTTAAAACAACGTCTTGAGGGGCTGGCTCAAGCCCGATTTCGTTTGAGCCAAAGGTGCGTCCAAATGGCGAAGTAAGATACAAGAAGGACCAGAATGGACACGGCCATACCAGCCGCGAAGGCATGGGTTTTGGTGCCGAGCAGGATCTCTAGGCTAGGCAACTCAAACTTGGGGAAGCCGATGAGGGCGGCAATTGGCACAAAGCAGATCGCGAGCGAGAACACGCCGCTCCAATAAAATGCCGCTTCATGCGTGTGACGGGCCAACTCATCTAGGAGATTAGTGTAGTAAATGGTCGCGCCAACCCCGATGATCATGGCGAGGCTTATTAGTCCGACGAATAGGCCACTGGGTCCGGTTGCCGCATTGAAAGGCACCAAGAAGCCAATCGCGCCCCCAGCCAAGAGCGAGCCGACGATATAGACATTGATCTTGGCCTGTCGCGACCATTTCGCTTTTTTGGGCGCTGTAGAAATGTCGTTCATGGGGCGTCCTCAAAGATGGCTTCAATCGGCAACGCAAATAGGCGCGAAATCTTGAAGGCTAAGGGCAGGGAGGGATCGTATTTCCCTGTTTCCAAGGCGTTGATGGTTTGGCGGGAGACGTCGAGTGCGTCAGCGAGATCGGATTGCGACCAATCCCGCTCGGCACGGAGAACTTTGAGACGGTTTTTCATGCGTCCTCTGGCTCCTCCATTTCGAGCATCGTGGGGTCTCGCTTGCTTACCACCCAGCCGTAGGCGATCCGATGGATGATTTGGTATAGGACAAGGCCCGAGTAGAGCGAAACGGCGGGCATCAGGCCTGTTGCCACGGCGGAACCTGCGACGAGGAGTATGATCACCATGATGTAGGATGCTAGCGCCCCAGCCTCCAGCCAAATTGCTCGAAAGAATTCATCCAAAAGGAACCAAAGTCTGTGGCCGGTCCAAACCATGGCAACACCACTTGCGAGGCCAATCAAGAACAGTGGCCAAGACATGCTCGAAGGTCCCTTAGGATGAAATTCGTAGAAAGTCAGGATGCCAAGTAGTGCTGCGTAAGCAACGTAAAACGCCACAAGATAAGGGTAAGCTTTGCGAGCAGAGGGACTAGTGCCGAGGCCACCAGTCAAGGCACGATTGTTGGCGACACGCTTGTTGACGATAGCGAGCGCAAAGATGATGGCGGACGCAATATAGGCACCGAGCAAGAGGAAGCCCAACAAGGCGTTCATGTAAGGAACAAAATCTCGTTCGAAAACAAACCGTGCTACATCCTCAACCTTGGTTCCCTTAGTATGAGTGGCAATCAGATAACCGGAAACCCCGCCCAAAACCGCCCAAATCGCGGTACTGACCACGAATTTCATCCAAGGGTTTCCCGGTCGCTTTTGATTGATAACCTCCGACATATGTCAGGTTTCCTTGCTATTATGACAAGGACACTTGTCACACATCGGCAAGCTAATGTCAAGTACCCTTGTCAAAAAGACAGGACTGCTTGTCAGTTCCTTGAATCTAGGGACTTAATCGAGGACGCGCTTGAGGGCATCGGCCCAGCCGCTGAGTCGGGTTTGGCGGACTGGATCGGCCATAGCGGGGCTAAAGCGCTCAACCTGGCCCCGCATGATTGCTGCCTCTTCCAGCGAGCCATAAAGCCCACAGCCAACGCCTGCGAGCATGGCAGCCCCCAGAGCCGTGGTCTCAATGAAGTGCGGACGCTCGACATCAATAGCCAGAATATCGGCGAGATCTTGCGCCATCCAGTCGTTCGCAACCATGCCGCCATCAATCCGGACTTCGGCCCAGTCGGCTCCGTCAGCCGCAAAAGCGGTCTTAAGGTCAAAGGTCTGGTGCGCCATGGCCTCTAGGGCCGCACGCACCACATGGGCCTTCTTGGCCGAGAAGCTGAGACCATGGATCGCGCCGCGGGCATGGGGCTGCCAATGGGGTGCGCCAAGGCCCGATAGGGCAGGCACGAGATAGACCCCGCCATTGTCTGGCACAGCGCGGGCAAGACCTTCGGAGTCTGAGGCCCGTTCGATCAAGCCCAAATCATCGCGCAGCCATTGCATCAGGCTTCCGGCCACAAAGACCGATCCTTCCAACGCATAATGGCGCACGCCATCTAATTGCCACGCGATGGTCGCCAGCAAACGGTTCTTGGACTGCGGCAGCGTCGGCCCGGTCTGGGTCAGGACAAAGGCCCCAGTGCCAAAGGTCGCTTTGGTCTGGCCGGGCTCTAAGCAGGCTTGGCCAATCGTCGCGGCTTGTTGGTCGCCGGCCATGCCGGAAATGGCAATGGAGCTGCCGAACAACTCAGGCAGCGTTTGGCCTAACGGCCCGGCGCAATCGACGATCTGGGGCAGAATAGCGCGCGGCACGCCGAAAAGGTCACACAGGCCATCGTCCCAGCCCGCGCTGCCAATCGCCATTAGCGCCGTGCGCGAGGCATTGGTCGCGTCTGAGATGTGGGCACCACCGGTCAGGCGATAGACGAGATAGCTCTCAATCGTACCGACTGCGAGCTTGTTCCCGGCCGCCTTGAGTTGAGGCCAATTACTCAAAGCCCAGCCGATCTTGGAGCCGGAGAAATAGGGGTCAAGCAAGAGGCCTGTCTTGGCTTGCACGATGGCTTCTTGGCCTTGGTCTTTCAGAGCCTGACACATATCCGCCGTCCGACGGTCTTGCCAGACAATGGCCGGGGCCAAGGGCTTGCCGGTCGTCTTGTCCCAGAACACGATGGTCTCGCGTTGATTGGTGATGCCAATGCCGGCAATGGCCGAAGCCCCACCGGCCTTCGCTACCATCTCCTGCGCACAGGCCAAGGTGAGGGTCCAAATCTCCTCGGCGTCGTGTTCGACCAAACCGGGTGCCGGATAATGCTGGGTCAAGGGCCGCTGCGCACTGCCTAGGCAGGTGCCATCGGCTTCAAACAGCATCACGCGGGTTGAGGTAGTGCCTTCATCTATAACAAGGATCTTACCGCTCATGGTTCCAACGCCCTCATCGCGCGCCCCTTAGCACTGAAAATGAACACGGCTTTCTTGCCAAATACCCAACGATTGACGCTCAAGGCTGTGATGACTGAGGTGATCAAGACGATCAGCATCACGTCGATATAGTGGAGCCAATAAAGGCCGATGTGTTGATAGAAAGTCTCGCCCGGATACAAAGTGTCGGGCTTGTAGAGCACGAAATTGTGGAAGCCATAGAGCAGGAAGCCAAACACGAGGCCTGCAATCGCCGCCCGCGCGTCGACATTGCGGAACAAGAGGCCAGCAATAAAGGCCGATAGAATGGGCATGGAGAAGAGGCCGTTCAACTCCTGCAACAGATTGATGATGCTCTTGGCATTCTGAAACACGGGTATCAGCGCAATGGAGGTCACCGTTAAAACCGCTGAAGCAATCGCTGCCAAGCGCCAGTGGTTCTTCACCGCACCGATGAACTTCTCATGGAAGTCGATGGAATAAAGGGCGACACTGGAATTGAGGATGGCGCTGGTGTGAGCGATGACGGCAGCTGCCATCATGGCCGCAAAGGCCCCCGACATCCAAGACGGCAATACGTGGGCAACGAGCTTACCGTAAGCGGCATCTCCCACACTGCCGAAAAGCTTGTAAGCGACAACGCCGGGGATCACCACGATTGCCGGGATGATCAGGATCCGCACGGCAGCTGCTGCCAGAACCCCTTTTTGCGCTTCTTGCACGGTGGGGGCCGTCATCGCCTTTTGAGTAATGTTTTGGTTGGTCGACCAATAGAAGATTTGGATGAACAACATGCCGGTAAACAGCGTGTGGAATGGAATAGGTGAGGTGAAAGAGCCGATCATGGAGATGCGCTCTTCGGGAACGCCCGATACCAGATCAAAATCAACCGCGGCCATTGCCAAGATTACGACCAGAAACGCAATCGCCAAAACACCAATGCCGGAATAGGTATCCATCACCGCCACCGCCCGCAGGCCACCGGTGATGGTATAGAGAGCAGCGATAATGGCCATAGGTGCCGCAAACCACAGAAGCGACCACTCGACACCAAACATGGTTTGCAGGAATAAGCTGCCGCTATAAAGCGCCGCGGGCAAATAGATCAGCACATTGCCAATCAGAAACAGCGCAGAAATAACGGTGCGGATGCTGCCGCCCTTATAGCGCTTCTCCAACAGCTCCGTCACGGTGGTACAATTGTTCCGGTAGTAGATCGGCACAAAGACAAATGCCAAAATTAGGAGACCAAAGAAGCCGCAAATCTCCCACCACGCCAAGAGCAGCATCTGATTGCCATTCATGCCGACCAATTGCTCGGTAGAGAGGTTGGTAAGGGTGATGGCACCGGCCACAAAAAGCCAGGAAAGGCCGCCCCCTGCGAGAAAGACTTCTCGGGTGGTTCCGCCGTCCTTCTGCCGATCCTTATGGCCAGCCCCTGCCCCATGCACTTTCCAATAAGTCAGGATGGCGATGAGGGCGGTTAGCCCAAAGAAAATGCCGATTTGTAACGCCGACGCGCCGCCTTGAAACATGGCATTTCCCCCTTGCCTTTTCTTTAGCCGCTGACACTAGTAAGCCCTTCCGCCTGAGGCAAGCTTTGGAAATGGAAAATAGAAGCGGGCTTTCCGTAAGCGACTTGCAACACATGGTTTAGGAACAACAGCACTATGGATAATCTGATCCTGCACGGCGGTGGGGCGAGTTTGGTTGTGGCGGTCAAGCTCGGGGCTCCACCTGCAATCCTGCATTGGGGCCCAAGATTACCTGATGATGTTGACCCGACGGTCCTCAGGGCGCTTGCTAGCCATCAGGGCGGGCCGGGTAGTTCTGATGTGTTTGTAGATGCATCCTTGGCGATGGAGGCAGGCCTTGGTCTGCTTGGGCCTTCGGGTGTTGTTGTCCATCGCACGGGGCAAGACTGGGGTAGCCGCTTTGTCGTGGCAGACGCCACGCTTGAAGACGACCGCATTCAGATTTTCTGCCGCGATGACCACACCAAAATCGGCCTGACTTATGACTTGCGTCTCGAGGCCGTGACGGGTGTTTTGACGGTCAATTCTTCCCTGACAAATTTGGGTGAAGCCCCGCTTGAAGTCACCGAGTTTGCCACGGCTGTGCTGCCCATTGCCAATCACATGACGGATCTGATCGGTTTCACGGGCCGATGGGCCTTGGAATTTCAGCGCGAACGCATCAAGCGCTTTGCGGGTACCTATCTGCGCGAAAGCCGCCGGGGTCGCACTTCGCATGACGGACTTCCCGCTATCATCTTATGCGGCGCTTCCACCGATGAAGCGCAAGGAGAGGCTTACGGCCTGCATCTGGGCTGGAGCGGCAATCATCGCATGCGGGTGGACAGTCTCCACGATGGCCGGGTGTTTGCGGGGCTTGGGGCCTTGCTCGGGCCCGGTGAAATTCGGTTAGAACAGGGCCAAACCTTCGTTGGGCCAACCATTCATGCCGCCTATAGCCGGGAAGGGCTGTCTGGCCTCAGCCAGCGTTTCCACGCCCATGTCCGCAGCCAAATCTTGCGACCCGAGACCCGCGCCAAGGTGCGCCCCGTCCATTATAATACGTGGGAAGCGGTGTTCTTTGACCATGATCTCGACCGCCTCAAGGCCATTGCCGATCGCGCAGCGGCGGTCGGGGTCGAGCGGTTTGTCCTCGATGATGGCTGGTTTGGCTCGCGTCGCGACGATACTTCAGGTTTGGGCGATTGGTATGTCTCGGCAGAGGTCTATCCCGAAGGCCTAAAGCCGCTGATTGATTATGTTACGGGCCTAGGCATGGAGATGGGCATTTGGTTTGAGCCTGAAATGGTCAATCCAGATTCTGACCTCTATCGTGCTCATCCCGACTGGGTGTTGGGTTTAGCCCATGTCGAGCAAGTGCCGTTCCGAAATCAGCTTGTGCTAGATATCTCCCGGCCCGAAGTCTCCGACTATCTGTTTGAGCGGATCGATGCCGTCCTGCGGGACCATGAGATCGGTTATGTCAAATGGGACATGAACCGCGACATCAGCCATCCAGGTGATCATCGCGGCTATCAGCGTTCGCACGCCCAGGTTCAGGCGCTCTATGCTCTGCTGGAGAGACTGCGCGTCGCCCACCCTCACGTTGAGTTTGAATCCTGTGCGTCGGGTGGCGCGCGCGCCGATTATGGCGTGTTGAGCTATACCGACCGGATTTGGACGTCAGACAGCAATGACGCGCTCGACCGCCAAGATATTCAGCGCGGGGCCAGCTTCTTCTTCCCGCTGGAAGTTCTAGGTGCCCATGTCGGGCCGCGCCGCTGCCATATCACCGGCCGCACCCTTTCGATGGCGATGCGGGCTGGGACCGCGATGATTGGGCATATGGGCCTTGAACTCAATCTCTTGGAGGAATCTGAGACAGAGCTTGCGACCCTGAAAGAAGCGATTGCCTGCCATAAGGCCCATCGAGACCTTCTCCATACCGGCAATCTCGTCCGTCTGCAGACTTCCGACGAGCTGATGGGCATGGGCGTGATCGCGCAAGACCAGACCGAGGCGCTCTATTCCATCGCGATTATGCGCAGTCAGGTGCAGCGTCTGTTGCCACGCGTCTTGTTCCACGGCCTCGACCCGGACAAGAGCTATCTCGTGAAACTGGTTTGGCCGAGCAAGTTCCGCTCGTGGTCAGCGGGCTCGAGTGTCGAGGCATTGGATCTGACGGGCGAGGGCCAAGTGCTGGCAGGTCGGCTGTTACAAGAGGTCGGCTTTGGCCTGCCGTTGACGGCCCCTGAGCAAGTATTGGTCTTCCATCTGCGCGCGCAGGGGCCAGATTGATTGCTTAACGGTATCTGGCCCTTTCCCCTGCGGGCCTGTCAGGCTATGTCGACCCCATGACTCCCCGTGAAAACATCCGTAATTTCTCCATCGTTGCCCATATCGACCATGGCAAGTCCACTTTGTCAGACCGCCTGATTCAATTGACCGGCGGCCTCACCCAGCGTGAGATGAAGGAACAAGTGCTCGACAGCATGGATATCGAGCGGGAGCGTGGCATCACGATCAAGGCGCAGACCGTGCGCCTCGAATTCCAGCGCGAAGGCCAAGACTATATTCTAAATCTGATCGACACCCCGGGCCATGTCGACTTTGCTTATGAAGTCTCGCGCTCTTTGGCGGCGTGCGAAGGCGCGCTTTTGGTGGTGGACGCCAGCCAAGGCGTGGAAGCCCAGACCTTGGCCAATGTCTATCAAGCCATTGATGCCGATCTGGAGATCGTGCCCGTCCTCAACAAGATTGATCTGCCCGCCGCAGAACCCGATCGCGTTAAGGCGCAGATCGAAGAAGTGATTGGCATTGATGCCTCTCAATCTGTGATGATCTCGGCCAAAACCGGCCTTGGCATTGAGGATGTTCTGGAAGCCATCATTACCCGCCTGCCGCCTCCCAAGACAGGCGACCGCGATGCGCCGTTGAAGGCACTTTTGATGGACGCCTATTACGACCAATATTTGGGCGTGGTGGTTCTGGTTCGCATCATTGATGGCGTCATGAAAAAGGGCATGAAAGTCCGCATGATGGCGACCGGGGCCAATTACAGCCTCGACCGCGTCGGCGTGTTTAAGCCCAAGATTACCGAAGTAGACGAATTGGGACCCGGCGAAATCGGCTTCCTGACCGCTTCGATCAAAGAAGTAGCTGACGCTGCTGTTGGCGACACGATCACAGAGGAGCGTCGTCAGACGACCAGCATGCTGCCGGGCTTTAAGCCCGCCCAGCCGGTGGTGTTCTGCGGCCTATTCCCCGTTGACGCGGCCGACTTTGAAGACCTGCGCGCCGCCATGGGCCGCCTCCGCCTGAATGACGCCAGCTTCTCCTACGAAATGGAAACCAGCGCGGCTCTGGGCTTCGGCTTTCGCTGTGGCTTCTTAGGTCTCTTGCATTTGGAGATCATTCAAGAGCGCCTAAGCCGTGAGTTCAATCTCGACCTGATCGCAACCGCCCCTTCGGTTGTCTATGAAATTAAGATGAAGAATGGCGACACGCTTCATTTGCATAATCCTGCCGACATGCCTGATGTGATGGCGATTGAGGCGATTGAGGAGCCTTGGATTAAGGCGACCATCCTCACACCGGACGAATATCTGGGTGGCATTATGAAGCTGTGTCAGGATCGCCGTGGTAACCAACGCGAGCTAACCTATGTCGGCACGCGCGCCATGTTGGTCTATGAACTGCCGTTGAATGAAGTCGTCTTTGACTTCTATGACCGCTTGAAGAGCATCTCAAAAGGCTATGCCTCGTTCGACTATACGATTGAGGATTATAAGCCCGGCAATCTCGTCAAAATGTCCATTCTCGTGAATGAAGAGCCCGTTGATGCCCTGTCGATGCTGGTGCACGCAGGCCGCGCTGAAATGCGTGGGCGTTCCATGTGCGAGAAGCTCAAAGACCTGATCCCGCAACATTTGTTCAAGATCCCCATCCAAGCCGCCATTGGTGGCCGCGTGGTTGCGCGGGAAACCATCTCGGCCATGCGCAAGGATGTGACGGCGAAATGCTATGGCGGCGACGCCAGCCGGAAACGCAAGCTGTTGGACAAGCAAAAGGCCGGTAAGAAGCGCATGCGCCAGTTCGGCAGCGTCGATATCCCGCAAGAGGCCTTCATCGCTGCCTTGAAGATGGATGCCGACTAGATTCAGACCTGCTTTCTAAGAACACCACTTGCGAAAACCGGGATCAGATAAAGCAATAAGAATCCGGTATTGGAAATGGCGTTGCCCGGCGTGTTCAGAGCTATAGAAATACTGCTGTCGACACCCCACCAAACCAAAATTGCCCCTGTCATGGGTCGCCAGAGCGATAGATTCGGCTGCTTCAGCGCCGTTTGGACAAGTGTCAGCAGGGTAAGCGCCCATCCCATCATCACGGCGCCCAGAATGGCTGCGGTGAGGCGCAAGCTTTCATGCCACCCGCTCTGCCCATCCAAGGGCCAATAAATCACATCATAGAAAAGGCGGACTGCCGCATCGGTCTGCGGCCAAGCGCTACCGGCAAAGATGACACCTAGACCCAGAACCAAATAGCACCAAACCGTCAACCAATGCCGCCAGATTGCTGACATCGTCTGTCCCCCACCCTCAAACCTATGGCACTCTAACAGACTGGTCAGGCCGATAACAATTACGTGCTAGGTCATCTTGTCTGCTTGAGACGGTGGCAATCGTGCACCAATCCAGCGATGATGTGCGGGTGAGTAACGGGTTTGGTCGGTGGCACTTCACTAGGCGGTTGTCGCCTGACCTTTGGCCCGATTGTGAGGGACGGAAAGATGCGCGTGCTGGTCACTGGGGCTGCCGGCTTTATCGGCTTTCACACCGCTGCCGCACTGGTGCGGCGCGGCGATGACGTCGTGGGCCTTGATGTCGTCAATGATTATTATGACCCTGCCCTAAAGGAGGCCCGCCTAGCGTTGCTAGAACGCGTAGCTGCAGATGCCCCGGGTAGCTTCACCTTCATTCGCGCCGACTTGGCTGATGAGGCTGCCGTCGATGCTTGTTTTGCAGGTCATTCCTTTGACCGTGTGATCCATTTGGCTGCCCAAGCAGGAGTCCGTTACTCGCTGGAGAATCCACGCGCTTATGTTGCGTCAAACATTGTTGGCTTCACCAATGTTCTGGAGGCCTGTCGGGCCCACAAGGTAGCGCATCTGACCTATGCCAGCACGTCGAGTGTCTATGGCGGTAATACGCATATGCCCTTTGTTGAAACCAGTGGGGCAGACCACCCGTTACAATTTTACGCGGCAACCAAGCGCGCCAATGAATTGATGGCCCACTCTTACAGCCACTTGTTCGGCTTGCCGACCACAGGCCTGCGCTTCTTCACGGTTTATGGGCCCTGGGGCCGACCGGATATGTCACCTTATTTGTTCACGAAGGCGATCTTCGAAGGAGAGCCGATTCAAGTCTTCAATTTTGGCCATCACAGCCGCGACTTCACCTATGTTGATGATATTGTTGAAGGTGTTGTCCGCATCAGTGACCAGATTGCTGCACCAAATCCGAATTGGGAAAGCGATGCGCCAGACCCATCTTCATCGTCAGCGCCCTACCGCATCTATAACATCGGCAATAGCAGTCCTGTCTTGTTAGCAGACTATATTGCCGCGATCGAAAATGCTGTGGGCAAGAAGGCAATCCTGAAAATGCTGCCGCTTCAGCCCGGTGACGTACCAGATACTTCCGCAGATGTTACTGCACTGGTCGCCGCAATCGGCTATAAGCCATCAACACCCATCCAAGTCGGCGTAGATGCTTTCGTGGATTGGTACCGTAAGTATCATGGGCTTTAAGCCCCAGTTTTCATCATGAAACGATAGGCCGCAAATGGACGCGCAATTTTCGACCATGACCCGCATAAAGGATTTCGTCGGGCCGCAAGGCTGGACTGAGGACCCTGACCTGATCGCCCCTCATTTGATTGAGTGGCGTGACCGATGGAGTGGGTCTGCGCCGATTCTGCTGATGCCGGCCTCAACATCTGAAGCGCAAATGATTATCAGCCAATGCAATGAAGCGGGTTTGGCCATGACGACGCAGGGCGGCAATACAGGGCTCGTGGGCGCTCAAATTCCCAAGGGTGAGGTGTTGATTTCCACCAAGCGCCTCAATGCTATTCGCTCCGTCGATCCGGTCGATGATGCCATCGTCGCTGAGGCCGGTGTGATTTTAACCCAAGTCCAAGAAGCCGCGCGTCAAATCGGCAAGCGCTTCCCGTTGAGCTTGGCTTCAGAAGGCTCCGCCACCATCGGCGGTCTGATCTCGACCAATGCCGGTGGCGTCCATGTGCGCCGTCACGGCATGATGCGGGCCCAGATTTTAGGGCTTGAGGCGGTGCTGCCGAACGGGTCGCTCTACGAAGGCCTGTCGGCCTTGCGCAAAGACAATACGGGCTATGACCTCAAGCAGTTATTCATCGGGGCCGAGGGAACTTTGGGTCTGGTTACCGCTGCAACCCTGAAGCTGGTTGCCCAACCCCGCCACACGACCGTGGCTTTGTTGGCGTTGGAAACGCCTGAGCAAGCTGTCGAATTATTGCATCGCCTTGAAGCCGAGACCGCAGCGGTGGCTGCGTTTGAAGTGATGAACCATCTGGGCGTCTCGCTCGCGCTCAAAAACATCGCCAATGTACGGGTCCCCTTCGCCGAGGTACCGCCTTGGCTGGCTTTGGTGGAGTTTGAGGGGGCCAATGCTGATTTGGTTGAGAAGGTGGAAGAGGCGCTCGCCTCAGCCCTTGAAGCTGGGCTCGCCCTTGACGCTGTCGTTGCCCAGAATGAGGCGCAGGCAAAGTCCTTTTGGTATTTGCGAGAGGAAATGAGTGCGTGCCAAAAACCAGAAGGCGTAGCCGCGAAGCATGATGTTTCGGTCCCCGTCTCCAAGATTCCAGCTTTTCTGACCCTCGCTGATGTGGCGGCAGAAAAAGTAGCGCCCGGTGCGCGGATTGTGGCTTTTGGCCACTGTAGCGATGGTAATATCCATTATGATGTGATCCAGCCCAGCACGATGTCATCAGAGGCCTATAAGACGTTGGTGCCGCAGATGAATGAGGCGATCCATGATGTCGCGATGTCATTCAACGGCTCGATCTCGGCCGAACATGGCATTGGCATCAGCCGTCGCGATGAGTTTTTACGGCGAGAGCCAGAAGCTCATTTGACCCTCATGCGTGCCATTAAGGCCAGCTTTGACCCCAAAAACATCATGAACCCACGTGTGCTGCTCTAAAGTAGCTGGCGGGCCATCCAGTCGGCAAAGCGCGCTTGGGCATCTGCGGTTTGAGCCGGGTTGAACCGAAACGTCGGATTGACAGAGGTTTCTTCGTCAAAGGAATGGGTGGCACCGGGATAAATATGGGTCTCGACAGACGCACCGGCACCGCGAATTTTATTAGCCGCCTTGAGTGGATACCGCGTGCCAGACAAGGTGTCGTCCTCACCCAACATGAGGAAAGCCGGAATGGGCTTTTGCCAACCCCGGCGCAGCGTTTGGGCGCCAAGGCCACACCAAGGATAGACCAAAAATGCCGCAGCTAGCCCTTGAAGCGGATCAGCGGGAAAGCCCTCTAAGTCCGCAAATTCTGCCACTTCAGTCCCAAGCGCGAGGGCATCCATCACAGTCCAGCCGCCATGGCTCCACCCCGCTGCGGCGAGACGATCTCCCTGCACCCAGTCTTGGTCGCGCGCCCAATGCATCAGCGAAATCAAATCGCCTGCACGCTCTCGACCCCACAAACGCATGCCCGAGCAAACAAGCATGCGTGCTTCTATCAGACTGATGCCGCGAGGGCGGTAGGAATCCACCACGACACTGGCAATGCCCTTGGCCGCCGCGGCTTTGGCATAGGCCGGTTGTGGACCATCGGGATCGCCACACCCGTGAAACAAAAAAACGGTCGGAAACGGGCCTTGCCCCTCTGGCCTAACAATCTGGCAGAAAGGAAGCAGGCGTTGTGCGCGAGCGTCTAATGTTTCGCGGGGAAACTTTTTCATCATCCCCGCCTTTAGTGTCGGAAGTGGCGCATGCCCGTGAACACCATGGTGATGCCGGCCTCGTCTGCCGCTGCAATCACTTCATCATCGCGGATCGAGCCGCCGGGTTGGATCACCGCCGTCGCGCCAGCCTCAACAGCTTGTAACAAACCATCTGCAAACGGGAAGAAAGCATCCGAAGCGCAAGCAGACCCGATGGTCGCCGCTTGGCTCCAACCAGCAGTCTCCGCTGCTTCCACGGCGCGTACGGCAGCAATCCGCGCGGAATCACGCCGGTTCATTTGGCCAGCGCCAATGCCAGCGGTGACGCCATTCTTGGCATAGACGATCGCATTAGATTTCACATGCTTGGCAACTCGGAAGGCAAACAGCATGTCGGTTAGCTCTTGCGCGGTTGGGGCACGCTTGGTCACCACTTTCAGGTCTGGTGGCATAATGCGCCCGGTATCGCGGTTCTGGACCAAGAAGCCGCCGGCCAAGGTCCGGAAGGTCAGGCCTGCTTGAGTAGGATCTGGCAAACCACCGGCCAGCAAAAGGCGGAGGTTTTTCTTCTTAGCAAAGATGGCTTGTGCATCTTCATCGGCATCGGGAGCAATAACAACTTCGGTAAAGATTTTGACGATCTCTTCAGCCGCTGCGCCATCCAATTTGCGGTTACACGCCACAATGCCACCAAAAGCTGAAACCGGGTCACAGGCCAAAGCGCGCAAGTAAGCGTCCGTCAGTGACGCTCCAATCGCGACCCCGCACGGGTTGGCGTGCTTGATGATGGCCACGGCTGCGGCTTCGCTCGCATCAAATTCACCGACCAATTCATAGGCGGCGTCTGTATCATTGAGATTATTGTAGGAGAGCTCTTTGCCTTGCAATTGACGCGCGGTGGACACACCGGGACGCCTCTCCGTGGTGGCGTAAAAGGCTGCAACTTGATGCGGGTTCTCGCCATAGCGCAGGCTTTGGACTTTTGGACCACCAAAGGCGCGCCAATCGGGAGAGGCTTCACCAACTTGACCCGCATACCAGCCCGAAATCGCCGCATCATAGGCCGCGGTACGGGCATAGGCTTTCGCGGCCAATTGCTTGCGCGTGATCTCTTGGGTGCCGCCATGCGCCGTCATGTCGGCCAAGACCTTTTGTACATCGCCCAAATCGGTTGCCACCGCACACCAGTCAAAATTCTTAGCCCCCGCCCGGATCATCGCAGGCCCACCAATGTCGATATTCTCAACGCAGGTTTCAAAGTCTGCACCAGACGCCAAAGTTGCCTCAAATGGATACAAATTGACCCACAACAGATCGATGCCTTCAATCCCATGCTGGGTCATCGCAGCCTCATGATCGGCAACATGGCGCAGGGCTAACAAGCCGCCGTGGACCGCAGGATGCAAAGTCTTCACCCGGCCATCCATCATTTCGGGAAAGCCAGTCACATCCGCCACATCGATAACCGCCAAACCTGCCGCAGCCAAGGCCTTGCTGGTACCACCGGTGGAAACCAGAACCACCCCTTGATCGGCCAGCTGGCGCGCCGTTTCAATCAGCCCCGTTTTATCTGAAACCGAGATAAGGGCTCGGCGGACGGGACGGATCGTGGACATGGTTTTGGCTCCGGCGAGGGGTGAACGCAATTAAGAAGCGCCGCTTATAGGCTGCGAATCGGCCTGTGGCGACAGGGGGTGCACAGCCTCAGACAACCGGCGGTTTGAGCACTTTCTTGGTGGGCTTTTTCGCTGCAGGTTTGGCCTTTTTTGGGGCGTCTGCCGGGTTTGGAGTCTTGGTCTTGAATTTACAGATCTCAGCAATGCCACAACGCCAACAGGCGGGCTTTCGCGCATCACAAACATAGCGGCCATGTAGGATCAGCCAGTGATGCGCACCCTTCTTGTAGGTGTCAGGCGTCACGCGCTCCAGCACTGCTTCAACCTGATCTGGGTTTTTCCCGGGGGCCAAGCCCGTCCGGTTCGAGACGCGGAAGATGTGTGTGTCGACGGCGATGGTCGGCTCACCAAAGGCCTCGTTCAGTACGACATTGGCCGTCTTGCGGCCAACACCTGGAAGCTCGGTCAGGGCATCGCGATTGCGGGGCACGTCGCCGCCGTATTTCTCTAGCAACAGCTCTGACAAAGCGATCACATTCTTTGCCTTGTTGCGCCACAGGCCAATGGTCTTGATGTAGTTCGCAACACCCTCTTCCCCTAAAGCCACCATTTTTTCGGGCGTATTGGCTACAGCAAACAAGCGCTTGGTTGCCTTATTCACCCCGACATCGGTCGCTTGAGCCGAAAGGGCGACTGCCACCACCAGCGTGTAGGGGTCGGTATAGTCCAACTCGGTGCGAGGATCCGGGCGCTCTGCCGCCAATTGCGCGTAGAGGGCGGCAATTTCAGCGGCTTTTAGTTTTGATTTTGCGACTTTTGCTTTCGTGGCCATGCGCCCGCCTTAGACAATTGTGGACGAACTCGCTAGCCCCTTCGCGACGTCATAAACTTACTACATTGTTCAACTGTGCTTTCGGAAAGTTTGCGCTAGCTTAAGCGTCATGAGCACGTCGATCACCGCCCTTTCAGATGCCCCAGAATTTGATCAGCGTGATGCCATTTATATGGACGCCGTGCTGCGCCCCAACCGATCGCTCTCGGTACATGGTTTTCGCATTGTGATGCTGTCCTTGGCGGCTATGAGCTTCTTTGCAGGGCTAGCTTTTCTTGCGATTGGCGCTTGGCCTGTTATTGGCTTTTTCGGCTTGGATATCATCTTGGTCTATCTGGCGTTTAAGGTGAACTTCAAATCAGGCGCTCGCGAATGCGAGACGGTGAAGGTAAGTGCCGCGCAAGTGGCAATCTCTAAGACCTGTCATCGCGGCAAAGTAGGATGGTGGCGCGTCAGTCCTAGTTTTGCACGCGTCATTGTAGACGAACTCAACGAGTATGAGACACAAGTGACCCTATCTGCCGGCGGGGCTAGTCTGCCCTTAGCAACCTGCCTGTCACCGTCGGAACGCGTTGCATTTGCCGCCGCCCTCAAAGCTGCGCTAGAACAAGCGCGCGACGAGCGCTACCCAACAGAAGTGACTGTTTGAAAGGTCCCAAGATGGAATATCTGCACACCATGATCCGCGTCGGTAATTTAGATGCCGCCTTGGACTTCTTTTGCGGTGGCCTGGGTCTGGTTGAGCTTCGTCGGACCGAAAATGAGAAGGGGCGCTTTACCTTGGTGTTTTTGGCGGCCCCCGTCGATGCAGACCGTTTCAAGGCGCAAGGCGAGGCCGCACAGAGCGGCCTACCCGGCGGCTTGCCGATGGTGGAATTGACCTACAATTGGGACGAGCATGCTTATGATGGCGGCCGCAATTTTGGCCATTTGGCTTACCGGGTCGACGATATCTATGGCTTATGCGCTCATCTGGCAGCGCGTGGCGTGATCATCAACCGTCCGCCGCGGGATGGTCATATGGCGTTTGTTCGTTCACCAGACGGCATTTCAGTTGAACTCTTGCAACGTGGTGCCGCTTTAGCCCCACAGGAGCCTTGGGCCAGCGCTGCCAATATTGGCACTTGGTAAGAGGCTTGATCTAAAGGCTGCAAACGACAGACAAAAAGACGATTGGGGAGGCAGAAGCGATGCATAAACGATTTTTGGCTTTGATAGGGGTGGCTCTGGCTGGCATGATGGCTGTGGCTTGCAGCCCCGATTTGCCCCGTGCCGTCGCTGAGGCCCGCTATACCTCACCAACGTCACAGTTCATCAACATCAGCGATGGCGTCCGCCTACACGTGCGGGATGAAGGCAAGCGTGAGGCACCCGTGCTGATCCTCGCTCATGGCTCAAATGCTTCCCTCCATACGTGGGAGCCGTGGGTGGGACACCTCAAAGACAATTGGCGGGTCATCAGTTTTGACTTTCCTGCCCATGGCCTGACGGGCCCGTCTAAGAGTGGGATTTATTCAGGCACGACCTATGTGCAGGTCGTGGACGATTTGGCTCAGCATTTCAAAGTCGATCGCTTTGTCTTGGGCGGTAATTCCATGGGCGGGGCTGTGGCTTGGCGCTATGCATTGGCTCACCCTGAAAAAGTCGCAGGCCTCATTCTGGTGGATGCGGCTGGCTATCCCCGCGATACAGGCAAGCCACCCCTGATCTTTCGTTTGGCACGTGCACCAATTCTTGGTGATGTGTTCTCCCGTATCAGTACCAAAGGCATGATCGAGTCCAACCTTAAGCAAGTGATCGTGGATGATGCCTTGGTGACGCCAGAAATGGTGCAGCGCTATCATGACCTTTTGATGCGTGAAGGTAATCGCCAAGCAACTTTAGCCCGCATGCGGGCGGGCCCTGATGTACCCACAGCCTATCAGCAAATCCCCACCATTACTGCCCCAACCTTGGTGATTTGGGGTGAAGCCGATCCCTGGATCCCGTTCGCAGACGCCAAGCGTTTTACCCAAGAGATTAAGGGGGCTAGGCTAGTCGCCTACCCAAATATTGGTCACTTGCCCCAGGAAGAGGTTGCGCTCGCCACGGCGAAGGAAGTCGACGCCTTCCTCCAGCAAGTCTATCCAAAGCCTGCGCCCTAATTCCGCTTGCTTGGGAATAAG
This sequence comes from Aquidulcibacter sp., assembly GCA_027532555.1. Lineage (GTDB taxonomy): Bacteria > Pseudomonadota > Alphaproteobacteria > Caulobacterales > Aquidulcibacteraceae > Aquidulcibacter > Aquidulcibacter rimovensis. The sequence goes on from JAPZTJ010000009.1 coordinate 18,468, forward strand.
GGTGCAACGTGCTGTCACCAAGAGTGACAGTATTGGGGGTGGCGCGTCTGGCCTAAGGTTTCTATCAACACTGCACTTGTATAAGTCTCGCAAGACTTGAAAGGCGCTTATAGATGTGCGGCATTATTGGAATCTTGGGCAAAGAGGCGGTGACTTCCCGCCTCATTGAGTCGCTGAAGCGGCTCGAATATCGCGGTTATGATTCCGCCGGGATCGCAACTTTGGTTGATGGCAAGATTGACCGTCGTCGCGCCCAAGGCAAGATCAAGAATTTAGAAGAGGTGTTGGTAGCATCGCCTTTGCCTGGCCTTATTGGCATTGGCCATACGCGCTGGGCCACCCATGGCGCCCCATCTGAACGTAACGCCCACCCCCATGCGACCAATCGCGTCGCAGTGGTCCATAACGGCATTATTGAGAACTTCCGCACCCTACGGGCAGAGCTTGAAGCCGAAGGCCGTGCCTTTGATTCTGAAACCGACACCGAAGTGATCACGCAATTGGTCTCGCGTGCGCTCGATTCGGGTGCTAGCCCAAAGGATGCGGTGATTGAGGCGCTAAAGCGGGTACGTGGTGCCTTTGCAATTGCTTGCCTATTTACCGGCGAAGAGGATTTGCTGGTCGGTGCCCGTCAAGGCAGCCCTTTGGTGGTCGGTGTTGGTGACGGAGAAATGTATTTGGGCTCAGACGGGATTGCTGTTGCTCCTTTCACCAACCGCGTCATCTATTTGGAGGAGGGCGACCTCGTTGTCCTAAGCCGGACCAGCCATGCCATTTATGATGTAGCGCGCAATCCGGTTGAACGCCCGATCAAGTCTGTAGCTGCGAGTGCTGCAGCCGTCGAAAAGGGCAATTATCGCCACTATATGCAAAAGGAAATCCACGAGGAGCCTGATGCCGCCGCCCGTACGATCGGCTATTATGTCGACCCTTTGGAAGAGCGCGTGACATTGCCGGACTTTGGCGTTGATTTCGCCCAGATTGACCAGTTGTGGATCATCGGCTGTGGCACCGCTTACTTGGCGGGCCGTGTTGGCGAATACTGGTTTGAGCAAGTGGCTGGCCTATCGTGCGAAACCGACATCGCCTCAGAGTTCCGCTATCGTGAGCCCGTAGCAGCTGGACGTGCTGCGGCCTTGTTTATCTCCCAGTCGGGTGAGACCGCCGATACTTTAGAGGCTTTGCGTCTGTGTAAGCGCCATGGCTGGAAGACAATTGCAGTCGTCAACGTGCCAGAAAGCTCAATCGCGCGCGAAGCGGATGCCGTGCTTCCGACCTTGGCCGGGCCTGAAATTGGTGTGGCCTCAACAAAGGCCTTTGTGGCGCAATTGTCGGCCCTTGCAGCGATCTCGGTTGCCGCAGCTTTGGCTCGCAAGAAGATTGACCGCGATGAAGAGCGCCGTCTGGCGCATTTGTTGATGGAAACCCCGCGCCTCATTCGCGAAGCTCTAAAGGTTGAATCAACCATTGCGGCAGCAGCAGAAGAAGCCAGTCACGCCCGGTCGATCCTCTATATTGGTCGAGGCATGGCTTATCCGATAGCGTTGGAAGCTGCCCTTAAACTTAAAGAGATCAGCTATATTCATGCTGAAGGCTATGCGTCAGGTGAGTTGAAGCATGGTCCGATTGCCTTGATTGACGAAGTTACCCCGGTCTTTGCTATCGCTCCCCATGACCATTTGTTTGAGAAGACCATCTCTAACGTCCAAGAAATAGCGGCGCGTAAGGGTCGGGTGACCTTGTTCTCTGACGCTTTGGGCATTGAGGAATCCGGCGATGTTGCGCGGCACACGATTGAAGCACCAAAAGCCGATCCGTTTGTTGCCCCGATTGTCTATTCGCCTCTGATCCACTTACTGGCGTATCATGTCGCAGTGGCCAAAGGCACAGATGTGGACCAGCCTCGAAATCTTGCGAAGTCTGTTACGGTGGAGTGATCTGACGCAGCACAATCGCGCGCCTTAAGAGGCTTAGGGGCGACCAAGCAAATTGGCGTGCTAAGCCGATCAAGCTGACTTTGCGATTGGTTTGGATAGCCCGTCTGGCTCGCCAAGCGGTCCCCAACCCCTTGAGGCCATCTGCCAAACCACGGCCATAGGCCCCGCCTGCGCCGCGCCAAGCTGTGTGGGCCCATAGTAAGAGTGTTGCCCCAAGATGGGGCAGCAGCAGCAACCAAAAAAGAGCACCCGGCATATTTCGGACGAAAGTCCAAAGCCGGTTGCGGGTGCCGTGATAGACAGCAAATTCGGACAATTGCCCGCTGGATGCAGAGCCCAGATGACGGACCTGTGCTTCAGCCAATTGTATGGCCATCCCGCCCGCCAAACGATGGCGAAAGCCTAAGTCGACATCTTCGCAATAGCAGAAGTAGCTTTCTTCAAACCCGCCCAATTGGGCAAATATGTCTGCACGCCAAAGGGCTGCGGCTGCGCACGGGCTAAAGGTCTGCCCATCGACTAAATCACCGGGCCACGGTTTGCGATAGCCGCCTCGGAAGGGAATGCCAAATGCATGATAGACATCGCCTGCCCCATCCAATTGGCGCGGATCCTCGTCTAGGATCTGGGTGGAGCCAAAGGCTGTCACATCCGAGTAGCGCTTGGTCGCGGCCATCAGCGCCTCGAGCCAGTTTGGTTCAGGAAAGGCGTCTGGGTTGAGGCAGATGACCCATTGGCCACGTGCAAGCTTAGCTGCTTGATTATTGGCCGCCGCAAAGCCGGCATTGTGCGCATTCGCGATAAATTGGGTTGCGCGCGCTTGTGTCGCCACATCGGGATCGGTGCCGTCTGGCGAGGCATTGTCGATCAGTATCGTCTCAAAATCGTGAAACGACTGCGCGTCGAGACAATCAAACAAGCGCGGTAAGTGCGCTCGGCTTTTATAAGCAACAATCAGGATCGAGACGAGTGGCTCTGCCAAGATCAGCCAAGCGCCTCAACGGCTGCACAGACGGCTTCGCTGGTGATGCCGAAATGGGCGTAGAGCGCTTGATAAGGCCCGGATGCGCCGAAGCCCTTCATGCCGATAAACGTGCCCGCCGGGCCGATCCAGCGGTCCCAACCATAGCGGACGGCTGCTTCAATCGCGATCTTTGGCAGATCGCCACCGAGGACTTCGTTCTGATAGGCACCAGTCTGAGCTTCAAACAATTCAAGGCAAGGGGCCGAGACCACGCGGACGCCAATTCCGGCTTCGGCCAATTTGGCTTGAGCGTTCATCGCAATCTCAACTTCCGAACCCGTGGCGATCAAGACCGCCTTTTCCGGCAGGCTCGTTGGCGACAAGACATAGGCACCCTGCGCACTGCGATTGATTGGCGACCCGTCTTTGCGCTGGAAGGCGAGCTTTTGGCGGGTCAAGGACAAGACCGATGGAGTCTTCGGGGCCAGTAGAGCCAATTCCCAACATTCGGCAACCTCAACGGGGTCACAGGGTCGGAATACGTTGACATTGGGGATTGCTCGAAGAGACGCCAAGGTTTCAACAGGCTGGTGGGTTGGCCCATCTTCGCCCAAGCCAATGCTGTCATGGGTCAAGACATGGATGGTCCGGACTTCCATCAAGGCACCGAGGCGCAGGGCTGGGCGTAAATAGTCGGCAAACACGAGGAAGGTGCCAGAGTAGGGCACCACGCCTCCATGCAGGGCCATGCCGTTCATGGCCGCCGCCATGCCATGTTCGCGCACGCCATAATGGACATAGCGCTCTTGGTAGGCGTTAGCGCCAAAGCCCTTCATGCCGGCCACTTTGGTATTCACAGAACCGGTCAAATCCGCCGAACCGCCCATGAGCAGGTCAAAGGCTGGAACCAATACTTCCAAGGCAGCGCCAGAGCTCTCGCGGGTCGCAAGCGAAGGGGCCTTGTCGGCCATTGCGGCACAATGGGCCTCGATGAGGGTGCGCAGGTGCGCTGGGTCGATCTTTGAGTTCAAACGGTCTTGGATTGCGGCATGATCTGAGCGCTTCGCCAAACGTGCTTGCCAATCCGCATTGGCTTTCGCGCCACGGCTGCCAGCGGCGCGCCAGTCAGCTACAATCTCGTCTGGCACAACGAATGGGGCGTGGGGCCAGTTCAGTGCTTTGCGTGTCGCTTCAATCTCGGCAGCTCCGAGTGGCGAACCGTGGGTTTTGGCGGTCCCGGCCAAATTAGGGGACCCGAAGCCAATTTGGGTACGGCAGGCAATCAGAACCGGCCGGTCAGAGGAAAGGGCTGCGGTCATGGCCGCTTCCAGCGCAATTGGATTATGGCCGTCAACCCGGCTCGTTTGCCAGCCAGCGGCCTCAAACCGCTGTAGCTGGTCACCGGTTTCAGCAACCGACAAAGCCCCGTCGATAGAAATCTCATTATCGTCCCACAAGACGATCAAGCGGTTCAGGCGGAGGTGACCTGCCAAGGAAATCGCCTCGTGGCTGATCCCCTCCATCAAGTCGCCGTCTGAAGCGATAACCCACGTGTGATGATCGCATACATCTGCGCCCAAAGTTGCCCGCAAATGGGCTTCGGCCATTGCCATGCCGACGGCGGTAGAGATGCCTTGGCCCAAGGGTCCCGTTGTCGTTTCAACCCCTGGCACGTGGCCATATTCAGGGTGACCGGCTGTGAGGGCACCCATCTGACGGAAGTTCTTCAACTGGTCCATGGTCATGGCTTCATAGCCAGTGAGATGTAGCAGAGCGTAAATCAGCATCGAGCCGTGGCCAGCCGACAAGACAAAGCGGTCGCGATCTTGCCAGTTCGGGGCCTTGGCGTCGAATTTCAGAAACTTGGTGAACAGGACTGTTGCGACATCTGCCATGCCCATGGGCATACCGGGGTGTCCGGAATTGGCCGCTTGAACGGCATCCATCGAAAGAAAGCGGATGGCGTTTGCAAGGTCTGTATGGCTGGTCATGGGAGCAGAAACTTTCGTCGGCTGATTGACGGACCGCATATAGGACTCGTTGCGGCCTAACAATGGTAAACGGCACCTTCTCCGCCATCGGACCTGTCCAAATAATCGCTGGACTCATTGCGGACTCATTGCGGTCAAATTCTACGCCCGATTTTGTCGTAGTGAGGGTGCATACCCAACTCACACACAGAGTGAGACCTGAACATGACCATCCTTCCTTACCCAAAGTCCCGTCGCCGCGCCCCTAAGCAAAAGATTGCACCAGCAGCATTGCCAATTGCCCCACCTTCAGGTGCTTTGCTCAACGCCATCCTGTCTTATGCAGACATTTCGGAGGATATTGGTGGTGGCCTGACGTTATTGCGGGTCAGCGCCAAGCGCATGGATGATGCGGTAATAACGCAAAGCCTTGGGCGCGAAGCTGCGCGCTTGGCGGATGTTTCCATCCTGTGGAATGATGATGAAAGCGAAATTCACACTGTCCTAGATGCCGCTATTCCGAGTGGGGTTGAGGACTTTTGGGCCGAACCTCAGTTTGAGCTGACAGATTTGGCCATGGCCTATCTCGATGAAATGCTCGACATGGAAGCGCGCGCCAAGGCAAGCTAACCCTTTATTTGTGCAGCTTAGCGTCTCATAAACCCTTTCTTCGCCATAATCTTGCCTTGCGAGGGGTAACATGCGGCCACAAACCGCCTTATAAGTGGGCTTATGACGACAATTGCTCTGGTCGATGACGACGAAAACATCCGCGCTTCCCTGGAAATTTTATTTCAGAGCGAAGGTTATGACGTGCGAACCTATCCCGATGGGGCCACGGCTCTGCCGGCATTAATATCGGACCCGCCTGACATTGCGATCCTTGATATCAAGATGCCGCGCATGGATGGTGTCGAATTATTGCGCCGCGTCCGGGAAAGCTCAGACGTGCCCGTCATTTTTCTGACGTCAAAGGATGATGAGATTGATGAGGTAATTGGCTTTTCGGTCGGTGCTGATGATTTCATTCGCAAACCCTTCTCAACGCGTTTGTTGTCGGAACGCGTGAAGGCAGTGCTTCGTCGTTCTCGCCCAATTGATGCAGGTGGAGATGACGGAAGTCCGGCTGAAGACGACAAGAAGGTCGTCACGCGCGGCTCCTTGACCATGGACCCCAATCGCCATGCTTCTTACTGGAAGGGCAAGCCAGTTCGCTTGACGGTGACTGAATTCCTCTTGCTGCAGGCGCTCGCCCAACGGCCAGGCTTTGTTAAAAGCCGCGATCAGTTGATGGACGCAGCCTATGATGACAGCGTGTATGTCGATGACCGTACCATTGACAGCCACGTGAAGCGCGTGCGCAAGAAATTCCGCGAAGTTGATGGTGAGTTTGATGCCATCGAGACGCTGTATGGGGTCGGCTATCGCTACAAAGAATCCTAAGAAGAAGCCTCAGGCACCCTTCGGAAAGACCCGGAGGCAACGCCGTCGTGGCGGCATTGCGGGCATTATTTTTATCGCCAACTTTGCCGGCATCGTTATCTTGGTGCTCGGCTCCCTTTTGTTCAATGAGTTGCGATCCGGCCTGACAAAGGCGCGTATGGATGCGCTGCGCGCGCAGGGCTCCACGATTGCCAGTGTCTTGGCTGAAGCCGCCATTCCAGCTGATGCCGTACCTGTTTTAGATGAGGGCCGCGCCCGAGCCATTTTAAGGCGGTTGTCACGTGAGCCAGGAGCACGCCTGCGCCTATTCAGCCGCGACTTGCGCCCGATTGCTGACAGCACGATCCTCGATGATATTGTCAATGTCCGCGAATTGCCTCCGCTTGGGCCTGCGGCACCCGATATAGGGGAAGTGGCCGGCAAAGCGGTCTCCAATGTGCGGGTCTTTATCCAAGGTGCCAGTGACGATCCCAAAAAGGCCCTGATCCGGGAGGTCTCTACCGCCTTGCAAGGCAATATTGTCCAAAGCGAACGCTTTGATGAAGAGGGTCGTCGGGTTGTCTCTGTCACGGTTCCCATTCAGCGCATTCGCGCGGTTGTGGGAGTTTTGACGCTTGAAAGCGGCGATGTCAGTGAAATCGTTGAGGCAGAGCGGCGAGCGCTTTACCCGTTCATTTTCTCCGCTGTTTTGGTGACGGCAATTTCCGCCAGTATGTTGGCTTGGTCGATCGCTGTCCCCTTGCGCCGCTTAGCCGCCGCTGCAGACAATGTGCGTAGCGGCCGGGCACAGGAATTAGATGCCGATGCGCTTCGAAAGCGGCCAGATGAGATCGGGGATTTGGCAGACGCTTTGGCTGCGATGACCGCGACGCTGCAAGACCGGATCGATGCCAATGAGAGCTTTGCCGCTGACGTAGCCCATGAAATCAAGAACCCTTTGGCCGCGATCCGCAATGCTGCAGAACTCCTGCCCCGTGCGACGACGCCGAGTAGTAAGGCCAAGCTTGAATCAATTATCTTGAATGATGCCCGACGGGTCGACCGCTTAGTGACCGATATCGCCAATGCATCCCGCTTGGACGCAGAGCTTGCTCGCGCCAGTCAGCAGAAATTCTTTATGGCCGATATGATCGATGACATGGCTCAAGCCTATGGGTCGATTGGTCATGCGCGCGAAGTTGAAATTGTTGTACGCCACCCAGATGAGACCGACCGCTTGGCCGTGAGCGGGCGGGAGGAAGCAATCTCGCGCATTTTGACGAATTTACTCGATAATGCGCTAAGTTTCTCGCCGACAGACGGCAAAGTTGTTTTGCTTGGTGCACGCGACGGAAAGGTAATCCGAATCACGGTTGAAGATGAAGGCCCCGGTATTCCAGAAGAAGCCTTGCAGAGTATTTTCAACCGCTTCTACACCCATCGCCCAACCAGTGCCGGGGAAGAAGGCCAAGCCGCCTTTGGCAAACATTCGGGCCTAGGCTTGGCCATTGCCCGCCAGATTGCCGAAAGCCATGGCGGCGCAATTTGGGCTGAAAATCGTGAAGATCGAAGCGGGGCGCGCTTCGTCCTAGAGTTGCCTGCGGTCTAAGCCTCAGGGTGTCGCCAAGGCCGGATGGGCTAGCAAATCGTGCGTCACCACAGGGTACAGCGACGCCAGAAGCGTCAATGCGGCAAGGATGTTGAAGGTTCGGAGTTTGACGGGGTCTTGCAGGAATTGCCGCATTTGCATTCCCAAAAAGGCCCATACGGCAACTGTCGGCAGGTTAATCGCGCCAAACACCAAAGCCACGATCAAAAGACCCATCAGTGGATGATCTGCTGGCACATAAGCGGTGACAGACATGAGGGCCATAGTCCAAGCTTTGGGGTTTACCCATTGAAATAGGCACGCCTGCAAGAAGCTGAAGGGCTTTGCCGTCGAGGCACCATCCGCCTTAGGTGCTGCCGCTGTCGCAATCTTCCAAGCCAAATAGGTCAAATAGGCCACTGATCCGACTTTGAGGACCGTATAGGCAATCGGGAAGCGCACGAAGATTTGGGCCAAGCCTAAGCCGATTAGGACCGTCATCACGACAAAGCCAATCGAAACACCCAGCATGTGGGGTAGGGTGCGGGCAAAGCCGAAATTGGTGCCTGACGCCATCAGCATCAGATTATTGGGCCCCGGTGTGATTGAGGAAACGAGGGCAAAGCCGCAAAGGCCGAGGAAAAGTTCTTGTGTCATCATGACGCAATTTTATGCGTGAAATGATCGCATGTTCTTGCAAATTCAGTAGTCACGGCTAAAATTTGACATGTTATGACTATTTTGGATGATACAGATCGAAGAATATTGCGCGTTCTTTCGCAGGACGGGCGTATCAGCAATGTCGACCTCGCGGGCAAGGTGGGCTTGTCGCCTTCAGCCTGCCTCCGGCGCGTGCAGGAATTAGAGCGACGAGACATTATCCAAGGCTATCGCGCGCAGCTAAATTCCGCCGCCCTCGGCATCGGCTTTTTGGCCTATGTAACGGTGGGTCTCTCCCGTCATACCAAGCAAGAGCAGACGGATTTTGAGGCTGCAATTAAACGCGCACCTCAAGTGCGTGAATGCCACAACATCACGGGCACGGTGGAATATCTATTGCGGGTTGAGACGACAGACCTGCCTGCCTACAAGCATTTTCACACCGAAGTCCTCGGTGCCCTGCCTCAGGTTGCCACCATCACCAGCTATATCGTGATGGGCTCGCCGAAGGATGAGCGGGGGTAGGGGATTAACCTATTTGAATTTGGCGATGGTTTGCATCGTGTATGCATCAGGCATGTTGGGCACCGGAACCAATTGATTGACGCATGAGATTGGTTCTGCGCTACCAGCGTTTTGAGCCAAAAAGCGCCTCAGTTCCAGAAAAACAGCGCAACTGCCTAAGTCTAGCATATGCGTTTCTTTTCTGAATTCGATGAAGCGAGCACTTGGAAACAATACTTGATAACCGCCAACTCCCTCTAGCGGCACAAAGTCAGAATTCCCCCGTAAGATCAGGACCGGCAATTCAGAGCTGAACTTGGAGGCGGTGATTGGAAGGCGATAGTGTTGGCGACTTAAAACGATGTTTACCTCGAAATTTTCCCCGTCTTTTTCCCAGCGCTTGCGCTGCGAAATTGGAACCAGCCTTTCAGAGAGCCACGGGGAAGCGGGTGCTACAACATAGGATAGCCACAGACGATTATAAGGAGAGCTTGTTTGACCATTTGGAACATCGCTTGGGTCGGGGCGATTTACTTCTTTGATGGGAACTTTTGTGTCCGGGTTAGGGCGAAGGAACGGCCGTGGCTCCAGCGATGCGTCATACTTGGGAAGTCTGGTTTTGAAACAAGGTTGTTCTGATGATAATGGTGATGCCGCGCAGGTTTCAGGTAACGAGACTGGCGCTACTAAGACGAGCGCCTTGCTGATTTCGGGGTGAGCAATTGACACTCGGGTCGCAATTCCGGCTCCCCAACTTCCCCCATAAAGAATGACAGGTTGTCGGATAACTTCTTTCGAGAATTGATGAATGGATGTGACACTGTTTTCGAGTGTCAACTTGCTTTGTGGGAGGCGGTCTGAGGCCCCCACGCCAATTTGGTCAAGGAAATAGACATCAAAGTCTGGGAACTGCTCTGAAAAGGAGGCAATGGTTCCATTCGATATTCCGATGCCTGGCCCTCCTTGAAGATATAGGATAGGTATCGGAGACTTCTTGGGTACCGTTGCCTCGACTTTCCAATAGGCTACTCGGCCGATACCCTCAGCTTCAAAGAATTGTGCGCCTTTAGGTTCGATTTGGCTTTGCAGTGGCGGCGGGCGCGTCCAGATGTACCCAATTGCCAAGGCAATGAGCGTCAAAACTAGGGCCAGCAAAATGGTTCCAATAAGAACCAATCGGGTGACCCATTTGGACTGCATAGGCTTGCCTAGACTTGCCTCAATAAACCCGCAACTTCGGTGGTATTGTAGCCACGTCGTTGCTCATGGTGTTCATGTGCACAGGGCGATAGTCGATTTTGACCGAGCCCGTTGCTTCATCATACCAAGTCAGCGTGTGCTTCATCCAATTGACGTCGTCGCGGTCCGCATAGTCTTCGCGGGCATGGGCACCACGGCTTTCGGTCCGGTTGGCTGCGCCATACATGGTGACCATGGCTTGGCTCAACAAATTGTCGAATTCCATGGCTTCTGCGAGGTCTGAATTCCAGATCATGGACCGGTCGGTGATGGCGATATCTGGCGCGCCAGAAAACACCTTGTCCATTTCCTTGCAGCCTTCGTCCAAAGTTTCACCCTCACGATAAACCGCGCAATGGTTCTGCATCACCTTCTGCATCTGCAGGCGCAGAGCTGCCGTGGGCGTGCCGCCCTTGGCTTGGCGGAACCGGTCTAGACGGGCCAAGTGGCTGTCGGTCATCGCATTTGTAAGCTCTGGCTGGCGGGCACCTGTCTGAACGGTTTCACCACAGCGCAATCCGACAGCACGGCCAAACACGACCAAGTCGATCAAGGAATTAGAGCCCAAACGATTGGCACCATGGACGGACACGCAAGCCGCTTCACCAACAGCCATAAGGCCACGAACAACTTGGTCGGGGTCGCCGCCAACCTTGGTCAGCACTTCGCCATGATAATTGGTCGGGATGCCACCCATATTATAGTGCACGGTTGGCAGCACGGGGATCGGCTCTTTCGTGACGTCCACGCCAGCAAAGACTTTGGCGCTTTCTGAGATGCCGGGCAGGCGCTGGGCCAGAATGGCTGGATCCAAATGGTCGAGGTGAAGGTGGATGTGGTCCTTGCCAGGGCCGACGCCGCGACCTTCGCGGATTTCCATCGTCATCGCTCGCGAAACCATGTCCCGTGGTGCCAAGTCCTTCACGGTTGGCGCATAACGCTCCATAAAGCGCTCACCTTCTGAATTGGTCAGATAGCCGCCTTCGCCACGGGCACCTTCGGTGATCAGGCAGCCTGCGCCATAAATGCCGGTTGGGTGAAATTGCACAAACTCCATATCCTGCAAGGGCAGGCCTGCCCGCAATACCATGGCATTTCCGTCTCCAGTGCAGGTGTGGGCGCTGGTGCAGCTGAAGTAGGCGCGACCATAGCCGCCCGTGGCCAGGACTGTGCGCTGGGCACGGAAGCGGTGCAGCTTGCCTGTTGCCAATTCCCATGCAGTCACGCCGATACAGGCACCGGTTTCGTCCATGATCAGATCAAGGGCGAAATACTCAATGAAGAACTCAACGTCATATTTCAGCGAGTTGCCATAAAGCGTGTGCAGGATGGCGTGGCCAGTACGGTCGGCTGCAGCACAGGTGCGCTGAACGGGCGCTTCGCCATAATTGCGGGTCATACCGCCGAAGGCGCGCTGATAAATTTTGCCATCGTCGGTGCGCGAGAAGGGCACGCCCCAATGCTCAAGCTCATAGACGGCTGCAGGTGCATTGCGGGTCAGATATTCAATGGAATCTTGGTCGCCCAGCCAATCTGAACCTTTCACGGTGTCAAACATATGCCAGCGCCAGTCATCTTCGCCCATATTGCCCAGCGCTGCAGAGATGCCGCCTTGGGCCGCCACGGTATGTGACCGGGTTGGGAAGACCTTCGAGATACAAGCTGTCTTCAAGCCGGCTTGGGCCGAACCCAAAGCGGCGCGCAGGCCAGAGCCGCCAGCACCGACAACAACAACATCGAAGGTATGGTCATTCCACTGATAGTCCGCCGTCATGGGCTTAAGCTCCAACGAATACTTTGGCGACCGAAAGGATCGCGATGACTGCTAAGATAGCGGGGATGGCCGTGTTGGCGAGCAAAGATACAGTGCGCGCAACAGGCCCAGTGATGTAGTCTTCAATCACCACCTGCATGCCGAGGCGCATGTGGAACAAACCGGTTAGAACCAAAAGGGCAGTCCCAGCAGCATTGAGTGGGTGCTTCATCCAACCAATGACGCTGTCATAGCTGCCATCGGTCCCAAGCAAGATTGAAAGCGCGAACCAAGGCAACAGGACGGTTAGGAAAATTGCGGTCGCGCGTTGCTGGATAAAATGGCCAACGCCATGCTTGGCCGAACCAAGACCACGGGCGCGAGACAATGGCGTACGTAATGAATGAGTCATCGTCTGCCTCCTAAGCCAAAAACGCGAGTGCAAAAACCAAAACAGCCCCGACGGCACCTGCAATGATTGTCGCCCAACCTGTGGCGGTGGACACCTTTGGGTCAAACCCTTTGCCAGCATCCCAAGCTAAGTGGCGGATGCCATTGGCCAAATGATAGCAGGCCGCTGCTGTGATGCCGAAAAGAACCAAGAGACACAGCGGGCTCATCAAGAAGGCCATATATGCCCCATAGGCTTCGGGGCCGCTTGCCAAGGCCATCACCCACGTGGTGAGGACTATCGCTCCCAAGTAAAGGGCAACGCCCGATGCCCGGTGAAAAATCGATGTCGCCATCGTCACGTGCCAACGCCAGACTTGCAGGTGTGGCGATAAAGGGCGCTTATCGTGTGCTTGTGGACCTGCCATGCTCATCCCCGGATTACCTGCTTGTGACATGGAAGAGAGTGACTGCTTCGTCAACGTTTCTCGTCAGGCGAAGTGGCAAAATAGCTTCATTCAGCTGGGTTTAGCTGCATGATTCAAAACAACTTGGCTCAATGAGGTGATCTCGTCGCTATGGGCACGAAGAACCAGACTTGTATCGCCAAGTTGCGCCAGCCAAGTCTCTACCCAAATCTGCCAAGCTTCATGAAAGCCAATCAAAGCTCGCATGCCCTTCAGATCTCTGGCCCGCGCCCATGGTGTTGCGTCGATCCATGCCAAATTGCCCGCAGACCATGACGGGGTGCTTGACCTATGCAACCGCTCGAGGTGGTCGGCCATGTCGTCGACATGGAGATATACAACCATTGGCTTGGCCTTGGCTACGGCCGCCAAGCGCGTCTTGGCAAGGTGAGGGATTTGTTCTTCAGAGACACCAGCAGCAAAAGCGGGCAGCAGGGTGTTCTGGATCAAGGTCGCATCCAGTAAAACAATGCCTCGATTGACGATACATTGGGCCGCCAGCCGTGCCCAAGGTTCGAGCCCATAAGTTTTGGGCTCTGGCTCCCGACCAGACAAAAGATCGACTTGTTCCGTTCGGATGGGGTGATCAGGGTCGAACTCCAGAAAAGCGCGGGCTTCTAGTCCTTTAGCTTCCAAATCCTCCGCCAGCCGCAGGGCGAGGCTGGTTTTGCCTGCGCCTATTGGGCCTTCGATCAAGATAATGTGTCGCTTAATTCTGCTCATCATCTTTTAGCCCGGTTTTTGAAGTCCTATATGGGAAGACAGCACTGCACGCGCCTTGGGTAGAATTGGTCATAAGCCCCCATTTTTGCCATAACAACTTTGTCATCATCTTATGCGACGGAATAAACGTATACGCACGTTGAACACGCTAAGCAAAATTCCAACTGGCTGGCTTAAAGCCGTCCAACAAGAAAAATAGGTCTCCCCGATGTCCATTCGTTTGGCACTTTTAAGCAGCGCAGCTGCTCTGATGCCTTTTGCCTCGCCCGCACCGCTTTTAGCCCAAACAGCCCAGTTGCAGCCAGCCAAAGCTAATTCTGTCCCTCTCACCGCCCAACCTGTGGATCCACCAACCGCAGTTACAGAACAGCCTGTCGAAGAAATTGTGGTTCGTGCACAACGTGGCCCAAACTCTGTACCCGGAGATGCCGTTCCAGAAACCACTTTGGACCCCGTCGAGATCACAGCCCTGGGTGCCTCTAACATTGCTGAAGTACTTGCAGCTTTAGGGCCGCGCGCAGGTTCCGGTCGTGGCCGTGGCAGCGGTCCGCCTGTTATCTTGCTGAATGGTCGCCGGATTAGCAGTTTCCGCGATGTGCAAGGCCTTGCTTCAGAAGCTATTCTGCGGGTTGAGATTTTCCCAGAATCGACTGCGCTCCAATACGGCTATTCGGCGGATCAGCGCGTTATCAATTTCATTCTGAGAGACAATTTTCGTGCTATCACGACAGAGATGAGCGCAGGGACAGCGGCGGAAGGTGAGCAATCGCGCGGCGAAATCGAACTGGGCTTGCTGACCATTGGAGCCAAAGGGCGCTTGTCCATCAATGGAGAAGTTTCAAGTCAGAACAGTGTCACCGAAGCGGCGCGTGGCGTGCGTCGTGCCACAGCCCCCACCAGTACTGAGTTTAGAACCCTTTTGCCTGAGACACGCGCCGCAGAGCTGGGCATTAGCTACAATCGAAATTTCGGTAAATCGATGGGGGCCACCTTCGACTTCCGCTTTGACTCTAATGAAACCCAAAGTCTATTGGGTTTAGCCCCCACCCCAGCCGGGCTGCCTGCTGCGAACACGCCAATCGAGCGTACCTCAAAAGTCGACACCTCGCGTGCAGCGGTCACGGTCAATGGCACAACAGCCGGTTGGCAGTGGACGGCCACAGGTTCTGCCGATCAGACAAAGTCAGATACTAAAACACTGTCTGCCTTGACGCAGCCACAGACAACCAACTCCACCGTCAGTGTTTTTGAAGCAATTTATAACACAACCGGTCCCTTAATTGATGTGCCCGCGGGCCCGATCCGAGGATCATTCCGCATTGGTTATCAAGATCGCCAACTCGATTCTCAGGCCTCTCGCAATGGGCTAGTCACGCTGACCAATCTTAGCCGGGGTGATGTGACAGCGCGGGGAAATCTCTCGATCCCTGTAACCAGTCGCCGTTCAGGCTTCGGTGAGAAGTTTGGCGATTTAAGCGTCAGCGTGAACAGCTTTTACACCGACCTGTCGGATTTTGGTGGTCTGCAAGGTGGGGGCCTCGGCGTCAATTGGTCCCCGATCAGCACCTTACGCCTTTCCATGGCTTATGATGCATCAGAAGCCGCCCCTAGTATTCAGCAATTGGGTAATCCTGTTCTCGTCACGCCGGGTTCTGCGGTTTTTGATTTCCAAACCGGCCAAACTGTTTTGGTCAATCGCACAAGCGGCGGAAATTCAGGGCTCAAGGCCGAAAGCCGCGCAGACACGACATTCAGTGTGAATTATTCGCCCGCCAAGTTTGAAGGCCTCGACCTGACACTCAGTTATGCGGTCAATACGAGCGAAGACACCATCGCTTCCTTTCCAGTGTTGACGCCCGCATTGGAGGCGGCTTATCCGCGCCGGTTTGAACGCAATAGTGCTGGCGTTCTGACCGGGATTGACCAGCGTCCAATCAATTATGATTCCGCAGATAGTACGATTTTCCGCTATGGTTTTTCCTTCTCCAAAGGCTTCGGTCCACAGATTGGGCGTGGCCCCGGTGGCGCGGGTGGTGGATTTGGCGGCGGATTTGGTGGCGGCCCACGCCCACAAGCGCCGGCGGCTACCACTAGCAGCCCACAAACTGGGTCCGGCCAACGGCCAACAAGGCCGCAGGGTGGATCGGGCCAGGGACCAAGTACAAGCCAAGCACTTACGCCACCGGCTGGTCCAACCAGCCAACCATCTGGTCAACGCCCCGCCACGGGCATCCCGGGCGGCTTTGGCGGCGGTTTTGGCGGACGCGGCGGTCCCCCGCCCAGCGTTTTCTTTGGCGGGGGTGGTTTTGGCGGCGGCCAAGGTGGTCAGGCCGGCCGTTGGAGCATCTCCATCTTCCATTCCATTAAGCTAGAAGACTCCATCGTACTGGCTCCCAATTTGCCAAAGTTGGATTTGCTCGACGGGGCGGCGGTTGATGATGGTGGCGGATCACGCCGTCATACGGTCGAATTCAATGGTGGTTGGTCCTATATGGGAATTGGCTTCCGCGCCTTTGGGGAATGGCGCGGGGAGAACAAGATTATTGCCAGCGCACGCGGGGTTCCCGGTGCGACAGACCTTTACTTCGATGATCTATTCACCGTCAATTTGCGCGGCTTCTTGAACTTCGAGGCGCGTCCAAACTGGGTCAAGAAGACACCCTTCTTGAAAGGGTCTCGATTGATCTTGCGAGTCGACAATTTGACAGATTCTGCTCAGAGCGTACGCGACTCTGCAGGCAATACGCCGGAAGCTTATCAAAAAGCCCTGCTTGCACCACGCGGCCGTTCTGTGGAACTGAGCTTTAGAAAGCAGTTCTAACCTCGAAATAGATGTCTCTGCCTGCGTGCAGAGATTGACTCTTCGCCAAGCGCTCTGTAACAGCGCCCGTTCAAATTTCCTCTCGATCAAGGCGGTTGTCCGCCAGGAGTAACAGCCGTGAAACGCACGTTTCAACCATCTAACCTCGTCCGCGCTCGTCGCCATGGTTTCCGCGCCCGTATGGCCACAAAAGGCGGTCGTCTGGTTTTGGCTCGTCGTCGCGCCAAAGGCCGTAAGCGTTTGAGCGCTTAGGATTTTCGGCGGCTAGGGCAGTCCCATGTCCGTTAGCCCGCCTGCTATCATTGATCGGCTGACTATCCGTCGTCAGTTTTTGCATGTCGCTCAGGGTCGCAAGGCCGCTGGGCGATTTGTGTTATTGCAGGTTAGGTCTTCTGCTGACGTGAAGGCTGAAACTAAGGGCCTGATCCGGTATGGCCTGACGGCTTCCAAAAAAGTCGGCAATGCCGTCACGCGCAATCGAGCACGTCGTCGCTTGCGCGCGGCAATGTTACAGCTATTGCCGCTTCATGGTCGGCCAGGTTTTGACTATGTAGCTGTCGCACGTACTGCAACTGTGACAGCAGAATGGCCTGCTTTGCTTGACGACCTGACTACCCTGTTCTTAAGGCTGTCGGCGAAGTCTGCCCCTCTATATGTTACAACCGCAACAGCCACATCTTAGAAGCTGATAGCAAGGACCCCAATGTCCCCGTCTCCCATGTCTCCGCCACCCTCAGCGCCTGATACCAAGAACCTCGCGATCGCGATTGCCTTGTCCCTGGCGATCCTGCTTGGCTTTCAATATTTCTATGAAATGCCGCGCGAGAAGGCTCGACTGGCAGAGATGGCCCAAAAGCGCGAGGCGCAGGCTGCTGCCCAAAAGGCTGCAGCCTCAACTGCCACAGTAACACCTGTTCAAACTGCAGCTTCAGCGGGCCAGCCTGTCAGCCGTCCTGACGCCTTGGGGCTAAGCCAGCGCATCAGCATTGATGCCGATGCCGTCAGCGGTACTGTCTCGACCCTTGGTGGGCGCTTCGATGATTTGGTCTTAAAGCGCTATAAGGACACGATAAAAACGGATTCCAAGGCGGTCACGCTCTTGCACCCGCAAGGCACAGCGGATGGCTACTATGCGTTTTTTGGTTTTACCGCCCCAGATGGTAGCGCGGGTGCACTGCCTGGGCCAAACACTGTTTGGAAGGCCACGACAGGCGAAAAGCTGACGCCGGCTACACCGATCACGCTGACCTATGACAATGGCCAAGGCCTAACCTTCAAACGTGTCGTAAAGGTCGATAAGAATTATCTTTTCACCATCACGGACACGGTCGAAAATGCGGGCGCAGCACCAGTCACGCTGCAGCCCTATGGCGCGATACGCCGCCACGCCAAACCAAAAGAGCCGCCCAACGGAATTAATCATGAGGGCATGGTTGGTATGTTTGATGGCAAGCTGAAGCTTATGAATTACCAAAAGCTTGAAAAGGGTGAAGCCTTGCAACAAGCTGGTACAGGCGGCTGGCTCGGCATCACGGATAAATATTGGCTTTCTGCTTTGATCCCCGATCAAAAGACCAAAGTGGATGGCGCCTACAAAGTGACCCAATTACCCAATGAAGAAGTATTTGAGTCGAGCTTTATTGCAGCACCCGTAGCCTTGGGGGCCGGTCAAAGCTTGACCACCACACAACATCTTTATGCAGGCTCCAAGCGTGTATCTGAGTTGCGCACCCTCGGCCAAGAATTGGGTCTTCAGCGCTTTGAGGATGCCGTGGACTGGGGGATGTTTTGGTTCCTGACCAAGCCCTTCTATGCGATGCTGATGTTCTTCAATGGCTTGGTGGCCAATAACATTGGTGTAGCCATCTTAATGGTCACAGTGGTTATCAAGATCGTTACCTTCCCGCTGGTCTACACGAGCTATAAGAGCTTTGCTAAACTGCGCGATCTCGCACCCAAAATGGCGGAAATTAAGGAACGCTTTGCCGCGGACGTGCAGCGCCAGCAGCAAGAAACCATGAAGCTTTATCAAACTGAGAAGATCAATCCGGTCGCAGGCTGTATTCCAGCGCTGCTGCAAATGCCGATCTTCTTCGCGTTGTTCAAAGTCCTTTCAATCTCGCTTGAACTGCGCCACGCGCCTTTCTATGGCTGGATCCCCGATTTGTCGGCCAAGGACCCAACGACCGTCTTTAATTTATTCGGCTTGCTTCCTTATGACCCAACCGCCTTGCCGCTAATTGGGACGTTCTTAGCAATTGGTGCGTGGCCTATCTTGTATGGCGTGTCATTCTGGCTCTTGCAAAAGATGCAGCCAACGGCGACGGATCCGATGCAAGCAAAGATCTTTGCGCTGATGCCGTGGATTTTCGTATTCGTTTTCGCAGGCTTTGGCTCCGGTCTGGTCATCTATTACACGTGGTCCAACCTGCTTACGATTGTGCAGCAATATGTGATTGCAAGGCGGTCAGGCACCTCAAACCCGATTGACGAATTTTTTGCCAAGCTTGGCAAGAAAAAGACGGCCTAATCATGTCTGAACCCATGGTTCCGATGCGCGATCTCCCGCCAGGAGAGCGGCTCTTTCGTTTGGAACCGCGTTTCCTCTGGGCGGCCAAAACCATGTCTGATCTGCCCCCGATGGGTGCGCCGGAAGTCTGCTTTGCAGGGCGTTCAAATGTCGGCAAGTCCAGCCTTGTCAATGCTTTGGTTGGTCGGAAAGGTCTGGCGAGGGCGTCCTCCGAACCGGGACGTACACGCGAACTCATTTTCTTTGCCATTGCTGGTAAAGACGAGGTTGAGCGTATTCGGATTGTCGATTTGCCCGGCTATGGCCATGCGGTTGCGTCGAAAACTGAGATTGCGCGCTGGAACGAAGCGACGCGGGACTTCCTGCGGGGCCGTGCAACATTAAAGCGGGCCTTCGTTTTGGTCGATAGCCGCCACGGGCTTAAGCCGAATGACCTTGAAGTCATGCGCATGCTGGATACCTCGGCCTTATCCTACCAAATTATCCTCACAAAAGTGGATAAATTGAAGAAAGGGGAGTTGGATGTCGTTCTTGGTGCGACCAAAGAGGCCTTGAAGAAGCGTCCTGCTGCACATCCTGAGGTTTTGCCGATCTCATCGCATGAGAATCTCGGCATTGGCCAGTTACGTGAGGAAATTGCGACGTTCTCCGTTGACTGAGCTTTTCCCTATTAAAGACAGTGCAGTATCCTCACAATTGGTGAGGTAATCGATTGACACTCTGGACTTGACTTTAGTCAGCCTAGTTTAGGCCCAATCTCGAGGTCGCTACCATAGATATTTGTATAGATTTTGGGTGCTTAAGTGAAAGATTCCACGCCATTTGACCCAAAATTAAGGAATTTCTGCGATGTTTTTTGAAAAAGTCCGGTAAATTTGTTGGGTGTGGGGTTTGATTAACGCGATGGCTGAGTGTTCCATGCCTCTCCAGTTGCCAAAGACCAAGGTAAGTGCTCGGCTGCAGAAGCTGCGTTGTTCGAGCGTTCAGCATTGCTTTGCCCTGCATCATTTAGGCTGGGGGCGAACATGAGCACCTCGCCGGCCGGCATTGACCTCTTCATAAAGACAGACTTCGCGCGGGTTTTGGTGGTCGATGACGACCCCATCCTGCGCGAATTTGCGATTTCCTACCTCACCAGCCCGAACATGGAAGTGAGCGTCGCAGAAGATGGGCAGATTGCGATGGAGGCCTTACGCAAGAGCGACTTTGACGTCGCGCTCGTGGACCTTGATATGCCGAACTTGAATGGCTTTGAGCTTATGGAGGCAATGGGTCGTGATCCGCGGCTTTTGAGTGTGCCTGTCGTCGTGATCACAGGCCGCGATGATATGGAGGCCATTGATTTGGCCTTCGCCGCAGGGGCCACATCCTTTGTTGTGAAGCCCATCAATTGGCGCTTGATTACACACCAGTTAGCGTATGTTCTGCGCAATAGCCGATCTGAGGCTGCAATCCGGCAAGCCCGTGCTGCGGCGGAATCTGCGAGCAAAGCCAAAAGTGTTTTCCTCGCCAACATGAGCCACGAAATTCGCACGCCTCTAAACGGTGTGATTGGCTTGGCTGGAGCGCTAGGTCGCACAGAGTTGAGCGACGAACAGATTGAGATGGTCAACTTAATCTGCCAATCGGGCCAAACACTTGAACGCTTCCTCACCGACATTCTCGACGTTTCGAAAATTGAGGCGGGCAAATTGTCCCTACAAGTTGAGACGTTCGACTTGCAGGAGTCGATCCAGGCGGCCGTTCACTTAATGCAGACCGCAGCCAATGAAAAATGCCTGAACTTCAGTCTAACCTTTGGAACCAATGCGCGCGGTTTGTTCAAGGGTGATGCGGTTCGAATTCGCCAGATTGTTTCCAACCTCGCGTCAAATGCGGTGAAGTTCACCAAGGAAGGCGAGGTCGTAGTTCAGGTTGAGGTCATTGAGGCAGAGAATAATGGGGAGGCTGAAACTCTAATCATCAAGGTTTCAGATACGGGTATCGGATTTGATGACGAGGCTCGCGACCGATTATTCAATCGGTTCGAGCAAGCCGATGGATCCATCACGCGCCAGTTTGGTGGCACAGGTTTGGGACTTTCGATTTGTAAGGCGCTCACCGAGATGATGGGAGGTATCATCAGTGTAGTGTCGGCCCCAAATCAAGGCTCAACCTTTATGATCAAGTTACCTTTGAGCCGATCAATGTCCTTGGATGCTTTTGATATTGCAGCACAGGCACAGCCGACCACAGCAAAGCCGGCCGCCGCCGAGGAAATCAAGCCCTCGCGGCTGTTACGGATTTTATTGGCGGAAGATCATCCGACTAATCAACGTGTGGTGGCGATGATCTTACAGCCCTATGGCGTTGATCTTACGGTCGTCGAAAATGGTGTGAAGGCCTTAGAAGCCTTTGAAGCTGGCAAGTTTGACGTTGTCTTGATGGATATGCAAATGCCAGAAATGGATGGCCTTAAAGCCACTAAGGCGATCCGCTTTCTTGAGTTGACGGCCCAATTACCCCGCACCCCGATTGCAATGCTTAGCGCTAATGCGATGAAGGAACACGTCGAGCAGGCGCTTGATGCCGGTTGCGATGTCCATATCGCGAAGCCCGTGTCGCCTGAATCTCTTGTAAAGGGCATCGAAGCTGCTTTGGCGAGCGCCGCGGCGGCACGAGACAACGATAGCTCGGCCTATTATGCGAGCCCGCGAAATGACATTAGCTAGCTAAATCTAGCTCTGGTGCTGCGTGGAGATGGGTGGCTCTCGCTGGTAAATAGCAGGATACTGTTACCCCCTTGGCATTGGGGGACGCCAAAGACACCCAGCCGCCATGTAATTCGACAAAGCGCTTTACCAAGGCCAGGCTGACGCCTGCGCGCCGGTCGCCATCTGCAAAGCCCTCAAAGGCAGAAGCCTGCCGCGCCATATCAATACCGGGGCCAGTGTCACTCACCCAAAGGCGGACTGTGTCGTCAAATCGACGCGCGCCAATGGTGATCATGTCGCCTTTACCCGTGAAGCGCAGTGCATTCGAGACAAGGTTGAACAATATCTGCCGAATGCGAGCCTTGTCTGCACGGATGATCCCAGCGCTCTCGTCACATTCCACCACAATTCGGACTTGGTCATTGACCGAGTTGGTGCGGGCGATTTCCGCCGTCACTTCGAGGGTTTCGACTAAACTGACGTCACCCAAGTCCAGCGACATCTGGCCCGCGTCGATCATGGCCAAGTCGAGAATGTTCTCAATAAGCTTTTCCAATTGGCCAGATGCCAATCCGATTGCGTTCAAATAGTCCGATTGCGACTCGGTCAAAGTACCACCTACGCCCGCTGCCAAAAGCTCTGCATAGCCTCCAATGGTGGTCAGTGGTGTGCGCAATTGATAGCTGACATTGCGCACAAATTCAGTCTTAAGCCGGTCTGCGTCTTGGAAGGCGGCCGCCTTATCGCGCAACGCCGTCTCAACTTCGCGGGCAGCGGTTACATCGGCGAAGGCGGCTAAAGTTGCGCCATCTGGCAATGGGCGTATTAGCCACGTTAGGCTTGTGCCATCGGCGCAGACAAACTCGCCTTGCTTTTCTTGACGCGAACGTGGTGACGGGTCGGAAATCCTGGCCTTTAACTCGCTCCAGAAGGCAGGGTCGCGGTGCACAAGGATCGCACGCTCTGCAACCAGATCAAATTCTGGTAGCGCCTCAAGGAAGCTTTGATCGAGCCCCCACATTCGGGCAAATGCGCTATTGGCTAAGGAAAGTCGCCCGTCCGCTGTAAATACAGCTACCCCTTCGCCCAATTTGTCCAGTGTCGCGCGCTGAACTTCAATCAAAGTTTTAAACCGTGCCTGCAGGCCCATCTTGTCGGAAATGTCTTCAAACAGAATCAAGAGTCCACCCGACGGCTGACGCTGCCGCGCTACACGTAGGATGCGACCATCAGGCATGGTCCAAGTTTCATCCGGGATCAGGCCAGGTTCTTGATAGTGTGAGAGTTCCTTCGCCTTCCACGCGGCAAAGTCGCGGGTAGCGGCGATTTTGGCTGACTGGCGCAACCGATCCAACCATTCGCCATGAGTTGGTCCATCATTTAGCCACGCATCCTCTAGCCCCCACAAGTTTGAGAAGGCGCTATTGTGCGTTGTCAGGCGACGAGTTGAGTCAAATACCGCAACCGCATCGGTCAAATGGTTTAATGTCTCTTCATGCGCTTTGGCTTCTCGCGCCAAGGTATCGCGCACTTCGATTTCTTCGGTTACATCGAAGGCAACGCCAGCAGCCCCGTCGTCTGCTGGGAACAAGCTGATCCGCAACATCCGACGCCTGCCATCAATGGTAATTGCTCGCGTAGCGGTAGAGGCTTGGCCTTTTGCCGCTTGGGCGGCATCGTCACGCGATTTCTGGTCTAAGGCGCAGTCGCGCGCGCGCGCGTCCTCCAAATCGACCGCTTCGACCGCTTTCAGATAGGAGGTGTTGGCCCATAACAGCGCACCTTGGCTATCTGTGCGCCAAGCCGGGAAACTGGCTTTCTCCGCCCCTGCTAGGTCCCCTGCGGCGGCACCTGGCGTCAACCAAACAATGGCTTTCGCGCCATGAGGCTTGCCCATGACCTCTAGCCCTAAAACCGACAGGGTGAACGCTTCACCCCTTTGGCGCAAAAGCGTGAGGCGAGTGCCAAGTTCTGTTGAGGCGGCTACCAAGGCTTCTAATATTTCGAATGTCGAAGGCTCTTCGGTTAGGTTGCTTGCCTTTAGGTCGAGACGTTTGAGTAGGGTCGCGCGTGTCGAGGCATCAGCCTCTTCCTCCGGCTGACCCCAGCCCTCTCCGTCGTCTTTGTCCGGCCAGACGAGCGCAACAGAACCCGAGGCAGCGATGGCTGCACTCGCACGGGGGCTAGAGAGTGGGACGCGTCTTTGTTTGCCAAAGCGATAGGCCAGATAACCAGCTACGGCCGCAGCCCCACCCGCTGTCACGACATCACGCCCCCATTGGGCCAAAAAGGCTGACAAGTCTAATGGCACTTTCTGTACGCATCCGCTCGTTTCGATTAACTCTGTTAAGTATAAGCTAATATTGGTTAACAAAGATTAACACGAAGGGGATGGGGTGCACTTATGCACAGTTTCGGCTCAATTGATCCCGCCCAAATAGACGTATTTCAGCTCCAGATATTCTTCGACCCCATGGTGTGAGCCTTCCCGGCCCAATCCGCTTTGCTTGATCCCGCCGAAAGGCACGCCTTCTGATGAGGTCAAGCCAGAATTAACCCCCACAATTCCTGTTTCCAAAGCTTCTGCAACGCGAAAGGTGCGCGCTAAGTCCTTGGTATAGAAATAGGCCTGCAGGCCAAATGGTGTGTCATTGGCCGCTGCAATGGCTTCGGCCTCGTTTTGGAAGCGAAAGATGGGCGCTACAGGGCCGAAGGTTTCTTCTTTGGCAAACCTCATGGCCGACGTTACGCCCGTTATGACGGTGGGCTCAAAGAAAGTGCCGCCTAAAGGACTAACCTTACCACCAGTCTGGACTTTAGCGCCTTGGCTAAGGGCATCCGCAACATGGCTTTGGACCTTGGCGAGGGCTGCCTGATTGATGAGCGGTCCCTGTGTAACCCCGTCCTCGGTGCCTGGGCCAACTTTCATGGCGGCGACTTTAGCCGTCAGCTTGGTAACAAAGGCATCGTGAATTTGATCTTGCACATAAATACGGTTCGCACACACACAGGTTTGACCCATATTGCGAAATTTCGACGCGACAGCGCCTTCGACGGCGGCATCCAGATCGGCATCATCAAATACGATGAAGGGTGCATTGCCGCCGAGCTCGAGGCCCAGCTTCTTCACGGTGTCGGCGCATTGGCGCATCAAAAGCTTGCCGATCGGGGTGGAACCAGTGAAGGACAATCCACGCACAACCTCGCTGGCACACCAGACTTCGCCAATCGCAACAGCATCGCCCGTTACGACATTAAGCACGCCTGCAGGGACGCCAGCTTCACAAGCCAGTTCGGCCAAAGCCAACGCGGTAAAGGGCGTCTCAGGTGCAGGCTTCAGGACCATGGTGCAGCCAACAGCTAGCGCTGGCCCGACCTTGCGAGCAATCATCGCGGCAGGGAAATTCCATGGGGTAATGGCTGCCACAACTCCCAGCGGCTGCCGTAATACCAAGATACGGGCATCCGCCCTTGGTGAAGGTAAAGTCTCGCCATAGATCCGCTTAGCCTCTTCGGCATAAAACTCAATGAAGGAGCCGGCATAGGCGATTTCCCCGCGCGCTTCTGCGATCGGCTTGCCCTGCTCCGCTGTAAGGATCTGTGCCAAATCCTCTTGGTGGATAAGGATCAAGTCAAACCAGCGCCGCAGGATCGCACTTCTCTCCTTAGCGGTCTTGGCCCGCCAGGCAGGCAAAGCTGCTTGCGCAACTGACACCGCCTTTTCAGCCGCCTCGCGACCAAGTCTTGGGACCTTGCCAAGAACCTCCCCGGTTGCAGGGTTGTAGATTGCTTCGTCGCTGGTGCCGATCCAAAGGCCATTGATCAGGCATTGGGAACGAAACAGGCGGGGCTCGCTAAGTTTCACGTCTTGGCCTCCTCAGCCAGTGGATCGTCTCACGGTAGTTTATCTCGCAGTGCATACCAAGTCATAGCTGCCGTCAAAAGCGGCCAACGAAGCGCGCGGCCGCCCGGGAACTCCGGCACGGGCATGCGTGACACTACGTCATAGTCGCGATGCTGGCTTAAGACGCAGGCTGCAAGAATGCGTCCAAAATAGGGTGCCAGAACAACACCTTGACCAGAGTATCCTGACGCCGACAACAGGCCAGGACGGATCTGACGCAAGTAAGGCAGGCGCGTGGGCGTGATACCAAGGGCCCCTCCCCAGGCGTGTGTAACCTGAATGCCGCTGAGTTCTGGATAGATTTTCACCAGATTGCGCCGCACAAAACTCTCTATATCAGTGGGCCAGCTTGGCGTGTATTTCTCGCCGCCGCCAAAAATCAAACGCCGTTCTGCTGTCCTGCGCCAATAATTGACAACAAAGCGCGTATCCATGGCAGAATCGTGCAGGGGTAGAATCTGGCTGTCCGCAGGCAGGGGTTCTGTCGCGATGATGAAACTGCCAATAGGTAGCACGCGCGCTTCTACATCGGGCTCAATTCCGTCAAGATAGCCGTCGCCGCACAGCAGGATGTGATCGGCTACAACCCGTCCTGTTGGTGTCTTGGCAAAGCGCTTGCCGCCATCAGACCCAACTTCGATAACACGGCTATACTCGTGCAAACTCGCTTTGGCTCCTAGGGCAGCTTGCATCAGGCCATAGAGCAACTTGAGAGGGTGGACGTGGCCCGCCGATGGATCTCGCCAGCCACCCTGATAGGCAGATGAGCCAAGGGCATGCGCAACTTGCTCTTTATCCAGGCGATGTGGAAGTTCATAGCCGTAGGCGCGCGCCATATGGTTCGCATCATTGTCGAGCTCTTGCATCAAGCGGGGTGTATGAGCGGCAAAGATTTGCCCCGGGGTCCAGTCCGCATCAATATGGAAATCATGCATCCGTGCGAGAAGATCAGCCTTTGCATCTTCAGCTAACAACCACAGCCGACGGGCATCCTCGCGCCCCATGCGCGCTTCTAGCCACTTCTGATCATGGCGCCAGCCAGAGCAAGCAAGCCCACCGTTTCGGCCAGACGCTCCAGCTCCAATCTCATTGGCTTCAAGCACGACCACATTCAGACCTGCAGCGGCTAGGTCAAGCGCAGCAGAAACACCAGTAAAGCCCGCACCAATAATTACGACATCGGCGGTCAGTTCCCCAACCAAGGGGCTAGTTCGGGCAAACGGGCGCTTTGCTGATGCGTGGTACCAAGTTGTAGGTGCACTGGCTGCGGAGCAGACATGACGCGAAGGAGAATGCATTTCTGACATTTGTTATAACAAATGAACTATCGAATGCTTCAGGTCAAGCCGGGTACCAAATTATCGTATCACACTTTCCGCTTGAACAAGCCTTTCAGACCGCTGATGGCTGGGACTAACCCTCTATGGGCGATTGGCTCGACAATCGCACCAACAATAAGGCCAATTACTGCTGCAATCGCTGCACTGACGAACCATGTTACAAGACCCGTAAGGGCCGGAACGAACGCCGCAACCGAGGTGGCGAGGTGTTGGATGGTCTTTTCGGGCGCGGGATAGCCAAGTTCATAGAGGCCATGCACCATGATGCCACCGCCGACCCACAACATGGCTACCATACCGATCCAAGTTAAAACTTTCAGGAAAATTGGCATACCGAGCACGAGGCCGCGCCCGAAGGCCGAAACTGCCCCATTGGCAGAGCGCGCCATTGCAGCACCCGCGTCATCCGCCTTCACGATCAAAGCAACCGCGCCATAAACCAACGCAGTCATGCCGAGCCCTACGACCGCCAAAACCCCGCCTTGCAGCCACAAAGGTGATGTTGCGACGGTTGAAAGCGTAATGGCCATAATCTCAGCTGAGAGAATAAAGTCGGTCCGTACGGCACTCGCGACTTTTTCATTTTCTAACTCGAGGGAAGTTTTGTCTCCATCGTCTGCCGTGTCGTCGTCGCCATGGCTGCTATGAGGGCGGACAATATCCATTACCTTCTCATAGCCTTCCATGCATAGGTAGGCCCCGCCCAACATTAAGAGTGGGGTGATGATCCAAGGCGCAAAAAAGCTCAAAAACAGCGCACCCGGCAACAGGATGATCATCTTGTTCTTGAGTGAGCCCATGGCAATCTTGCCAATGATGGTGAGTTCGCGTTCTGAAGCAAAGCCCACCACATAGCGTGGCGTGACCGCGGCATCGTCAATTACAATGCCAGCCGCTTTACCCGCAGCTTTACCGCCTGCCTTGGCAGCTTGGGCGGCTGCATCATCCAAACTTGTGGCCGCTATTTTTGCGATCGCCGCGACGTCGTCCAGCAGCGCCAATAATCCAGAGCTCAAACCGTCACCCCCAAAACCAGATCAGAAAAGAGCCGATATAAGGCGCTTTCGGTCGTTGCGCTATAACTTAGAAGGCGTTTTCCGTTCTTAAGAGAGGCCATCTGCAGGTCTGCTTATCACAATAGGCTGATCCGCCATGCTTTAGCCAAGCTGCTGGTGGACGGATCCGCCCAATGCGGTGCCGGACTTGTGACCATTGGTCGCCAACTTCAAGCGCTTCTAAGCCTTGCAGGCGGGCCTTTCGCTCGCTAACCAACGGCACAGAAAGGCACTTTAATGACGAAATCAAACCCGGGACTTTATTTTGAAGACTTCCAAGTTGGCATGGTCTTGCGGCATGCGACGCCGAAGACCGTCACCGAGGGCGACGTCGCGCTTTACACCGCGCTGACAGGTTCACGTTATGCACTCTATAGTTCGGACGCGTTTGCCCGCGATGGCGATTTGGATGCCGCGCCAATCGACCCCCTTTTGGTTTTCCACACGGTCTTTGGTAAAACCGTGCCAGATATTAGTCTCAATGCAGTTGCCAATCTGGGTTATGCTGACGGTCGATTTCTTGCGCCTGTTTTCCCGGGCGATACGCTGTCAGCCATTTCGGAGGTGATTGGCGTCAAAGAAAACTCAAATGGCAAAACAGGCGTAGTGTATGTCCGCACGACTGGCTTCAATCAGCAGGGCGAAGCCATTTTGTCTTATGTACGCTGGGTCATGGTGCATAAGGGCGACACTGAGGCACCTGCGCCAGAGCCAGTGATTCCTGATCTGCCTGCCTTTGTTGCACCTGAAGACTTACCAGTGCCTGTGCCTGCTTGGTCCGGCAATTACGACTTTGAATTGGCTGGCTCGCCCTACGCATTTGAGGATTATCAGATCGGAGAGTGTATCGATCATGTTGACGGTATGACGGTCGAAGAGGCGGAGCATCAGATTGCCACGCGGCTTTATCAAAACACCGCCAAAGTACACTTCGATGCGATTGCCCAAGCGCAGGCCCGACAAGGTAAGCGCCTGATTTATGGTGGCGTCGTGATCTCGATTGCCCGTGCTTTGGCCTTCAATGGCTTGGCTAATGCCGCCGAAATTCTTGCAATCAACGCTGGTCGTCACATCAATCCGTTGTTCGCGGGCGATACGATTTACGCGTGGAGCGAAGTGCTCGACAAGGCAGTGTTGAGCAATGGACATGGTGCATTGCGTCTGCGCTTGATCGCGACGAAAAATGTCTCGGCCTATGATTTCCAGGACACGGATAGCCCGGATGTGATCCTGGAGTTCGACTATTGGGCAGCGATTCCTTTACGGTCGAGTTTCCTGAGCTAATGGCGTTTTCACTCGACCCTCGCTTGGCCGCTGATACGTTGTTTGCCGCACAATTCCCATTGTGTGAGGTGCGCGTTATGAATGATGTGCGGTATCCTTGGTTGGTGGCTGTACCACGTGTACCTGGGGCGGTGGAACTTTTTGGTTTGGCACCACGGGATGCTGATCAGGTTTGGGCTGAAATTCAGGCGCTTGGTACATTGGTGGCCGGTCTGCCCGGGGTCGACAAGGTCAACATTGGCGCATTAGGCAATATGGTGCGTCAGCTACATATTCATATTGTAGGCCGTAGTGATAAAGATCCCGCTTGGCCGGGGCCCGTGTGGGGACATAGCCCTGCCAAGCCTTATGAACCTGATGAGGCTGCACAATTAATTGAACATGTGGTGGGTTTAGCCCATAAGTTTTGACAGGCTCGTCGATTCACACTCGCGAAACCTTGCCACAACATTGGGCGCTGCTGCCCGCCCCTCAAACTCAAGGTAGATATGCAACATTCCGACAGCCCAATCTCTGCGGTGCCAGACGAGTTGGTAATCGCCCTTGAAGCATTGGCGAGGCGCGCAGGTGCCGCCATTTTGGTAGTTAAACGCGGTGGCATCCATGCCGAAGCAAAGTCTGATGGGTCACCCGTCACAGAGGCCGACTTAGCCGCCAATTTGGTCATTCTAGACGGCTTAAGCACACTTCTGCCCGATGTTCCGCTTATCACGGAAGAGGGGGACGATGGTCTAAAGGTCTTAGCTGATCCAGATGCCGACTTTTTGCTGATAGACCCTCTCGACGGCACGCGGGAATTTGTGTCGGGTGATCCTGATTACACCGTCAACATTGCTTATGTGCGACGGGGTAGACCCGTCGTCGGCATTGTTCATATGCCCGAAACTGGGCTGTCTTGGGTCGGGGATTCACGGACGACCCCAAGTGCAGCTTGGCAGATTGACCATATTGGCTCCTGGCAGTCGATCCAGACGCGGACATCGGGTGAGACCTTGGCCGTATTGACCTCGCGCTCTCATCAAGACCCAGATACCGAAGCCTTTTTAAAGAAGGTCTCGGTCTCAGAACTGGTTAGACGCGGCTCATCCTTGAAGTTTTGCTTGATCGCGGCAGGCCAAGGCGATCTTTATCCGCGTTTCGGGCCTACCATGGAATGGGACACGGCAGCGGGTGACGCAGTGTTAACTGCCGCAGGCGGTGCGATGTTGGACTTAAACGGCCAAGCCTTCCTTTATGGGAAGATCAGCGAGGGCTGCCGGAATCCTGGGTTTATGGCCATGGGTGATCCAGGCCTTGCTGTCACCTTATTCTAAGCAGCAGCTCGACCCAGATTGGCACCTCTAGACCCTAAGGCATGTGCATAAAAGCCAGCAACCCAAGCCGCAACCACATCGCCGTCTAAGGGTGCTTTTAGGCTCGCTAGCGCCGTGTCGGCCATGTCTTCGGAAAACCGTGTGCCGCTGCGCGACCGAATTAAGGCATCAGCAAAACTGGCACAGAATTCGGGGTGGCCTTGGAAGGACAGAGCAGGCGCATGGTCATAAACTAAGGCAGCATATGGCGTGAAATCCGAGTGGGCTAAGACCCTCGCGGTGGCCGGTGCTTCCAGTACCTGATCTTGATGGCTCACTGCCAGATGAAGCCTTTGCTTTGACCCGACCATCCAAGGCTCAGCCTTTCCTACGTGATAGGTATGACGGCCCAAGCCCCAGCCTTGCGGCGCTTTGTGCGCACGTCCACCAAACGCCTCTGCCATGAGTTGATGTCCAAAGCAGATACCTACCTGTGGAACTTGCCTCGCGCTAGCGCGCTGGATCCAGTTTTTGAGGTCGGATATCCAATCAAAGTCATCATAAACGCCAGCAGGCGAGCCAGTTATCAGAGCGGCTTCAACCGAACTGGGGTCGGGCAGCTCTTTCCCGTCCAACACATGCACTACTTGACAGGTAAGTCCCGGCATATGAGGGGCCAAAAGGGCTTCCAACATAGTGGGGTAAGAGGGAAAACTCCCTCTAATAGGCTCAGGCGGGCGGCCAGTTTCAAAGATTGTCAATTGCATCGCCGTAACCTAACCTCATTTGAAGATAGTTTGCATGCAGAGCATGGTTAGAAAAAGCTAACAAAGGCCGAATGCTGCCTGCATAGGCAGGAATGTTGCATTTTGGTACTTTTTTCTACCAATCGTGCCCGCTTGATGCCAATGTTGCGTTTTGAGACATCAATAAATTGTCAACCAAGTATTTTTCCACTTTCGCAATGAATGGAACCGTGGCATGTTACTTGCCAACAGGATTTCGACCTTCTTTTAGGTCCCCTGCATGCGAGAACTTATTTGGGCCTCGGCTATCTAGCTGGGGCCTTTTTTCGTGTCTGGTCGAGGGCAGTCCTCAGACGTTCTTTCGGCTCGATTGGAAGGTTGCGACGCTATAGAGCGCGAGGCCTGCCCAGATTAGGCCGAAGGTCACGCCATGGGCTGGGGTAAAATGCTCACCCAAAGCAAGCCCAGTACTAAATTGTAGCGTTGGGGCTAGATATTGCAACAATCCCAACGTTGTCAGCTTGAGCCCGCGTGCGCCAGTTGCAAATAAAATCAGTGGGATAGCCGTCGCAGGGCCCAAGAGAACCAGCAAGCCCATCATCCCGAAAGAGCCGCCCATTACGGCGCCGCCGCTTTGAATGTGCCAAATGATGATTGCGAGAGCGGGCAGAAACAAGATGGCCGATTCCCAGAACAAACCAGCCGCCGGCTGAACCGGGGCAAGCTTCCGTACCAATCCATAAAGCGCGAAGGAAAATCCAAGGCCCAGCGCAACATAGGGAAAGGCCCCAACTAAGAAGGTTTGGTTTAGTACACCTAACAGCGCCAAGGTCAGTGCACCGATCTGCCACTTAGTCAGCTTTTCCTTAAAAAATGCCACGCCCATGCACACATTGATCAGCGGATTGATAAAATAACCAAGGCTTGATTCCAAAATGCGGTCTTGGCCGACTGCCCAGACATAGAGGAGCCAATTGCCGCCGATCAAGGCCGCCGATAGTGCTAACAGGCCCAAAGTGCGTGCGCTTATCCGCAGCGACGCAAAACCTCCAAATATCAGGGCGGCAAGGAAAGCACATGGAAGGGTCCAGACAATCCGTTGGGCAGTGACTTCCAGCGGCGGGATACTGGAAAAAAGATGCAGGAAAGCAGGAAGCAGACCCCACATGCTATAAGCAGACAGCGCCGCCCAGAATGCTAGCGGCAACTTTGTGCGTTCTAATGCTGTCATTGCTCCCCCTTTTGCTGCCTAGCGCCACCCCGCCAAGCGCAAAGCAAAAGGGGCAAGGTCAAGTTGTCTTACTAGGCTTCCGCCACCGTCAGCTTTTTCTCGAATGCGCCGCGATCAACCAATAGCTGGGCGATCTGAATGGCATTGAGGGCCGCACCTTTACGCAAATTATCGGCTACCACCCACATAGCCAAACCGTTTTCAACGGTTGGGTCACTGCGAATACGCGACACATAGACCGGGAATTCGCCTGCTGCTTCAACCGGCGTCATATAGCCACCTGCTTCGCGGCGATCCATTACGACGACACCGGGAGCCTCTTCCAAGGCTTCGCGGGCTTCATCGTCACTGATAGGGTTTTCAAACTCGATGTGCACAGCTTCAGAGTGGCCTACAAACACAGGCACGCGTACCACGGTCGCCGTGACTTTGATCGCAGGGTCTAACATTTTCTTGGTTTCTGCGACGAGCTTGAATTCTTCGGTCGTATAGCCGTCTTCCATAAAGTCACCGCCATGGGGGATGACATTGAAAGCGATTTGCTTTGGATAGACTTCGGTTTTTACCGGATCATTCACAAAGATGCCGCGTGTTTGGGTCCATAACTCGTCCATGGCCTCTTTACCTGTGCCAGAAACCGATTGGTAGGTCGCAACAACCACGCGCTTAATCTTCGCGAGGTCATGCAGGGGTTTCAGGGCCACAACCAATTGTGCGGTAGAGCAGTTGGGGTTTGCGATGATCATTTTCTTCTTATAATTCATCGCTGCGTCTGGATTGACTTCAGGCACCACCAAGGGAACGTCGGGGTCCATGCGCCATTGGCTGGAATTGTCGATGACCAAGCAGCCTTGCGCGGCAATCTTGGGGGACCATTCTTTTGATGTTGATCCACCCGCACTCATCAAGCAGATGTCCCAGCCAGTAAAGTCAAAATAATCAAGGGATTGACATTTCAATGTCTTGTCGCCGAACGAGACTTCACGTCCCAACGATCGACGCGACGCAATCGCAGCGATCTCTGAAACCGGAAATTTCAACTCTGCCAATAAAGCAAGCAATTCGCGACCAACATTGCCGGTTGCGCCGACAACAGCAACTTTTAAACCCATGATATCTCTCCGTAGGAGGCCCTATTAGCCCTTTGAGTGCTACTGGCCAAGTGCAAAGGACTGCGGAGGGTTCTTTGCTAACGTGCCCACTACGCCAAATAGCTTAGATGGCACGTAAGGCGGGCAGGCACTGGTTCAGCGACTTCTCGATTGTGTCGATCATGAAGTCGATTTCAGACGTAGATACGATGAGCGGCGGACACATGACCAAGCTGTCGCGAATACCGCGCACCATCAGGCCGTTGGCGATACAGGCGTCGCGCACTATGGGGCCTGCTTTGCCTTCCTTGCCGCCAAAGCGGTGGTTCGTGCCATGCTCTGAGACAATCTCAACGGCACCCAATAGGCCTTGCGAGCGCACTTCCCCAACCAGTTCATGGCCAACCAAACGCTGCAGCGCTTTCGCGAGATAGGGGCCTGTGACTTCGCGTGTGCGGGTCACGAGGTCTTCACGCTCAATAATCTCCAGATTTCGTTCTGCTACAGCGCAACACATCGGGTGTCCGGAATAGGTATAGCCATGAACAAAATCGCCACCTTTTTCGCGCAGAACTTCAACAATCTCGCGTGACGCGATTGTTGCTGAGATTGGGGCATAGCCGGACGATAGTTGTTTGGCAGTGGTAATGATGTCGGGCGTAAAGCCATAAGTATTGTGGCCAAACCATTGGCCCGTGCGGCCGAAGCCGCAAATAACTTCGTCAGCCACCAAGAGAACATTATATTTCCGGCAGATTGCTTCAACCTTCTGCCAATAGCCTTTGGGCGGGATGATCACGCCGCCAGCCCCTTGGATTGGTTCGCCAACGAAGGCCGCGACATTGTGTGCGCCGACCTTCAAGATGCGGTCTTCAACTTCTTGCGCACATCGCGTTGAAAAGGCTTCTTCATCCTCACCAAAGCCTTCGTTGAAGGCATAGGGCTGAATAACGTGCTCGATCCCCGGTATGGGCAGGGAGCCAATGGCATGCATAGCACTCATGCCACCCAAGCTAGCGCCAGCCACCGTTGACCCATGATAGCCATTGCGGCGGCAGATGAAGATGTTTTTGTAGGGTTGTCCTTGAACTGCCCAATAGTGGCGGACCATTCGAAACATGGTGTCGACCGCTTCAGAACCAGACGAATTGAAGAACACATGCTGCAGCTCGCCACCTGCTATGCCCGCGATTTTAGCCGCTAAACGCACGGCAGGCGCGGTCGCGGTTTTAAAGAAGCTGTTGTAATAGGGCAGTTCTAACATCTGCTCATGGGCGACTTCGGCCAGTTCTTTCCGGCCATAACCGACACCAACGCACCAAAGCCCGGCCATGCCATCGAAATAGGCTTTGCCATCAATGTCCCAGAATTGGCAGCCTTCGGCGCGGGTAATGATGCGCGATCCCCCCAAGTCACGGATTTCGCCATAATCTGCTTGCGCCGGTAAATGGTGCGCGACGTCCAAGCGGCGCAGCTCTACCGCGTCATAATTGCGCAGTGCCGTTGCTGGTGGGGTCATAGTCTTTATCCTAGGCTGGTCTCTTTGTTATAACAAATAGATCAGCTGGACACATAGGGAAAGTGATTTCTACGCTTTGGCCTGCATTTACTGATGTGATGAATTGTTCGGCCTGCGACACAGCAGCCAAACAGAACGCAATCTGGTCCAAATAGATTTGGACTCAGCTTTGAAGGCCAACGGCCCGCATGAGCCGCTGCCAAAAACTCAGGCGAACCTGCAGACGGATGGACGGGCCTAACACCTGCTCATTTAGTCGCGCAATTCCCGGGGTCAGAATGACGCTTCGACGGTATAGCGTGGTATATCTCTCATCGCTTTGCTTCCTCTTATGACATTCTGTGTGTCTAAAGCGATTGCCAGCAAATACTGTGCCATGCGGTAAACGGAACTAAAAAAGGGCTCGCCGCATGACGAGCCCTTTTCAAGGTAATTGAAATCAAGAGAGAAGTTAGCTGGGCTTCTAAGCCGCGGCGGATTGCTCGCCCGGAGTTGGGTCACGTAGGACGTAACCACGGCCCCAAACTGTTTCAATATGGTGCTGACCATCGGCCGATGCCGCCAACTTCTTGCGGAGTTTGCAGATAAAGACGTCGATGATTTTTAGTTCTGGCTCGTCCATGCCGCCATACAGGTGGTTTAGGAACATTTCCTTTGTCAAAGTCGTGCCCTTGCGCAAGGAAAGCAGTTCCAGCATCTGATACTCTTTGCCGGTCAAATGAACGCGCTGGTTGTTCACTTCCACTGTTTTCTGGTCGAGGTTCACTACGATGTCGCCCGTGCGAATCATCGATTGCGAATGGCCCTTCGAGCGACGAACAACGGCATTGATGCGGGCAACTAATTCGTCCTTGTGGAAAGGCTTCGCGACGAAATCGTCTGCGCCAACGCCGAGGCCACGGACTTTGGTGTCAATATCGCTCGTCCCCGACAAGATCAGGATTGGCGTACCAACGCGAGAATTGCGTAATTGCCGCAAGACATCGAAACCATTCATGTCAGGCAAGGTCAAGTCCAACAAAATAATGTCGTAGTCATACAACTTGCCCAGATCGACGCCTTCTTCGCCAAGGTCAGTCGTGTATATGTTGAAGCCTTCAGACTTCAGCATTAACTCAATCGACTGCGACGTCGCACTATCGTCTTCAATTAATAGAACCCGCATGGAGCCCCCTCCGACATGCCCTGAATGGGCGGTGTAACAACCATGGACCCATTCCTAAGCTGATTTGCTTAAAGATGGTTAACCGCTTTTTGCGGCTTGTCTGACATTTTCCATATGTTGGCGTTACGTTTGCCGAATTGATCTTTACGACAGGTTAACGCGAAGCACTTCAAATGCGACTTTATCAACCATGTTCACTCATTTCTTCACATGGCGTCTTAAGTGTAACGGGTTTTGCAGGGAAAGTAGGGCGGCAGGATGCGTCCAGATGGACATTCACGACTAAGCAGTGGTGTGCGCTTGGCTGATTTGGCCGAAACGCTCAAGCGTCACGACCATACACGCTATGAGGGACGGATTGTAGCTGTCAAAGGTCTGATGGTGGAGGCAAGTGGTCCGCCGCAAGCTATGGCGCTGGGCGCTCGAGCTATTGTGGAAGCGGCAGAAGGTTATGCCCGCCTAGAAATCGTCGGCTATCGCGATGGGCGCGCCCTTTTGATGCCATTTGAAACGGTGGAAGGTCTGCGCGCGGGGGCCAGCCTCGTCTTTGAAGGGACCTCGCCCATGATCGCCCCGTCCTCCGCTTGGCTCGGACGCGTGATTGATGCCTTTGGTAATCCTATTGATGGCGGCCCGCCTGTGGCAAATGGCTCCCACCCTCGACTATTGAGAGGCGTTCCACCACCTGCTCATACCCGTGTTCGTGTGGGCGAGCGGATGGAGACGGGCATTCGCGCCATCGATGCTTTTTGCGCACTGTGTCAAGGCCAGCGTATGGGTATCTTCGCCGGCTCAGGCGT
Source organism: Aquidulcibacter sp. (assembly GCA_027532555.1). Lineage (GTDB taxonomy): Bacteria > Pseudomonadota > Alphaproteobacteria > Caulobacterales > Aquidulcibacteraceae > Aquidulcibacter > Aquidulcibacter rimovensis. The sequence continues at coordinate 55,556 of JAPZTJ010000009.1, forward strand.
CGGGAAATCCGTACTCATGTCACAACTGGCAAAAGGAGCCGCCGCCGATGTGGTTGTGATCGGCCTGATTGGCGAGCGCGGCCGAGAAGTTAAAGAGTTCGTTGAGGACACATTGGGCACGGAAGGTTTGCGGCGCTCTGTCGTGGTGGTGGCGACTTCGGACGAAAGCAGCCTCAAGCGTCGGCAAGCAGCCTATACGACCCTCGCAGTTGCAGAACATTTTCGTGACCAAGGTCTGCAAGTCCTCTGCCTGTTTGACAGTGTGACCCGCTTTGCGATGGCCCAGCGCGAAATTGGCTTGGCCACCGGTGAACCGCCAACAACTAAGGGCTATACGCCGACCGTATTTGCAGAATTGCCAAAACTACTTGAGCGAGCGGGCCCCGGTTCTCCAACGGGCGGCGATCAGATCGGGTCGATCACAGGTCTTTTTACGGTTCTGGTCGATGGCGGCGATCATGATGAGCCCGTGGCGGATGCCGTGCGCGGCATTCTTGACGGTCACTTGGTACTTGAGCGGGCGATTGCTGAACGCGGCCGCTTTCCCGCGCTGAATATTCTGAAGTCCGTCTCACGTCTCATGCCCGAATGCCATGCCCCCGAAGAACAAATTTTGGTTCGCGATGCCAAGCGCGCCTTGGCAGCCTATTCGGATATGGAAGAACTAATCCGCCTAGGGGCGTATCGGCGCGGTGCCGATCCGGGAACAGATCGTGCCATAGCCTTGGCAGAACCACTTGAAGAGTTCCTTAGCCAGGGCAAACAAGAGCGCACAGCTTTTGCCGAAACCTTCGAACGGCTATCAAGCATCATGAACACACAAAGCTAATGCCAAGGTCGATGTCATAACTAAAGCAAATGATTGAGCCGATGGTGCTGTTTCTCTACTCACAGGAAAATTCGACAGATCGAAAGAGCGATTTCTTAACCCACAGCGTATAAATAGGAGTTGTAACGCAGGGAAAGTAATAATGAAAACCGGCTCAACGCTAATTAAACTGGCCAAGCATAAGGTCGACAGCGTGCAGATGCTTATCAGCGCGGCAGAGCGCACGCGGGAAGACATTGAGCGGAAGAAAGGTGATCTCTTGGTCTCCGAAAAGCGCGAGCGCACCCGCGCGGAAGCAGACCCCGGAATGATGAGCCATTGGGTTGCCTATTCTCAAGTTCTAGTTGCACAACGTGCAAATCTAGAAGCTTCGCTTGTGGGCGTAGAAGAACAATTGGAAGCATTGCGCGGTGACTTGCAAGCGGCCTTTGAAGAGCAAAAAAAGTTTGAAATGCTTGAAGAGCGCCGGGTAAGCCGGACAAATACGTCAAAGGCAAAGCGCGAGCAGGCTTTCCTTGATGAAGCGGCCCTAATCCGCGCTGCAAGGCGAAACATCGCCTAAAAAGTTACACCAGATCAAAACGAAATCGCTTGAAGGGTCCTTAGGGGCCCTTTTTTGTGCGATAGGCTAAGGGATGGTTCTGGGTAACCAACTCAGTCAGGCGGGCATCAGCCACATGGGTGTAAATTTGTGTTGTCGCGATATCGGCATGGCCCAACATCACTTGGACTGATCGCAGATCCGCGCCTCCCTCCACCAAATGGGTTGCAAAGGCATGGCGCAGCACGTGTGGGCTCATCTTGCTTGGGTCGAGGCCCGCCTCAATCGCAAGGCTCTCTAAAAGACGCGCAAATTCGCGTCGCCCAAAATGCCCGGCCTTGCCCTTTGCCGGAAACAGAAACTTGCCAGCTTCGCCTCCTTGAGCACCATCAGGCAAACTGTGGACACGGACCTCAAGCCAAGCACCTAGGGCGTTTCGTGCATGGGATCCCAAAGGCACCAAGCGTTCTTTCCCGCCCTTGCCCTTAACACGCATCGCAGCTGCTTCTGGTTTGGGCACCGCCCGCATCGGTAAGCCAACCAATTCGCTTACGCGCAACCCACAGCCATAAACCAACTCGATCAAGCAGGCTGCGCGCATTGCTTTCCAGCCCTTAAGGCGGGTGGCTGCGGCAAGCAGTGCGTCAATGTCGGAAATTTCCGCTGTCTTCGGTAAAGTACGTGCTCGTTTCGGTCCATCCCACCGCTTTGTCGGGTCGTCTGGGCACCACCCTTCACTGACGGCAAATTGATAGAATTGGCGTAACGCCGCCCGTCGTCGGGCGATGGTTGTGCTACTCAGACCGCGAACGCTTAAATCTTGCGCAAAGGCCTCTATATCTCGGTGATCCACATCGCACGTCTCGACATTGCGCGCGGCCAAAAAAGCAGAAAAATCGATTAAGTCGCGCCGATAGGCATCTAAAGTGTTGCGGGCTGCCCCACGCTCCACCCCAATCATCTCAAGGAAAGCTTCAATCTGTGGGTTCACTTCGGCGGGGTCCAGCTGGGCTTTGATGGCGCTTTTGCCTTGGACTTCGGCGCGGCTTTGGGTGCAGGTGCACGAGTTGATGGCGGGAGTGCGGCCTGACTAGGTTTTGCGGCCACAGCAGGGGATTTGGCTTTGGCCTGATTTGGCATTGACGTGTTTGCGCGCAAGCCCGTGGATGGTGTTGTCTGGGCAGGACTTGGCTTGGTAGCCGTCGGTTGGGGGGCTGGTGCGGTAGCCGCCACCGGGCGTGATGGAGCCACCATATCTAATGCCAACATATATTCGCGTGCTAAGTCGATAGCCTGCGTCGACAAACCTACGCGGCGCAGAGCACGCACGGCAATCGCAACTGTCTCTGCATCTGCACTTGCAGGCTCTTGGCCTTGAAGCGCCAAGCCCACCAATAAGGCCACTTCGCCTTTCGAGCCACGCTCTGCAGCAAAGCTTAAAGCTGTGCGCATCCCCGCTTGCCCGCCCTTTATGTCTGGCAGACCTGGCTGAATCAAGGTCGCGAGCCCGCCCGATGTTGGCATGCCGGCAGACCATGCGATCAAAGCATCGCGAATCGCTTGGCGTTGGGCGCTTGGGTTGATCGCAGCCTCAATGTGGCGCTCAACTGGCCGATCACCTGCCACCGGGTCCAATAACGCTAAAACAAGCTGCTGCCGAGGCGACAAGGGAAATGGGCTGCGGATCTCTAGTGCTTTCGCAAGGCGCACATCTCCGGCCCACAACGCAGCTTCTGCGAGAGATTGCATTGCCAAAGGTGGGATCTGGTCGGGCGCGGTATCGACTAGGCTTCTGAGTTCCTCGATCAGTAAGCGTGCCTCTAGGGCTCGGCCCTGCGCGCTGTTGGCTTGGCCAATCGTCTTGGCCCATGTTTCTGCGATTGGAGGTGGAGGCGCTGGTTGGGGAAGCGGTGCCACTGTAACATCTACCGGTTGGCCAAGGTCGGCGTCCGTTGCAGGGGTGGGCAGCGCAACTGGTGCTGGCACAGGGACCCGCAAAAGCGCTTCTTGGGTAGGTGAGGCCACCCCGGTCTGGGCAGCGCGACGAAGCAATAGGATTGCTTCATTCCTAGGGACATGGGTTTCGAAATCAGGCCAGTTGAGGATGGATGACAGCGCAGTCGGGTCGCCATTGCTCGACAACGCTTTTGGCAATTTCAATTGCGCCCTCATGCTCAGGGCCAGTGCTCGGCCACTATCTGCTCGAAAGGGCGGTGGGTTTGTGACGGGGCCTGAAACAGCAGCCACCGCACGGCCTAGCCATGTATCGGTCTGGCCCTTGCTCCTAGCAAGGTCAACCGAGAGATTGGCGGCAGCGGCTTCTCCATTCAGCGCATAACAAGTGGCCCGCGTCTCCATCCAACTGGAACTCGAACTGGTTCCATTGGCTTCGTCTAGACCTGGTGCAGCAACCCAGCCACAGGCCTCATCGGTTCGACCTGCACGGAAAGCGGCATCAATGGCAAGATTGGTTAAGGCTGGGTCGGCGGTCAGGCGGGGCACGGTTTGAAATAAGCGCATTGCAGCTTCTGAGGGGCCTAAGCGATTGGCAGCAAGAAACCGCGCTCGCGCTAAATCTGGGTCGCCTACCGGGGCAGAACCGCCTGAAAACACTGCTTGGCGGACTAGACGCTGTAGGGAGGGAAAGCGCAAATCCGGACCAATTCGATCAAAGGCTAATGCTAACGTGATCGGGTCAGCGCCTTGCCAAAGGCCGCTGTCGAGGCGCTCAAGACCGAGGGGCAGGGCAGCAGCACCCCACGGGCCAACTTCTTGTAAAGGCGCGGACTCAATGGTGCTGATGGATTGTGCCAGAACAGGCGATGCAGCCATGGAGCAGAATAAAGCGCTGGTCAGGAAGAGCTTACGTATCATCATGCCTGTCATAATCCATTTTGCGGCAAAACAGTGGCCTATCGCCTCACACAGGCGCGATTGCGTGAACCACGCGACAAGCGCACATTTAATCCCTATGTTCGCTTATCGTTCTTATCCTAGCGAATCAACGCCATGTCCAGTGAACCCCATTCTCCCCAGCCCGCCTTGACAATTTCTCAACGTGCGATGGCGCGTGCGCCGGGCTCATCCAATAGGGCAGATGGAGGGAACGAACACCCTTGGATGATGGGCCTCAATGATCAGCAACGAGAAGCCGTCGAAGCCCTAGATGGCCCGGTTTTGGTATTGTCGGGCGCTGGTACTGGAAAAACCAAGGTGCTGACGTCTCGCTTGGCACAATTGCTGGTAACGGGGCGGGCAAAACCATGGGAAATCTTGTCGGTTACCTTTACCAATAAAGCCGCGCGCGAAATGCGCGATCGCACCCAGCTTCTAATCGGTCCAGCGGCGGAAGGGTTACGTTGGCTTGGTACTTTCCATTCCACAAGTGCGATGATCCTGCGTCGCCATGCGGAACTAGTGGGCCTCAAGCCTAGCTTCACTGTGTTGGATACCGACGATCAGATCCGCTTGATGAAACAGGTGATTGAGGCTGAAAATATCGACCAAAAGCGCTGGACGCCGCGGTTCCTTGCAAGCTTGATTGATGGCTGGAAGAACCGTGCCCTGACGCCCGATAAAGTGCCAGCGGAGGAGTCATTTCTGTTTGCCAATGGTAAGGGCGCTAAACTTTATGCGCTTTATCAATCCCGCCTCAAAGTGCTCAATTGCGTCGATTTCGGCGATCTCTTGTTGGAAACCATCAGTCTGTTTCTGAAAGAACCAGACTTGCTCGCAGAGTATCACGATCGCTTTAAATATATTCTGGTCGATGAATATCAGGATACCAATGTCGCCCAATATCTATGGCTGCGCCTTTTGGCGCGCAAGCGGAAAAATATCTGCGTCGTGGGTGACGATGACCAGTCGATTTATGGGTGGCGCGGAGCGGAAGTCGACAATATCCTCCGCTTTGAACATGACTTTCCAGGTGCGAAAATCATCCGCTTGGAGCGGAACTACCGCTCAACCCCGCATATTTTGGCGGCGGCAAGCCATTTGATCGCAAGCAATAAAAATCGCCTTGGCAAGACTCTTTGGACCGAAATTCCGGAAGGAGACCGGGTGTTGGTGCGCGGGATTTGGGATGGAGAGGCTGAGGCGCGCTTGATAGCTGACGATATTGAGCAATGGCGTCGCACAGGCCGCCGTTATGATGAAAGCGCGGTTTTGGTTCGGGCCTCGTGGCAGATGCGCGCCTTTGAAGAACGATTCCTGATGTTGCAAATCCCTTACAAGGTTATTGGTGGACCGCGCTTTTTTGAACGAGCAGAAATCCGCGATGCGCACGCTTATTTGCGTCTCATTCGTTCGCTCGATGATGATTTGGCCTTTGAGCGTATCGTCAACGTGCCCAAACGCGGCATTGGCGATACGAGTGTGCAACGTTTGGGTACGGCTGCCCGTCTTGCTGGCGTTCCCTTGTTCACAATGGCGAGCCAATTATTGGGTAGCGACGAACTGAAAGGTCCTGCTCGCACCGGTTTGACCCGCTTTATCCATCAGTTAGAGCACTGGCGCAAAAAGTCGTTGGAGCTGCCCCATACCGAATTGGCCGAGCTCATTTTGGATGAGAGTGGTTATACCGATATGCTAAAGGCGGACAAAAATCCCCAGTCGGTTTCCAAACTAGATAACTTGAAAGAACTGGTCCGCTCGATGGGCCAGTTTGATACGCTGGCGGCCTATCTTGAGCATATTGAATTGGTGATGGACCTCGACCGTACTGAAGAAGGCGATGCCGTACAAATTCTCACCCTCCATGCCGCGAAGGGCTTAGAATGGCCATTGGTATTTCTGCCTGGATGGGAGGAAGAAGTGTTTCCATCTAGGCGCGCTTTGGATGAAAAGGGCGATAAAGCTTTGGAGGAAGAGCGCCGCCTTGCCTATGTTGGTATCACCCGCGCCCGGGAAAGTGCCCGCATCAGCTTTGCCGCCAATCGCCAAATCTATGGGCGGTGGAATAGCGTCTTACCTAGCCGCTTTGTCGATGAACTCCCCGACGGCCATGTCGATGCGGTCTCAGATACAGGCTATTTCAATCAAGGCACTGGTGGCGCTGCGGAGCGGTTTGCGGCCTATGGTCCGCTTTCAACCCAGCCCGGGAATGGCTTTGGAACAGGCTATGAAAGTCCAGGTTGGAAGCGCGCGCAGGCCGCTGCCGCTTTGGGCAAGCTCGCACCTGGCATGGCAAAAGGGTTTGGTGGGCCGATCATTGATGGCGAAGCCAAACTTCTGGCGCGGACCGGGGCTAAAGATGCCACCTATGCAGTTGGCCAGCGCATTTTTCATGATAAATTTGGCTATGGCGCAGTACGCCATGTCGAGGGATCGAAACTGACGATTCAGTTTGAAAAATCTGGCGAGAAAAAAGTGCTCGACAGCTTCGTAAGTCCGGCGTGAACTGGACCTACGTTACCCGATTACTGGCGGAACAAGCTCAAGATGCTCTGCGGTGCTTGGTTTGCAATCGACAGAGCTTGGGTGCCCAATTGTTGCTTAACCTGAGCCGCCTGTAAGCGGGCCGATTCCACCGCGAGGTCTGCGTCAACCAAGTTCCCGATCCCGCCTTTGATGGTGTCTTGCAGCTTGCTGACGAAAATTTCATGGTTTTCGATGCGCTTGGCAGATGCCCCGAGGCGCGCCAATTCGGAGTTCACAAATTCAAGTGAGGCCACAATCCGGTCACGAACGATTGCGGCGTTAGCCGCCGTGTCCAGAACGTCGGTGTCCCCAAGATAAATATCTGCAGCGGGAGCAGCTACCGCCGTGCCGGCCCCTGCAACCAATCTTAGGTCGATGATTGGTAAGGCCACCGTTAAGCTGCCGGTCGAGTTGGCGAGGAAGGTAAAGTTAGCAGCCGCACCATTAAGGGCATTGCCGCCGTCAAAGACCGCGTTAGCGATCACCGAGGCAACTTGATCGCGCAACGCGATGAATTCGGCGTTATAGGCAGCCCGGGCAGTTGCGCTCTGCGAAGCGTCGGATGCGGCAACAGCCTTTTCGCGCATTTGGGAGAAAATATCCGAAATCTGTTCGCCGGCTGCTAAGGCAACATCGGCAATCGACTTGGCCCGGTTCAAACTGTTGCGAACCGCGTCATAGGCGGAGAGTTCCGACCTTTGCTGTTGGGCGATGTTATAGATCGCACCATTGTCCTTTGCGACGGCGACTTTCAGGCCCGTATTGATACGGTTTTGGATGCCGTCCATCTCGCGATTGGTCTTGTTCAGGTTTTGGAGAGCCGTCATAGCTCCCATATTTGTATGCACACTACCTGACATGGTTCGGTCTTTCTTTTTTAATCACCCGGCCAGTCTCAACAAGTTTTAAGGTGAGATGACCTAAATTAACTTACAGTTGTTGTTGCGGAAACATGGTGAATATTTCGTAAATTACCAGCTGGTTCAAGAAACTTTGATCCGGCTTGCTTCCGCTTTAAACTTTGGTCCTTTAGTTCCGGAACAGCGACAGGATGGTCTGAGGCGCCTGGTTGGCGATCGAGAGTGCCTGCGTGCCTAATTGTTGTTTGACTTGCAGCGATTGTAACCGAGCGCTTTCGCTGGCGAGGTCTGCGTCAACCAGATTGCCGATGCCGCCGGTGATGGCGTCTTGCAATTTGGAAACAAAGATCGAATGGTTTTCAACGCGCGTGGCCGATGCACCAAGGCGCGCCAACTCTGAGTTGAGGAAGGTCAGTGAGGCGACGACCTGATCTCGCGAAGTTGCGGCTAGAGCTGCCGTGCTTAGATCCGAAGTCACGCCCAAATAGATATCAGCTGCAGGAGTTGCGACTGCGGTGCCTGCACCTGCACCTAAGGCAAGATCAAGGGTTGGCAAGGTGATGGTTTGGCTGCCAGTAGTATTCGCTTGGAACGTCAAGTTCGCACCGCCACCGAGGATATTGGCACCATCGAACACCGCATTGGCAATGACCGAAGGAACTTGGTCACGCAGGGCGGCAAATTCGGAGTTATAGGCCGCGCGGCTAGTAGCTGAGATTGAGGTGTCCGATGCTGCAACCGCCTTTTCGCGCATCTGAGTGAAAATATCCGAGAGAGCCTCGCCAGCTGCTAGAGCTACGTCAGCAATCGACTTTGCCCGATTCAAACCATCAGCAACCGCGTTGTAGGCAGAATTTTCAGAGCGTTGCTGTTGGGCGATGTTATAGATCGCGCCATTGTCCTGCGCTTTTGCAACCTTTAAGCCGGTATTGATCCTGCTTTGGGTAACACTCAGATCACGTGAGGTCGCATTCAAATTCTGAAGCGCGACCATCGCTCCCATATTTGTGTGGACGCTATTTGCCATCTTCTAAAGTCCTTCCAGCCATTCAGGCGGAACCCTCGCTATCTTGAGGGTCAGTCCGCAAACTCTGGGATGGGCTCCGCAATTGGCATGCCACCGGCATTAATCATATAATCAACTGTATTTTATCTATATTTTTAAGATCATATCAAAGTCGATTGTTGCCAAACATGGTAAACACTGCCGGGTCATTACAGTTAACAGGCAAAATTTGCCGCTCTGACGGGCCAATCGCAGAATTGCCCGCTGTCTTTCGTTGCAGTGCCTTCAAACGCGCGCTAGAGCGCCTATGACAAGCAAGGATCTAGTCCGAGGGGAAACAGATATGGCTCGTAAGAAGATTGCGCTCATCGGTGCAGGGATGATTGGTGGCACATTGGCCCATATCGCGGCGCGAGAAGAGCTAGGCGATATTATTTTATTCGACATCGCTGAAGGTGTGCCACAAGGCAAAGCTTTGGATATTGATGAAGCAAGCCCTGTGTTTGGTTCCGATATCGACATCAAAGGGGCGAACGACTATGCGGCAATTGCCGGCGCAGACGTCTGCATCGTCACCGCTGGTGTGCCGCGCAAGCCTGGCATGAGCCGCGATGATCTAATCGGCATCAATCTCAAAGTGATGAAGGCTGTTGGCGAAGGCATCAAAACCTATGCGCCAAACGCTTTTGTCATCTGCATCACTAACCCACTCGATGCCATGGTTTGGGCCTTGCGCGAATTCTCTGGTCTTCCCCACCATATGGTTTGTGGCATGGCTGGCGTCTTGGACAGCGCGCGTTTCCGCTGGTTCCTAGCAGAGCATTTTAAAGTGGCAGTCGAAGACATTCATGCTTGGACCCTAGGTGGCCATGGCGACGACATGGTGCCAATGGTGCGTTACTCCACCGTTGGTGGACTGCCACTACCTGTCTTGGTAGAACAAGGGAAAATCAGCCAAGAACAACTCGACGCGATTGTGAAGCGCACCCGCGGCGGTGGCGGCGAGATCGTGGCGCTTCTGAAGACTGGCTCAGCCTATTATGCGCCAGCCGAAAGCGCGATCGCAATGGCTGCTTCCTTCCTGAAAGACAAAAAGCGTGTCTTGGCCTGTGCCTGCCATTTGACTGGCCAGTATGGCATTGAAGACATGTATGTCGGTGTGCCTGCGGTGATTGGAGCCGGTGGTATCGAGAGCATCATTGAGTTCCCGATGGATGCGGCTGAAAAAGACATGTGGGCAAAGTCTGTTGCAGCCGTGAACGGCTTGCTGGCTGCCTGCAAAGAGATTGAGCCCTCGCTGGCTTAATCGTGGCGATCGGTCCAACCCTTACCACAGAGAGATTGGTCCTGCGTCCCCCGACGCAGGACGATTTCCCTGCTTTCGCGGCCATGATGGCCAACGCCGACCATGTGCAATTCATTGGCGGCGCTTTGACAGAATCCATGGCTTGGCGGCAATTGGCGGCCATAACGGGTGCTTGGTCGCTGCGCGGCTTTTCGATGTTTTCTGTCATTGAGCGCGATACAGGTCAGTGGGTAGGCCGCATCGGTCCGTGGATGCCTGAAGGCTGGCCCGGCACGGAGGTTGGTTGGGGCTTGGCACCCGAAGCAACCGGCAAGGGCTATGGGGTCGAGGCAGCAACCGCCTGTATGGACTGGGTGGTAGACCACCTAGGTTGGACAGATATCATCCATATCATCGATCCAGCCAATAAGCCCTCTGAACAATTGGCTGCACGCTTGGGGTCAACCAATTTAGGGCCAACCAGAATGCCAGAGCCCATGCATGAACTCCAAGTCAATGCGTGGGGGCAAAGTTCGCAACAGTGGCGGGCGCGGCGCGCTGGTTAGTCTCCGCCAGCCAGCAACTCGCCGATGATTGTATCGGCAACGAGACGTCCTTCAGCAGTCAATCCAAGATGGGTTGGGTTCCGCCACATCAGGCCTTGGCGCACGCGTGCTTGAACTTGGTCGTCGGGGAGGGGTAAGCCGGGCGCATTTTGGACGGCCACGCCGTCCTGCAAGCGCAAGCCCATCAGCCAGAACTCGTCGCGCACAGCGTCTTCTGACAATAATTCGTCTTCAAAGATGCCATGACCGTTTAGGGCGACGCCATCACAATAATCTTTTGGACGGAGATGGCCCTTGGTGGCACGCCGAGCAGCGCCCCATCCAAGCCGTCCATGTGCGCCGGGACCAACGCCGATCCAATCCTGTGACATCCAGTAGAGCGTGTTATGGCGCGACCGATTGGCAAGTCCCTTTGCGTGGTTTGAGACCTCATAGGCATCAAAACCCGCTTGCTCGAGGACAGTTTGGGTCAGAAGGTAGAAATCTGCTGCTTGGTCATTGTCTGGCAAGTGCAGCGAGCCACGCCTAACGGCTCGGGCAAAGGCTGTTCCATCCTCAATCGTCAATTGATAGGGGGATACATGATCAGGCGAAAGGGTGAGGGCGAGGTCCAATTCTTGCTGCCACGCGTCTAGGGTCTGGCCCTGGCGGGTATGTATCAGGTCAATGGATAAGCGGGGGAAAATCGTTCGGGCCAGACCTGCGGCTGCCAAACCCTCCTGCGCGCTGTGAAATCGGCCAAGTCCCTTTAAGCTCGCGTCATCTAATGCCTGCAGGCCAAGCGACAGCCGTTCGACGCCTGCGAGGCGAAGATCCTGAAAGCGAGCAGCCTCTGCGTCCGTCGGATTTGCTTCAAGGCTGACTTCAAAGTCATTGGCAAAGCCCCAAAGGCTCCCCGCATGCTCAATGATGCGGCCAACTTGGCTTGGGTCCATTAAACTTGGCGTGCCGCCACCGAAAAACAGACTTGTCAGCGGGCGCTTGCCTGTCTGGTCGCGCCAATAGGCCATGTCAGCCAGAATGGCCCTCACTAAGGGCTCGGTATCTTGCCCGCGTGCTTTGTAGACGTTGAAGTCGCAATAGGGGCAGATTGCGGCGCAAAAGGGCCAATGGACGTAAAGCCCTAAGCGCCGCTCAATCATGATAGGACTGCAGCGACAAATTTCGCAAAGGCGTCCGCGCGATGGCTCATCGCGTGCTTTACTGCGGGGTCCAATTCGCCAAAGGTCTCTGTGTGGCCTGAAGCGACAAAGATCGGATCATAGCCAAAGCCGTTCGTGCCACGCGGCACGGCCACCACTTCACCAACTAGTTCGCCTTCAAACGCCTGTTCGCGGCCATCTGGATAAACCAGCGCCAAGGCACATACAAAGCGGGCTGAGCGGTCGGTCGCGCCCTTTGCTTGCAACTGTCGTTCAATCTCAGCCATAGCGGCATAGAAGTCCCGGTCTGGCCCAGCCCATCGGGCCGAATAAATACCAGGTGCGCGTTCGAGTGCCATCACTTCCAGCCCCGAATCATCTGCCAGGGCAGGTAGTCCAGTCGCTAGGCAAGAGGCTCGCGCTTTCAATAGGGCATTGCCTATGAAAGTTGTTTCGGTTTCTTCGGGCTCAGGCACGCCCAAATCCCCCGCGCTCACCACTTCAATCTCAAACGGGGTAACAAGGGCCGCGATTTCTTTGAGCTTGCCCTGATTGTGGCTAGCGATCACCAATTTTTCGAAAGGCTTACTGGATTTCAACATGATCTACCTTTCGCATCTCGTGGGGCTTTGTTAGACCAATTACTCAAAGCCTGAATGAAGCTGTGCGTTTACGCTGGATATTGTTTTTTGACCACGGCGACAGTCGCCCTTGAAGGAGCTCACAATGTTTTCGACCCGTGCCCTCGCCCTTGCCCTTACGCTTTCTGTCTCGCCTATGGCGATGGCGATTGCAACGGCCCAAACTGCCCCTGTTGCCGCGGTTGAAACGCGTACTGTCGGTCAATTGGTTATGCAAAATGTGCCTGTCACCCCCGAAGCCATCCGCGAGCGCTTGATTCAATACACAAACACGCGTGCTGCTTCCTTCCAAGACTTTCTGCCCGACGGTGGCATTCTCATCTCTACCCGCTTTGGCGATGTCCCCCAAATCCATGAAGTCAAGATGCCGATGGGCGCGCGCAGCCAGTTGACCTATTATGCAGAGCCTATTGGCGGTGCGGCCGTTCGCCCAAATTCTGGCGGCAGTTTCGTTTTTGGTAAGGACAAAGGCGGGGATGAGTTCACCCAAGCCTATTTGTTTGATCGTGCCACTGGCCTTGCTAGAGCCTTTACCGAACCGGGCACACAGAACGCTGGCGTCCGCTTTACCGAAGACGGCAAGCTGGCCGCTTGGACGGTCACCCGTAATGGCACGGCAGTTCGCGACATCGTGATTGCCAATCCAGAACAGCCTGACAGCCGCCGCTTGGTGTATCGCGCTGAGGGCGGCTTTGGCATTGCTGACCTATCCGATGATGGCAAAACTATTCTGTTGGGGCAGGGCATTTCGGTCAATTTCTCCAAGCGCTGGACATTGGATGTTGCAACCGGGACTTTGACAGCCATCACACCAGACCTGAAAGTCGCTTACGATGGCGGGACTTTCGCGGCTGATGGCAAGTCGATCTTTATCCTAACCGATGAAGGCTCTGAGTTCTCCTATCTGGTTCAACTGGATCTAGCGACCGGCGCACGGACCCGTGTGTCTCCTGCAATGAATTGGGACGTCGAAGGGTTTGACCTCTCGCCTGACGGCAAGACTTTGGCCTATACCGTCAATGAGAATGGGCTCTCAAAGCTCTATCTGCAAAGCACTTCGAACGGTGCCAAAGCAGAACTGGTCGCTTTGCCTGTTGGCACCGTTGGCGGCGTAGATTGGGACCCTGCTTCCAAGCGTTTGGGTATGACGCTCTCAACCGCTAAAGCGCCGGGCGATGCCTACACCTACGATGTCGCAACGAAACAGCTGACCCGATGGACCATGAGTGAAATTGGTGGTTTGAACCCCGCCAACTTTGTTGAGCCAAGCTTCTTTAACTACCCAACATTTGATAAGGTAGATGGCAAGGCGCGCACCATCCCCGCCTATATCTATAAGCCAACGAATGCGAGTGCCTCGAACCAAGCCCCTGTGATCATTAATATTCATGGTGGTCCAGAAGGCCAATCACGCCCGGGCTTCTCCTCAACCGTCCAATATTGGGTGAATGAGCTTGGTGCCGCGGTAATCTTCCCGAACGTGCGCGGCTCAACCGGCTATGGCAAAACCTATGTCGATCTCGATAATGGCTTCAAGCGGGAAGACTCGGTTAAAGATATTGGCGCTCTTCTAGACTGGATCGCGACCCAACCAGACCTCAACCAGCGTAAAGTCGTCGTCTATGGCGGCTCTTATGGCGGCTATATGGTGCTGGCCAGCATGACCAATTTCAATGATCGCTTGGCGGGCGGCATCAATATTGTCGGCATTTCGAATTTCACGACCTTCCTGCAAAACACCAATGGCTACCGCCGTGATTTGCGCCGGGTCGAATATGGTGACGAGCGCGATCCTGCCATGCGCGCCTTTCATGAAAAAATCGCGCCCTTGAATAATGCCTCTAAGATCACAAAGCCCTTATTTGTGATCCAAGGCGCAAACGATCCACGGGTCCCGATCTCAGAAGCCGATCAGATCGTGGCAAAAGTCCGCAATAATGGTGGCCAAGTCTGGTACATGGTCGCCAAGGATGAAGGCCATGGCTTTGCTAAGAAGGGCAACCGCGACGCTCAACGTGAAGCGGAAACCCTGTTCTTCCAACAGGTGTTTGGTACCAAATAGGGCGGCTATGGCTGTGTTGTTAAGCGGTAAACACGCGTGACAGCACAGCCTGACGGTCTAATCCCCAAGCATTGGTTAGGCCTTGGGCAAACAATTGGCGAACATCATTGGCCGGGACTAAATCGCGGTCCTCAAAAAGGCGGCTCAAGCCCGGCCAATCTCCGAGCATACGGCCACCCTTCACTGCGCCACCCAGCAGGAAGGACACCCCTCCAGTTCCATGGTCGGTACCGCCAGTGCCATTGACCCGAACTGTGCGGCCAAACTCAGTGGCAATTACAATTGTCGTATTGGCCCATACTGGGCCGAGCCCAACGCGCATGGCTTTAATTGCATTATCCAAAGCCTCCAATCGGTTAGCCAACTGGCCTTGTGCACCACCTTGATTGGCGTGGGTGTCCCAGCCTTCAAACGACAAGACAGCACCAGCTGGACCACCAGGGGCTGCCAAAATGCGCGCCGCCGCACTAGCCAGTGGCGCATAGGCACCTTGTCGACCGCGGCCCGTGTCACCGCTTATCATAGTCCCACCATCAGCAATTCGGTCGGTTTCAATCGCCATTGCTAAGGCATTGGAGAGCATGGCGTCCCCGGCATAAAGATCGGACAAGCGGGCTAAGGTATCGCCATCGCTTTCAGGGGCTAAAGGTGGGGCCCAAGAGGTCGCTTTGGCTGGTCCACGCAAAACCAAGGGAATGGTTCGACCAATAGCGACCCCTTCCTGCGTGGGCCCACTTGGCAGCATCGCTAAAGCACGATTCATCCAGCCAGACCGGACGCTCGTCAGTTGCGCGGTTCCAGCTTCCAATAGGTCTTGGGCATCAAAGTGCGAGCGCTCGCGGTAAGGGCTGGCCGCCGCGTGCATGAAGGACATCTGACCCGTCTGCCACATACCATGCATCTCTTTCAAAGCGGGATGCAAACCAAAACCATCTACGAGTGGCAGGGTCCCGTTGGGTCCGCCGGGTCCGTCTAAGGCAATGGTGCCACGAAAGCTGCGATAGGCTGGATCATTATAGGGGACGACGGCTGTCAGGCCGTCCATCGCCCCGCGCAAAATGATGAACACGAATTTCCCAGAACCAGTCTCGGCTTGCGCAAAGCTAGCTGTTCCCCCCAGCATAGCAAGGGATAGGCCCGAAAGTCCCGAGGTTAGGAGTGTGCGGCGGTTGGTCATCTGCGTTGAAACTCCGGGCTCATGAGGGCAAGCACAATGCCTTGACGGGCCGTTTGTGCGCGGGAAATGGCAATTCTGGTTTTGTCAGTCAGAGCAGGGCCCAAGGCGCTCTCGGCAAAGGCGATGGGCTGGAAAGTCTCACCAATTACATCGGCTGCCAGATTGGCCCAATCAATGCGTTTCAGAATGGCATCAGGGGCGGCCCACTCACTGGCGACATCTGGCCAGCCTTTTGGACTGGGCGCGCGCCATGGCGTTTGCCCCAATTGTTCAAAAGTTGCTCGGAGGGCCTGCATTGAGGCCGCCGTGGCGCCACTTGCCCGCATTGTTGAGATCAAAAAATCATTGGGTGTTTTGAACTTGCTGGCTTCGGGTGCCCAGGCTTCAGGGCTTTGGATCAAAGTCTTGGCCAAAGCCGCTAAATCGCCCCCGCTCTGTCGGAAGGATGCCTCCAAGCGGGCCACTAGGGCCTGTGGTGGATCATCTGCCACAAAATGTTGGGCGACTTTAAACGCAATTCTCTTGGCCACCGACGGCTGCCGGGCGAGATGGCTCAAAATGGCCAAAGCTTGATTTTCGCCTGCGGGAGGAAAGCTCTTGCCTAAGACCACGCGGGCTCCTGGTTCGTGGAGTGCGGGTACAAAAATGGTTGTGCCGATCTTGGCATCTTGCGCCAATCGGCGAAGTCGCGGGCCCGCCACTGTCCAACCAGTCAGCGCGCGAGCGAATTCGGTCACGTCGGCTTGGCTATAGCCACCGTCAGCACCCAACGTGTGGAGTTCCAAGATCTCGCGCGCCAAATTCTCATTTAGGCCGGCAGCCCGCCTGCGACCCTGTTGATTCTGGGCAGCTTGAGAATTGGGGCCAATCGACTGGGCTTGATCAAGGTAAATCAGCATACCCACATGGGTGTCGGCCTTTACCAGCAGTTCTTCAAATCGACCCCAAACGTAGGGACGGATAGCTTCTCGTTCAAACGAACCGGGGAATGGCGTTGTCTGCACATTGCGTGCAGCCATGGTGAAGTGATTTGACCAGAATTGGACCCAGCGCTCGGCAAAGGGCGCCGTGGTTGTCACCGCGTGTTGGATTCGGGCTTCGATCTCCCGACCTGTGGTTTGGTTGACTAGGTCAGCTAGGCGTACGCGCTCATCAACGCTGACTGCAGGACTGGGTGAAGCAGCCGCACGCTGTTGGGCTGCGCGTGCTTGCTGATAGGTCTGCAGCGCTTCAAAGGCTTGAGCGCTTGATAAAAGGCCATCTGAGTTAATGCTTGTGGCGCGGGATTGGCCGATTTGGCTCACCAGCCAGGCTTTGGGATCCTGCGCAACACGTGTGAGGTCGCCGGGGCGGGCTCCAAAGCCAAATCTATTGGCAGCGATGACAGCGTTTAGGCTCATAATGATGTCGCCTCCTTGATTGCTCTAACGCAGCAAGGCGCCTGTTCCGTCGAAAAGGGTTAGGCTGGGCTTACGCGCGTACCAAACAAAGCCGAACCCACGCGCACATGGGTTGCACCAAACTTGATTGCTGCTTCAAAGTCGCCACTCATGCCCATCGACAGGACGCCCAAGCCGTGCCGCTGGGCAAGCTTTGCCAAAAGGGCAAAGTGCATCGCGGGCTCTTCGTTTTCAGGGGGAATGCACATGAGGCCTTCAATTGGCAGTCCATGAGCGGCGCACAGGTTCAATAAGGCTGGAAGATCCCGCGGCGCAACGCCAGCCTTCTGCTCCTCTTCACCTGTGTTCACCTGAACTAGCAGTTTTGGAAGTTTGTTACCGGCCCCTGCAAGTTTGGCCAAAGTCTCAACCAGCTTGGGACGGTCAACCGTTTCGATGACATCGAACAAGGCCATTGCATCTTCGACTTTATTGCTTTGCAAAGGGCCAATTAGATGAAGCTTCAGGTCGGGGTAGATCGCCCGGCGCGTGGCCCAGCGCCCTTGTGCCTCTTGGACCCGATTCTCTCCAAAGACGCGGAGGCCTGCAGTCAAAGCATCTTCGATTCGGTCTTCGGGTTGGACTTTTGAGACGGCCACAAGGGTGATGCTATCCGCTGAGCGGCTCGCCGCTAGTGCCGCCTGCTTGATCCGGTCGCTGATTTCGGCGATGCGTGAGTTTATGTCCATGCCAAGGCTTCTAGCCGCCCTGCGCTCATTTCGAAAGCCGTTGAAGTCAGGCTATCCGCGTCTTGTCGTTTTGACTGATGATGGCCGCGGCTATGATTTAGCACGGCAGTCTTTGGTCTGCCCGCCAGAAGCGATTTTGATTGAGCGAACTTATGGCAAGAAGGCGGCACCTAGGTCTCACGCTAAAGGACGACAACCGATTCGGTTGGCGACCGTTTCACCCCGTGAAGCCAGAGAAGGCGGTTTGGATGGTGTGCATTGGCCCGAAAGTCGGATGCGGCTTCGCCGTCGAAGCGCGGTCGGCGGCCTAATCGAGACCGCCTCTGCCCATCGGGGTCTGAGTATCGCAAAAGCAAACAAGCAGGGTATCAGAGCCATTCTGCTTTCGGTGGCATTTCCCAGCCAGAGTCCCAGCGCAAATAGGCCGGGTGCCAGCAAAGCAAAGGGGCCGATTCGATTGGCTCTTCTGCAACAGGCCTTTCCAGCTTGCGATCTCTATGGTTTGGGTGGCATTCAAGCCAAAACAACGCGTCATCTAGCCCGAAGCGGACTTTATGGCGTGGCACTGATCAGTGGTCTGACTGAATGATTTTCAGCAGTTAGGGCCTGTGTCTCAAGCCAAAAACAAGATTAGAACTTGAAGGCTGATTCGACTTTGACGCCAGGCTCACGACGCTGCGAACGTTCGCGGCTTTGAGATACGCCCAATTGCTCGTTCGGGACAACCACCTCGCCACCGACGCGGAACTTAGGGGAGACCTGATAGAAGGCACCCGCCATTGTGCGCCCAGAGTTTTGGCCGTTGCGCGGGGTCAAAGCGGTTGTGGGGTCTTGCTGCACGCCAAAAGTCATGCCCCAGCGGCTACGAGGATCAACCTTTACGGCGGCCTTTAGTTCACCGCGAGGGACCCAAGCATTCGCACCATCACGCACTTCAGAGCCAAAAGTGAACCGTTCGTACCACGGTGCTTGCGCGGATTGCGAAGTTGTAGGGGATGAGCTTGCAGACTTTTGATCACGCGCAACGGCTTGTCCGCCACTCATTACCATGAGTGCCGCCAAACTTCCTGCCATGATCAAACGGCTTCCTAACACGCCCTATTTCCTTTTTTGGCCATCTCGTGAACAAAGATGACTGCAACCCTTTACTATTTCCTTGCTCGTTTGAGAGCAATCCTAAATTGTTGTGAACTTCTGCAATCGAGCAATTTTGATGACCATCACACCGTTATAGTGATGAATCTGCAACGCGTTGTCGCTATCCGCGTTTGAACGCACAGTCTGTGCCACATTGGATCGCACCTTTGACTCTAGCGCAAGAACAGCTTCATGCTATAGACCCCTTGCTTTCCGTCCGGGGCGGGCGGGGGAGCTAGTCTGGAGCATGCCAATGCGCGTTGTCGCGCCTACACTCATCGTCGCACTCATGGTCACAACCGGTTTGGGTGGCTGCGCCACGCGCGCCAAAACGACTTCGACTGATCAAGCCGCTGCTGCTGCTGCCGCACCACAAGCCAACAAGGCTCGTACCGGTTTATTTTCCGGACGCTCTGCCAAGGGTACTGGGGAAGCTGGGATTGGTGTAAACGCCTTCTTATGGCGCGCAACGCTCGATACGCTAAACTTCTTGCCATTGCTGGATTCCGATCCTTTCGGCGGCACCTATGTCACGGATTGGCACTCTGTCGCTGAAAAGCCTGATGAACGCTTCAAAGTTCAGGTTTATATTCTCGATACACGTCTGCGTGCGGATGGTCTGTCGGTGCAAGTGTTCCGTCAGGCTAAGGACGTAACTGGCGCTTGGGTCGACGCTACCGTTGACCCGGATACGGCGATTCAGATCGAGAATGCGATTCTGACCCGGGCGCGCCAGCTGCGTATCGCCCAACTTGAAACGCGGTAATTCGTCTAAACTCGGCCTCAAGCTAGGAAGTGCTCTTTAAGGTTCTGCATCAGAGCAGGATAAACTGCCTGTATCTGCTTGGCAGCAAGCCCGCTTTTAGGGCAAAGGCATAGAGCTCGTTTGGCTGGTCGGCGTGGTGCTGTTCACCGATTTCATTGGGTTTGAGGCAATAAGGGTCTTTCATGGCTGCACGTTACAATCACCGCGAAGCAGAACCACGCCAGCGTGCGCGTTGGGACGCTGCTAAACTGTTCGAGGCCGGTCCGCCCGACCCAGCGCGCGCCAAATGCTATGTCTTGGAAATGTTCCCTTATCCTTCCGGGCGTATCCATATTGGCCACGTGCGTAACTATGCGATGGGTGATGTGATTGCGCGGCGCCGCCGTGCGGCTGGCGATCAAGTACTTCACCCCATGGGGTGGGACGCCTTCGGTTTGCCGGCTGAAAATGCTGCGCGCGAACGTGGTGCCCATCCCGGCGCTTGGACACGCCAGAATATCGACGCCATGCGCGCTCAGTTGCAGCAATTGGGCTTTGCCATAGATTGGTCGCGTGAGTTCGCGACCTGCGAGCCCTCCTATTACCGCCATCAACAGAAAATGTTCCTTGATTTTCTGGAAGCCGGCCTCGTCTATCGCAAAAAGAGCAAAGTAAATTGGGACCCGGTTGAAAACACCGTCCTGGCCAATGAGCAGGTTGTAGACGGTCGCGGCTGGCGCTCAGGCGCGCTGGTTGAACAGCGCTACTTGGAACAATGGATGTTCCAAATCACTCGATATGGCGAGGAACTAATTGCGGCCCTAGAAGGCTTGACCGGTTGGCCTGAAAAAGTGCGCATCATGCAGAACAATTGGATCGGTAGGTCCGAGGGTCTGCGGTTTCGGTTCCAATTTGATCCGTCTACGCCTTCACCTGTGGGTGAAGGATTGGAAGTTTACACAACCCGACCCGACACTTTGTTTGGGGCTTCTTTTGCCGGAATTTCGGTTGATCATTCAATTGCACTCAAATTGGCCGAAACCAACTCGGCTTTGGCAGAGTTTTGTGAATCCTGCCGCCGCGCCGGGACGTCTGAGGAAGCTATCGAAACCCAAGAAAAGCGTGGGTTTGATACGGGGCTGCGGGTGGTTCACCCATTTGACCCAAACCAGACCTTGCCTGTCTGGATCGCGAACTTTGTTTTGATGGATTACGGCACAGGCGCGATCTTTGCCTGTCCCGCCCACGATCAGCGCGATTATGAGTTTGCAACCAAATACAAATTACCAATCAAGCCTGTAATCTTGCCTGAAGGCGCAGATCCCGCAGCGGTGACTTTGACTGATGGCCCCTATCTAGGCCACGGCACTGTTTTCAATTCCGATTTCCTCAATGGCATGACCAGTGAAAATGCGAAGTCGGCAGCGATGGACCGAATGGAAGCATTGGACGCTGGCCAGCGCACGGTAAACTTTCGTCTGCGCGATTGGGGTGTGTCGCGTCAGCGTTATTGGGGCTGCCCGATCCCGATCATTCATTGCAAAACCTGTGGCCCCGTCGGTGTTCCAGAAGACCAATTGCCAGTGACCTTGCCCGATGATGTGACGTTCGACAAACCGGGCAATCCTTTGGACCATCACCCAAGCTGGAAGCACGTTGATTGCCCAAAGTGTGGTGCACCTGCCCAGCGTGAGACGGACACACTGGATACTTTTGTCGATTCGTCTTGGTATTGGGCCCGCTTCTGTGGCCAGCCGGAGGACCGTCCCACCGACCTAGAAGCTGTCGCCCATTGGTTGCCAGTGGACCATTATATTGGCGGGGTTGAGCACGCCGTGCTTCACTTGCTTTATTCGCGCTTTTTTGCCCGCGCGATGAAGGCGGTCGGCCATCAGCCAACTTCAGAGCCCTTCAGCCGCCTCTTCACTCAGGGTATGGTGACCCACGCGACCTTTAAGTCGCAAGAAGGGCTTTGGTTGTCGCCAGAAGAAGTCGAAATCACGGGGACCAGTGCAGTAGAAATTGCAACTGGTAAGCCTGCAGTAGTCGGCCCTATTGAGAAGATGTCGAAATCAAAGCGGAACACGGTCGATCCCGAGGACATTATCGACACCTATGGTGCCGATGTCGCCCGCCTATTTGTCCTGTCCGATTCTCCGCCAGAGCGGGATGTGGAATGGTCAGAATCGGGTGTTGAGGGATCGTGGCGCTTTGTCCAGAAAATCTGGGCCGCTTTTGATTCCCTGCCTGAAGACCTACCCGACCCCTTACAGGTCGCAACGGGTGTTGGCGGTGCCGCACTAGACCTTCGCCGAGCTGCTCATAAGGCGATTGCAGCCGTTAGCTTGGCAGTTGATAGTTACCGCTTCAACAGCGCCATCGCTCAATTCCATGAGTTGGTTGGCCATATCCGTCGCGCCGAAAGCGATGAGAGTTTGGATATGTTGGCTGCCCGGGTTGAAGTCTTGGGGATTCTAGCCCGCTTGCTCCAGCCTTTCACACCGCATTTGGCCGAAGAGGCTTGGACGCGTCTCGGCGGCGAAGGCTTTGTTTCCGCTGCGCCTTGGCCAGAAGCTGATCAAAGCCTGTTGGCTGAAGCCACCATCATGCTGCCGGTTCAAATCGATGGCAAGAAACGTGGCGAGCTGCATGTTGGCAAAGGCACGTCCAAGGAAGAGTTGGAAGCTTTGGCTCTGGCTTTACCCGAGACGGCGCATTTCCTTGCGGGTCGAATTGTGGCTAAACTCATTGTGGTTCCCGATCGGATCATCAACATCGTGACCCGTGAAGCATAGGATGGGCAAGGCCTTGGCAAAGATTAGTGGGTCTGCTTGGATGGTGGGGTTGTCTCTCACACTCGCAGGTTGTGGTTTTCATCCAGTCTACAGCACGCAAGGTTCTGGCATCGGGCCGGTGACCATTGCCGCTATTGAGGGCCGCACCGGTTATTATCTGCGCCAAGAGCTTGATCGCCGCGCGGTCTTGGAACAAGGCACGGGAACCCCCCGTGTTTTAAGCGTTAAATTTGAGCGGACCTTCACGCCTGCTGCGCAAGGTACGGATGGTATTTCCACCCGAAACGAGATGACGGTAACGGCGACCTATACTTTGGCCGCTGCGCCGCCGCTGCCAGCCATTCGCGGCAGCGTTACGACCAATGTTGCTTATGAAAGCCTCGACCAAGCCTATGGCGATGTGGCGCTGCAGGCAGATGCTGAAGAGCGCATTGCCGGACAGATCGCTGAGCGGCTTTGGCTCGATCTACAGCGGCAAGTGCGGGCAGCACGATGAAGCTGACGGGTTCTGCGGCCGCCAAAGCTGCGCAAAAGGACCTGTCGCCGCATTTTGTGATCCTGTCTGGCCCGGATTCTGGCCAATTGCGCCGGCTGGCGGAGGGGATTGCACTCCGGCACCAGACCCAAAACCCTGAGCTAGAGTTTAAGCGCTTTTCCGAAGATGACTTGAAGGCCAATCCAGGTGGTGTGGAAGAGGCGATCAGCAGCCCCTCTCTGTTTGGCGGCGCGGCGATTGCCCATGTTCGGGTGGGCGGTGAAAAGGATGCCTCCGCGCTGGCGGGCTTGCTTGAGCGGGTGGATAAGGGTGGCCCCAAACCAGAAGGCGTGCTGATCTTGGACGTCGGCGATATTGGCCGGAGCTCAAAGACGCGCAAAATCTTTGAAGACTCTGGTCACGCTTGGTCACTGCAACTTTATGAAACGACGCGCGATGAATTGCTTGGTGTCGCCCGTGCCGAGGCTAAGGCGGTGGGTGCCAGCATAGAGCCTGACGCCTTGTCGGCCGTGCTTGAAGCGGTTGCCCAAGATACTGATTCTGTGGCGGCGGAAGTGCAGAAGCTCGCGGTCTATGCAGGCCCGGCTGGGTTGATTGATTTGGCCTGTGTTGAAGCAGTTGGCTCTGGCGGGCGTGAAGCCGGTTTGGATGAAGCCATTGATGCAGCTTTCTCCGGTAATCCCGTCTTAATGGTCCAGCGCCTCGAGCAAGCCTTTGGCGGTGGGGCTAATCCGGTTGCCATCCTGAATGCGACAGGCCGCCGTGTCCGCTTGTTGCTGCAAGTCCGCGCTGGGGTTGAGGGTGGTGGCAATGCCGCAGACATCCTGAAGCACCCGAAGATGGGTGTATTCTGGAAGCGCCAAGCCGAGGTCGCCCGTCAAGTTGGATTATGGAGCCGTGCGGCCTTGGAAGATGTCTTAACCGCGACCTTGGAGGCCGATGGGCAAGTCAAGCGGGCGGGTTCCCCCGACACCGCTTTGGTTGAGCAGCTCTTGATCCGCATCGCCAAGCGAGCGGAACGGATGGCCAAGCGCTAATTCTAGTCGTTTTTGCCAGCACGTTGGTCGCGCCAAGCTGCGATCCGAAGGCGAAGCGCGTTCAGCTTGATAAAGCCTTCGGCGTCCTTTTGATTATAGCCACCCGCCGCATCAAAGCTGATGAGTTCTTTGTTATAAAGCGAGAGCGGGCTAGAACGGCCCTGCACATAGACCCCGCCCTTATAGACTTTTAAAGTGACCTCGCCGGAGACATCCTCTTGGCTCGCGTCAATGGCGGCTTGAAGCATTTTGCGCTCTGGCGTGAACCACATGCCGTTATAAATCAGGGTAGCATAACGCGGCATCAATTCGTCTTTGAGGTGCATGGCACCACGGTCCAGCGTAATGCTCTCCATCGCGCGGTGGGCTTGCCATAAGATTGTGCCGCCCGGGGTCTCGTAATAGCCGCGCGACTTCATGCCGACGAAGCGGTTTTCAACCAGATCCAGGCCACCGACGCCGTTTTCAGCGCCAATCCGGTTGAGCTCAGCCAACAATGCCGCAGGACCAAAGGCTTTGCCATTGATCGAATTTGGATCGCCGCGTTCAAAACCGATGGTGATAAGCGTTGCTTTGTCCGGTGCTTCTTCCGGCGTGATGGTGCGACGGTCTACTCGCTTAGACACCAGATCGGGTACTGGTTCATTCGGATCTTCCAGAACAAGGCCTTCGGAGGAGGTGTGCAGTAGATTGGCGTCAATTGAAAAGGGCGCGTCTTGCTCTTTGCCAGTTGCAATCTCTATTCCGTGCTTTTTGGCATAGGCGATCAGGTCTGGGCGGCCTTGGAAACTCCACTCACGCCAAGGCGCAATGACCGTGACGTCGGGCTTTAGCGCATAATAGGATACTTCAAACCGTACCTGGTCATTGCCTTTGCCGGTTGCGCCGTGACACACGGCATCAGCCCCCACAAGATTTGCGATTTCGATCTGGCGCTTAGCGATCAATGGCCGCGCGATCGAGGTGCCCAACAAATAGACCCCTTCGTATAGCGCATTGGCGCGGAACATCGGAAACACATAATCGCGGACAAATTCATCACGCAGGTCATCGATGAAAATATTCTCCGGCTTTACCCCAGCCGCTAGCGCTTTGGCACGCGCTGGGCCCAATTCCTCACCCTGACCCAGATCGGCGGTGAAGGTCACAACTTCGCAGCCATAGGTTTCTTGCAACCATTTGAGAATGATCGAGGTGTCGAGACCACCAGAATAAGCGAGAACGACTTTGTTGACTTTGCGTTGGGTGGTCATAGGGCTTGGGTTCCAAGGCTGAAGAGCATAGGTGTCGTGCTAGGCAATCCCCGTCGTGAGATCAAGCGGCCAAAGCAACATCTGATCCGCTAACTCCGTGTCATACAAGCAAGGGTCTCAGCTTCGCTTGTCTTTGTTGAGCCATTTAAGCGCAAAAGCCAGGTGCACCATATGCGCCAACACAAAGGTGAAGGCCATAAACACCCGAGACGTTCCCAATGAAACAGCCTCCTTGGTCAATTGCTCGTTTGGCAGACGATGGGCAAGGAACGTTAGGAGCAGCCCGAAGCCCGCGGCAAGTGCTGGCGCAAACAACAGGGCAAACCGCCGTGGTGCCGACCAAGTAGGCTTTCCATTCAGCCCAAATTGCATCGGGACTTGTGCCCCGGGATCAATTTTTGCGGCTGCAGACGCTGAAATCAACGTCATCAGTATAAGGCCAGCGACAAAGCATAGATCCCCGGTCCACAGCAGAGAGTGAGAAAAATCGAGCGGGTTCACCTGCCGACTAGAGCACCATATCGTCCCCTTGGATAGGGGTTCTCAGCGCATTTCGATCCAAATGGATTAAGGTTGCAGGCCGGATCTAGAAGGGAACAACTGGTATTGCTCTAAACCACAACTTGGGTGCCCAGTTCCACCACACGCCCAGAAGGAATGTGGAAGAAGTCCGTCGCATTGGTCGCGTTCTTTGATAAGAAAATATACAAATGATCCTGCCAAGGAGGCATGCCCGACGTGCTGGATGCCACAATCGTACGATGGCCTAAGAAGAAGCTCGTCGACATGATGTCAAACTTCAGCCCCTGCTTCCGGCACATGGTCAGTGCTTTGGGAATATTGGGGCTTTCCATGAAGCCGTAGTTAACGATGACGACGCGGACGTCGGGGATGATTTCTTCAATTTCGATCCGGTCGGCATCGGCCACGCGCGGTGTCTCGGCCGTACGGACACTCAGGATCGCAATCTTCTCATGCAGAACCTTATTGTGCTTGAGGTTATGCATAAGCGCCACCGGCGCCAGATCAGGGTCGCTTGTCAAGAAAATGGCAGTCCCAGCAACGCGATGCGGTGGGTGGGCCATAAGGGTCTTTAACAGGTCACGCAGCGGGATTGAATCGCGCCTTGTTTTCTCGGAGAGAATTTGGCTGCCTTCCTGCCAAGTCCACATGATCAACACAATGGCTGCCCCCAATACGAGTGGGAACCACGCACCATGGGGGATTTTGAGTATTTGCGAACCGAGAAAGACCATATCCAAGGCTGCAATTGGAACCAACAATAGGGCAGCTTGGAACCCATTCCACTTCCACAAACGCGTAACCACCGGCACAGCCAACAGTGTGTCCATAAACATGGCCCCTGTTATCGCGATACCATAAGCAGATGTCAGGTTGCCGGAGGACTTAAACGAGAACAGCAACACCAAGACACCAATCAGCAAAAAGGTATTGACTTGGGGTACATAGATTTGCCCGGCTTGGGTCTCGCTGGTGCGACGGATTTGCATGCGGGGCAGAAGGCCAAGCTGAACCGCCTGTTGCGTCATTGAGAAGGCCCCGGTGATTACGGCTTGGCTGGCGATCACTGCAGCCATTGTTGCCAAAATCATCACAGGCCAGAAGGCGGCCTCCGGTACCATCATCCAGAAAGGATCTGCTTTTGCTGCTGGGTTGGCGAGCACAAATGCCCCTTGACCTAGATAGTTCAGTGCCAAGGATGGGAATACTAGGATAAACCAAGCCGCACGGATTGGGTTTTTCCCAAAATGGCCCATGTCAGCATAAAGTGCTTCAGCGCCTGTTACGGCGAGGAAGATGGACCCTAGAATGACAAAAGCCACAAAGCCATTTTCCATCAAAAAGCGGATGGCATATATTGGGTTGAAGGCAAACCAGATACGCGGATCGTCGGCGATATGGAAGACACCTAGACCAGCTAGTGTCAGGAACCACAAAGCCGTAATGGGGCCAAACCAAGCGGCAATTTTATGGGTACCTTTGGATTGCACCAGAAATAGGCCAATCAGAATGGCTGCTGAAATCGGCAGAATATAAGGGGTGAACAGATTGCCGACACCCGGCGCGATTTTTAGGCCTTCAATCGCACCAAGAACCGAAATTGCGGGTGTAATGATGCCGTCGCCATAGAAGAAGGCTGCGCCCATCACGCCGCAGAAAAAGACCCAAGGTGACTTTCGGCCCAACGCGCGTTGGGCCAATGCCATCAGGGCCAAGGTGCCGCCTTCGCCCTTGTTGTCGGCCCGCATGAGGAACACGACATATTTCAAGGTCACAATCAGGAATAGAGCCCAAAGCACCAGGGACACTACCCCCAGAACGGCTACTTCCAGATTGCCAGACCCTTTTGCGTGGGCGAGCGCCTCGCGCATCGCATAGAACGGGCTGGTCCCGATGTCGCCGAAGACCACACCGACTGAGCCCAAGGCGAGCATGAAAAATCCGCTGCCGGATTTGCTGCCCTGACCATGGCCGCCACCTTGGGTGCCGCTAGCTGGATCACTAAAGCCCCTCGAGGCTTCTTGGTCCGCTGACATATTTGAAGGCGATGCCATCTTGGCTCCCCGAACACAGTGAGTCGGACACCCGACCCGCTGCTTGTGCGCGATTGTAGGCGGCGCCATTACGCCTTTTGTCGGATTGCTTCAATGCTCAAGCACAATAGGCAGAGGCGATTGTTGGATTCCGCGTCTTACTGCGTGTCTCTAACTGACTTTGCTATAAGCTTTGCCTAGGCTGTTGCGAGTTCTGCGCTAGACGTGCTCGGAGGGCCGGTTTATCCAACCCACGCAGAAACTAACCCGTTTTGGCGGCAGGAGAGCATATTATGGCACGACGACTTTGTTTGGTAACCGGTGCTTCGGCAGGGATTGGTCAGGCAATTGCCCGCGTCTTCGCCGAGCGCGGCTATGATTTAGCGCTGGCCGCCCGCCGGGCTGATCGATTGGAGACTTTCGCTGCCGAATTGAAGCAGACTTGGGGTGCTGAAAGCATTACGATTGCCGCAGATTTGGCAGACCGTGCGGCACCTGAGCAGATTGTCTCGACTTTGGAGGCTGCTGGCCGGTCGGTAGATGCCTTGGTGAATAATGCGGGCTATGGCCTTCAAGGCAATTATCTTGCGTCCAGTTGGGAAGATCATGCGGCCTTCATGCAAGTGCTGGTCGAGGCGCCGCTTGAGCTCGCTTATCGGGTGCTGCCCGGCATGCAGGCCCGCCGCTTTGGCCGTATCATGAATGTCGCCTCCCTTGCTGGTCATTTGCCGTCTGCGGCAGGTGCCACGCTATATGGGGCGTCCAAGTCGTTTCTGATCAAGTTTAGCCAAGCTCTGAATCTAGAAAATATCGACAATGGTGTGCACGTTAGTGCGCTTTGTCCTGGCTTTACCTATTCGGAGTTCCACGACGTGAATGGCATGCGCGATCAGGTCTCAACCATGCCGAAATGGTTGTGGCAGGATGCAAAGAGCGTTGCCCAGATTGGCTATGACGCGCTGGAGGCCAATCAGCCCGTGGTGGTGACGGGTACGACCAATAAGACCATTGCGGCGATCGGGAAGCTATTGCCCGACGCCCTCGCTTTGCGCTTGATGAAGTCACAAGTTCAAAAATTTCGACGCGCCGACTAAAACTTCTCCTTTAGTGGCAGCCGCAAGGCTTGTGAGGTGGTTTGCGAGGCTTGCGTGGAGGCGGGTCCAAAAGGACGCGCTCGCGCACGCCTGAAAAGCGTGTGCCGCCGCCAAAAAAGGCATAACTGCCGCCGCCATAACTGTAGCTGGTTTCGGTTGGAAAGCCGACGCCATAACTCATGCCGCCCATAAAAAAGCTTGCGGGGATCAGCGTTACTTCCTGCTGCTGGCAGCAAGGGACCGGTGGCTTCATGGGCGGCGGTATGAAGGTCTGGGTGACAGGTGGCGGCGTCAGGATGTGCGACTGCGTGACCGGTGTCTGCAAAATCACCACTTGCGCAGGCTGTGATTGAACCTCTGATTGGACCGTGGGTGTTTGCTGAGTAGGGACCCAATGGCCACGGCAGATCACATTTCCACCTGCCTGAGGGGAGACGCAATTCATGGAAATCGTCTGATTCGTCCTCGCGCCTGTTGCGGTCATTGCGCTTTGATTGCTGTTTGAAGCTTGCGACATGCCGTTATCGTAAGTGGAGGTCACGGTTATCGTTTGCTGGCGCTGTGTGCTGGGGGCCATCGCATGGGTTTGGACTGGTTGGGCTGGAACCGCAGAGTGGCTATAGCCGCGATTTGGATCGAATAAAGGGGTCGGGCTCGAGCTTTGGCTGCCGGAGCCTTGGTTAGACGTCGTGCTGTAGGTTTGGCTGTGCACGGTCATGCCGGCGGCAACGCGGATCATCCCTGCACAATCAGCTTGGTCAGCGGCAGTGCCAATCAGGCAAGGATCATTTGAGGGAAAATTTTGAGGACCTGAAGCGGGCATACCACCTGCTGAAGCTTGTCCGGCGGCGGCAAATGCCAACAAAGAGACGATGAAAACAGTTTTGGTCATTCTGACCCCCTACACTGGCAGGCCACGTCCTGTGGCCCGGTTCAGATTTACGTCGTAAACGTCCAAAGGGCTGATAAAGCTGTAAAGTTCAAGGCTGTGCCCCCGTGCGGGGAATTTGGGCGTCCCCGGCTACCTTGCAAAACCCTATGAGGCGTTTTCGTGTCGTGATTTGAGACAGCAAGCGGCAATCAGAAGTCGTAGGCAATGCCTTTGCGTTCCCAATCGCCGAAACGTGTCGGTTCTGCCCCTTTTGGGCCATTGATTTCATGGGCTAAAGCCAGTTCAGCTTCGGCCTGCGCCCGGCGTTCGGCCGCTTCTGCGAGGGCACGGCCAGCCGGAGTCTTCATGTCATGAGACTCGCCTTCACATACAGGTGAAGCCAAAGAGATTGGATTGGCGCTTTTCTCGGTCATCACAATCCCTACATATAGGGAAAGCTTAACGGGAGTCGAGCACTCAATGAACACCGCAAAGACCTTTATGCTACTGGCAGCCATGACCGCCATATTTATGGGCGTGGGTTATCTGATTGGTGGGGCAGGTGGCATGGCCATAGCTTTTGTGGTGGCCGCCGGCATGAATGTGTTCTCTTATTGGAACTCCGACAAAATGATCTTGAGTGCCTATCGGGCCGTCGAAGTTGGACCAGATCACCGTGACCCCTCAATTGCAACCTATGCGCAAGATGTTCTAACCATGGCGCATAAGGCCCAAATGCCGAGACCACGAATTTACGTGATCCAGAACCCTCAACCCAACGCGTTTGCCACCGGTCGTAATCCGGAAAATGCCGCTGTTGCGGCTACCACGGGTCTTCTGTCCATGTTGAGTCGGCAAGAGATTGCCGGCGTTATGGCGCATGAGCTTGCGCATGTTAAAAGCCATGACACCTTGACGATGACTGTTGCCGCAACGTTGGCAGGGGCAATCGGTATGCTGGCAAACTTCGCGATGTTTTTCGGCGGTGACCGTGAACGGCCCAACCCGATTGCGATGATCGCCATGATGATTTTCGCGCCCATGGCTGCTGCTGTTGTACAAATGGCGATCAGCCGCTCTCGCGAGTATGAAGCGGACCGTCTGGGCGCTGAAATTGCTGGCGATCCTCAATGGTTAGCCTCAGCCCTCCAGAAAATTCAGCATGGTGCCCGTCAGGTCCATAATGAGGATGCAGAGCGACAACCCGCGACAGCACATATGTTTATTATCAATCCGCTTGCAGGTGGCTTGCGCGACAATTTGTTTTCTACCCATCCAGCCACCGAGAACCGCGTAGCGCAATTACAAGCCTTAAAGGTCGATGACTTGCCCGGCAATGCGCTTGGTTTGGATGACCCTATCGGCCGGCGTAGTGGACCTTGGGTGGCAAAAAAAGGTCCTTGGGGATAATCAATTTGGGTGTGCTTGCGTGTGGCTCTATCTGTCTTAGCACTTGACCCCAAGCTATTGGACGCGCAGGAGCCTGCGCCATGCCATCTGATCCACCTCATTCTGAACGTTCGCGTCCCCGCAAGTCCCACTCTGGTTCATCTCGCCGCGATTCCGGTCAAAGAGGCGCAGGTGACCGTCGCCCACCTCGCCCGCTTGTCAATCCCGACCCAGCGCGCTTCGCCGCTGTCTGCCTTGTTTCCCATGTTGTCGACCAGCGCTGGACCTTGGAAGAGGCGATGCGGAAAGAGCAGGCATTCGTTCGCCTTGATGGGCGGGATCGCGGCTTTGCCGCCCATTTGACTTTGGCAACTTTGCGCGCGCTTGGCCTCGTCGACGCAGTTTTGGCAACAAAACTAGCTAAGCCTTTGCCGGATAGCGCCCATTTTGCGAAGGCACTTTTACGAGTCGGCGCTGCACAGCTGATTGAAGGCTTGGCCCCACCCCATGCCGCAGTCGGCCGGTCCGTTGATCTGGCCAAGTTTGAGGCTACCGGGCGTGGCTTTGCTGGCTTGATTAATGCCGTTTTGCGCCGGATTGCCACAGAGCCATTGGTACGACCTCATGACCGTGAGCGGGTGCCTGCCCTATGGTGGAATCGCTGGCGTACGGCCTACGGTGGCGAGGCTGCCGATGCTATCGCTGAAAGCCTTTCACGCCAGCCTGCTCTCGATCTGACTACAAAGGGTGACGCCGCAGCTATCGCTGAAGCCGTCGGCGGCACAGTTTTGCCCACCGGCAGTATCCGCCTCAAGGAAACACCGAGCGATGTGACTACTTTGCCGCTTTGGGGTGAAGGCAATTATTGGGTGCAGGATGCTGCAGCGGCCCTCCCTGCGCGCCTTTTAGCAACCAAGCCTGGTGAAAAGGTACTAGATATGTGCGCCGCACCTGGGGGCAAAACCATGCAATTGGCCGCAACTGGGGCCGATGTCACAGCTCTTGACCTCGATGCTGGGCGGATCAATCGGGTAGCAGAAAACTTGGCGCGAACGAGCCTCACAGCCCGTCTCCAAGTCGCAGATGCGCGCACGGTTGACGCGGAGCCCTATTTTGACGCCATTCTGCTGGACGCCCCGTGCAGTGCAACGGGTACATTGCGCCGCAATCCTGAAGCGCTTTGGATCAAGACGCCAAGCGATGTAGCCCGTTTTGCCGCAATGCAGATCGAACTGGTGAAAGCAGCGGCCGGTGCCCTAAAGCCCGGTGGGCGTTTGGTTTATGCCGTGTGTTCATTAGAGCCGGAGGAAGCCGATCCCGCGGTGGCTGCGGCCTTAGAGGCTGGGCTGAAGCTAGCCCCCATTCTGGCTGAAGAGGTCCCCGGTTTGGGCCAGGCGGTAACGGAGCAAGGCTTGCTGCGCATTTTGCCTTATTATTGGGCGGATCAAGGCGGCTTGGATGGATTTTTCATCGCCCGATTTGTAAAGCCTCTTTAGGTTCTTGGTTTAAGAGCCAGATTGTCATCTTGCAGTAACCCCCCGAAACAGAGCATGATCAGACTATGTCAAAGCTTCTAATCAGCCCCTCCATTCTGTCTGCGGATTTTGCAAAGTTAGGCGAAGAGGTCGCGGCTGTCACAGCAGCGGGTGCTGACTTAATTCATATCGATGTGATGGACGGCCATTTTGTTCCAAACATCACAATAGGCCCGCAAGTTGTGCAGGCATTGCGACCGCATTCGGATAAGCCATTTGACGTGCATTTGATGATCGCGCCTGTCGATCCTTATTTGCAAGCCTTTGCCGAGGCAGGGGCGGACATCATCTCTATCCATCCCGAAGCCGGGCCTCATTTGCATCGTAGCCTACAAACGATCCGGAACTTGGGTAAGAAGGCGGGCGTCGTGTTGAATCCGTCGACCCATGAATCTGTGTTGGACCATGTGATGGATATGGTTGACCTCATTTTAGTGATGAGCATCAATCCGGGCTTTGGTGGCCAGACGTTCTTGCCGAGTCAATTGGGTAAGATCGAAGCATTGCGTAAAATGATTGATCAGACGGGGCGAGAAATCCTGCTGGAGGTTGATGGTGGGGTCAATCCACAAACGGCCCGCGATTGTTACAATGCTGGGGCCAATACTTTAGTGGCGGGGACAGCGGTATTTAAGGGTGGCCCTAATCAGTATCAGGCCAATATTTCCGCCCTCAAAGCGGCAGCAGGCTAGAGGCCCAAGATGCCAATCAAAGCCAAGCATCAATCAGGGGCGGGCAGTCAAGCGCGCCTCGGCCATGACTTGCGCGGCCTATTTGAGGAAGGCGTGTTTAATGATGATGGATCATTGGTTCAGAGGCAATGGTATCCATTGCCGGATTTCAGGCTTTCAGTTCAAGAAGTGGGGCTAGAGCTCCTTCAGGGCCGGACCCCCGCTCATACAGGTCTTGGCAACTTCGACCCCTTCCTTGGGCCGTTTTCCATCCCCTCTGCCATGAACCAGTGTTGGACTGCTTCGTTTGAGTTTTTGCGCGACTTGTCGCCTTCGTATGGCGATCTAGTCCCTGTTTTGGAGCTTTGGCTGGATCAGTGGTTTATCCGCCAAACTCGAGAGCCTCAATCCAGTTTGGCGAAATGGAAGGCGGCGAGCAGCGAACCCAGCCGCTCGGACGCCCTCATTTGGCGGTGCCGCCGCGTCATCAATTGGTTGGCCCATCTCTTGCCAATTATCCCCGCGCTATCCCCGAATCTTCAGAGCAGAATTTGGCATGGGCTTTTACTTGATATTGGGCGATTGATTGAGCCTGACCGAAGCTTCTTAGCCAGCCTAGCCAATGGTTGGGAGCCTTTGAGCCGCCGCGCCGTTTGGACCAAGGCATGCGCGCTTTTAGGTGTCAGTAGTAGTGCGCCGGAGCTGCTGCGACAGACGACTATTGCAAGAGCTCTAGACTGGGTTGAGGAACTGATCGCGCCGGACGGCATGTTTATTGATGGCTCGCCATTGGGCACTTTATCAGCCGCTGCTGATCTTGCGATGTTGACGCGAGTGGTCGAAGCCGAGCCCGTTAATCAACGCGTTCAACAGGCGCTCGCCACCTTGCAGCGGTCTGATGGCTCGCTCGTCACGTTCAATGGGCAACGTGGCTATGGCGGATTGGTTAAGTCTGTATTGGGGCCTGGTCGCTGGCGGCGTTCATCGGTTCTCAAGTCTGGACACATTGGCCTGATTGAAGCAGGTCAAGTGTGTATCTGGATGCGCACCCCGTCGGGGCCTTCAGACACAGGGCCTGTTTGCGAAGTAGAATCCGGTGGTGTTGAACTCTTTTCCAATAGTTCGTTTGGACTATCGGCGCTCTTGTTTGATCGATCGCTTCAAATGTTTGATCCGCAAATCCGGCGTCGTGATGAGGATGGGCAAGCTTTGTTGGAAAGCAAAGTTAGCTTTGAAGTCGATGGCCATCTCCATAATCATCTCCGTACCATGAAGATTAGCAGTAACGGCCGCTTTATCTCTGGCGAAGACGTCTTATTGGCGGGTGCCAGCGGCACACGTTTGCAGTTGCTTGGCCTCTTGTTTGACCTCGGTGAAGGCTGTATCGCCGCCGAGAGTCGCGATGGACAGAGCATTTTGATCCGTACACCAATGCGGAACACTTGGCGTTTTAGGTGTTCTGGGCTTGATACAGTTATAAAAGAGGCTAGTGATGTTTTTTCGCCAGAAAGGGCTCTGAGCCGGCGGCTTCAGTTGCTCTGTATGGCAAAGATCAACAGCGCTCAAAAGGACGTTATATTGCGCTGGGACCTAATGCTCGAGGATTTGGATTGACACGCCATAAATCAAAATTGTTCTCCACAGGTTACCTTATTGATATATTTTTGGCGTTAACAAGTCTTTGGCTTGCGCTATATTTGGCCTATGGGATTGGGATGGAGCCGGCATCAGTCGAGGCTACGGTTGTTGCGATTATTTGTTATGGAGTTTCCATTGCTTTGGCATTGGTTGCTTTTCGGCTAAATCAATTAGTTTGGCGCTGGACATCGGCGGATGACTTGGTTCGTCTTTCTCAGGCTGTTGCTGCTGCCAGCATTGGAACTGTAGCCGTCTTGTTCTTTGTTGACCCGTCCGTAATTGTGCCTCGAATCACACCTGCATTGGCCGCTTTGGTTTCATTTGTTTTGATGGCGGCAGCGCGCGGTTTTGCCCGCGTGTTGTCGGGTGGTGGTCTTCGCGCGCTTTTTCGCACGATAGCTCCAAATGCTCCGGCTACGATTTTGGTGGGCCCGACTGAAGCCATCACGCAGGCGATCCATGCAGCTCGTCTTTCCGGGCCATTACCAATCCGACCTATTGCAATTGTATCGACTATGGGCACTCAAGTTGGAAAGATCTTCGCTGGCGCACGTGTGTTTGGCGGGCTGGAAACACTCGAGCCCTTGGTCGCCGATGCCCTTTCCCGTAACTCTGAAGTTCGTATTGCGCTAATTGGGCGCGATCCAGCTCGGCGCGCGGCCCAAGTCGCGCTGCAAGTTGCATCCCGAAAGGGCGTTGCTTTGATGCGGATTCCTGAAGGGGCTGGGGCAACCTTGGGCGCGGTGCACCCGTCAGATGTTCTGGGCCGTAGCCGCCGTGAGCTAGATTTAAGCGGACCGCGAAGCCTTGTAAGGTTTAAACAAGTGCTGGTTACCGGCGCTGGCGGCACCATCGGTAGCGAAATCGTCAAACAGATCGCAGAGTTGTCACCGAGCCGAATTATTCTTGTCGACTCGTCTGAAAATAACTTGTTCCAGATCTCCTCAGAGATAAAGGTAGCGTACCCCAATATCGACCTAGTTGTTCGCTTATGTGACATTCGCGATAGGCCCCGGGTCAGCGCTATCTTTGAAAAATATCGTCCTCATGTGGTGGTCCATGCGGCCGCAAACAAACATGTACCGATGATGGAAGGTCATTTCTGCGAGGCATTGGAAGTCAATTTAGGTGGAACTTGTGTGGTCGCTGATGCGGCTATAGCTGCCAATGTTGAGTCGTTTGTCTTTATCTCAACGGATAAGGCCGTTAATCCTGTCAATGTTATGGGCGCAGCAAAGCGTGTTGCTGAGCTTTATGTGCGTGACTGCTCCCGTCGCGCCACAGGTGCCTTTCATTCTGTGAGATTCGGCAATGTTTTAGGTTCGAGTGGCTCGGTAATGACGGTATTCGAGCGTCAGATTGCGCGCGGTGGTCCCGTTACGATTACACATTCGGAAATGACACGTTGGTTTATGACCGTTGAGGAGGCTAGCTCTCTTGTGTTGCAGGCAGCAGCGATCGGTGCCGAGAAAGGTGGAGAGATATATGGTGGCCAGTTTGTGTTGGACATGGGCGATCCGGTAAGAATTGTAGAATTGGCGGAATCCATGATCCGGATGAAGGGCAAGGAGCCATGGCGTGACATTGCTATTATCGAGACAGGGTTGCGACCAGGTGAGCGTTTGCATGAAGAATTGTTCCATGCGTTTGAACGTGTCGAGAATACCTCTGTTGAAGGGGTCCTGTTAGCCAGTGATCCAGTCGAGCCTCCTGAAAATCTGCGCACGCTGATCGATCATGTGCTTGATGCCGCACGGAAAGATAAAGAAACAGCAGCCTTGATGTGGTTGCAGCGCATATTGCCAGACTTCAAGCGGCGCGGCGATCAAACGATGATAAAAAGCGTTGATATTCGGACAGTTGAATAAATCGCTTGATACTTGCTTTAATTGTCCGGGGTTTCATTTCCCTGCAGCGTTTCAACTGCATTGCCTCCGAGTGCTGAAAGTGCTCTGGTTCTTGCGGCATCCGCGAACTCACGACGTTGATCAGGATCTGAGGCTAGCTTCCGCAACCATCTTATAGCTTCATCCATTCTAGGTTCAGCCCAGCGAGCGGCCTTCTGAGTATAAACCTTGTCAGGATCGTCGAGCGCTACAAGATCGGCGTTGACCAAGGCAACGCATTCGCTGTCCATAAAGTCGAGATTGCCGGACCAATTGGTGGCGATCAAAGGGCGCCCGGCCAACATGACTTCAGCTAGGTTCAGGCCAAAGCCCTCGGTACGATGCAGCGAAATATAGACATCGCAAGCGGCATACAAATCGTGCAAGTCATCAAGACCACTGCCCGCAGGACGCAAAATAATTTGTTGCCCTGCCACTTGGGCAGCTTCCCTTAAACGATGCAGCGAGTTTGGGAAACGATCACCAGATAGATGACGAAGAACAAGCCGGGCGTCAGGTTGGTCATGAAATGCTGCCACAAAAGCAGAAATTGCACCAATAGCATTCTTTCGCGTTAGGCTAGAGGCAAGTGAAAAACTTTGAACTGCTACAAATGCCGATGCAGGGATCCCCAGTGCTTCCCGACACTTAGCACGTCGCTCTTCTGTCATTACAGGAGGCGGCAACAGGGAAACGGGATGGGGAACAACCTTTACCCGAATGTCAAACAGCTTTTCGAGAGCTCGTGCGGAGAAGTGACTAGGTGTCCAAATCTCATGTGCAAAGCGCCCAGCAAGTTTCCAAAAGCGCGGAACGACTTCCAGTTCCCAAACCCAATAGCCGATGACTTTTCGATTTCGCAGCTTATCCTTGCCCAGTTTAGCTAAGGCATGAATGGCGACGTCGGGGTTTAAGGCGACGATCAACACGTCATCGGGGGCCGGGTCATCAGAGCGTATAGCTAGCTGTGGGTCGATCGGGGCCCCAATCCATTCAGACGCATCGATCCGCCGGACGATTATCCCGCGCGAACGCAATTCATAATCAAGTAATTTCGCCGCGATCCCTTGTCCGATCGGAGAGGAAAATGAGCCAACAATAGTGACGGATCGAAAAGATCGCTGTGGATATGGCCGAGCGGCAGGGATGCTGGCAGCCAGCAATGGCTCTGTCAGAAAGCGAATCCGCTTTCCAACCTTGAGGCGTGTCGAGAGAGGCAGTGTTCGCCATAACCTCCGACAGTCTTCTATGATGCCCATTCTGGTCTCCGCAGGCCACCCCGTGTAAAGCTCAGCCTCAATGCTTTATTTGCGACCGATGCTCACATAGGTGAAGCCATTTTGGCGCAGATCGTCCGGATTATAGATATTGCGTAAGTCTACCATAACGGGTTGCTTCATCTGTCTGGAGAGCCGTTCAAAGTCGAGAGCCCGGAATTGATCCCACTCGGTTAGAATCACGAGCGCATCAGCATTGTCTGCAACGGAGTAGGGCCCTTCGACCATCTCAATGCCGGTCAACTCCTTTTTTGCTTCTTCCATACCCTCGGGGTCGTAGGCTTGGATCCTTGCACCAGCTGCAAGCAAGGCCGGGACGATGTCGAGGCTTGGCGAGTCGCGCATGTCGTCTGTGTTTGGCTTAAATGTTAAACCCAAGATCCCGATCGTTTTGCCGCTAACATCCCCGCCACAGGCTTCGATGATTTTGCTCGCCATCCGCTTCTTCCGGTTGGTGTTTGAGGCCACGGTCGCTTCGACGATGGTCACCGGCGCATGCGCCTCTTGCGCCGTACGCATCAAAGCTAATGTGTCTTTCGGGAAGCAGGACCCACCATAACCGGGGCCAGCGTTCAAGAATTTCTTACCGATCCGATTGTCCAAGCCAATGCCACGGGCCACTTCCTGCACATTGGCACCCACCTGCTCACACAAGTCTGCCATCTCGTTAATATAGGCGATTTTGACAGCCAAGAAGGCGTTTGCAGCATATTTGATCAGTTCACTTGTCCGACGGTCCGTGAATAGAATCGGGGTCTCATTAAGGAAGAGCGGTCGATAAAGTTCGCGCATTACTTGGCGTGCGCGTTCATCCTCGGTGCCCACCACAACTCGATCTGGCCGCTTGAAGTCGCCAATGGCTGCGCCTTCACGAAGGAACTCGGGGTTAGAAACGACAGAAAAGTCGCCTGTGGGGTTCACTTCCGCCATGATCGACTCTACCAAATCGCCCGTACCAACAGGGACGGTCGATTTGTTCACTACTACCGTGTAGCCACGCATGTGTTCTGCAATTTCTCGTGCGGCTTGCTCGACATACGATAAATCTGCATGGCCGTCGCCGCGACGGGAAGGTGTGCCAACCGCAATAAACACCGTGTCGGCGTCTTTTACGGCTTCGTTCAAGTCGGTGGTGAACGAAAGCCGACCTGCCTTCACATTGGATGCCACGAGATCTTCTAGGCCGGGTTCGAAGATGGGCATAATCCCTTGATGAAGACGATCGATCTTGCCGACATCCTTATCTACGCAAATCACCTGATGGCCGAAATCCGCAAAGCAAGCGCCTGAAACCAATCCAACATATCCAGTGCCGACCATTGTAACGCGCATATTGAGAACCCTTGTTGACGATGTCTTGTCGTGCCGAGCATTGGATAAAGCCCGGGTTGAATGAAACGCTAGTGTGCTTCTTTAGGCGATGATTGCACAGAAAATAAGCCCGCTTCTGCAAAGACCCTGCCCGTAACTGCCACCAACACTGGCTTAAGGCGAGCTTCTATTGCCTAGCTAGTAGCTTATTGATCATCGCACGCACATCTGCCCCAAGCTCTGGGTCGTTGAGCGCATAGCCGACGAAGGCTTCTGCATAACCGAGACGGGAACCGCAGTCGAAATCACGTCCCTCAAACTCAACCGCATGAAATGCCTGAACTTCCATCAGCCGCAGCATCGCATCGGTCAGCTGAATTTCGCCGCCTGCACCGCGCTCTTGTGTCTCAAGATAGTGGAAAATTTCAGGCTGCAGAATATAACGGCCGGTAATCCGCAAATTTGAAGGAGCTTTGTCTCGAGCGGGCTTTTCCACCATGCCTGTCACTGGCATAGACTTGCCAGCTTTAGCACCATGGGCGATTACCCCGTAGCTAGAAACTTGGTCCATGGGCACGGGGTCAACTGCGATCACATTGCCGCCGACTTCTTGATAGCCAGCGATCATCTGCGCCAAGCAAGATGGGCTAGCTTGCACCAAAACGTCAGGCAGCAACACTGCAAATGGCTCATCACCGATGATGTCGCGCGCGCACCAAACTGCGTGACCTAAGCCCAAAGGTGATTGTTGGCGCACGAAGCTTTTTGAACCAGCTTCAGGCAACATGTCCTCCAGCATCTTCAACTGCACCGTCTTACCCGCTCGCCGCAGGGAGTCCTCAAGCTCGTAGGCGCGATCAAAATAGTCCTCAATCGCATTCTTGTTTCGCCCGGTCACAAAAACAAAGTGCTCGATCCCGGCTTCCAGAGCCTCTTCGACGACCCAATGAACTGCGGGACGGTCAAAGACAGGCAGCATTTCTTTTGGCAATGATTTAGTCGCGGGAAGTACGCGTGTACCAAAGCCGGCTACTGGCAAAACAGCCTTCCGAATTTTCTTCATTATAAACTTCCCTGACCCAGCAAGAATGACAGCGCTCTATCGTCAATCTATTTCCTAATTGCCACCTACTCATTCAGATGGCGCACACAACTTTGCGGACTGAGGCTCGCTCCGTCAATGACATAAGGCATGTCGAATTTTCACCGAATAGCGGCGATTTGGCCCCCTTAATCGCCCACAACAAACTGGGCACTGGCCTTGAGGGTCTGTCACGGGTGCGTTAAGGCAATCTAGTAACCTGCCAGCCTCAACACGCGATTAGGAACTACTGTGAAGATTTTCATCGATACCGCCGAAGTCACCGATTTGAAAATGCTGGCTGCTACCGGGCTTGTTGACGGTGTTACGACCAATCCCACCTTGATTGCCAAGTCCGGACGCAAAATTGCCGAAGCAATTCAAGAGATCTGTACGATTATTCCAGGTCCCATCAGCGCCGAGGCAGTAGCAAGTGACTATGAAACCCTGCTGGCAGAAGGTCGATTACTTGCGAAAATCGCGCCAAATGTAGTCGTAAAATTGCCTCTGACGCCAGTCGGATTGCGTGTTTGCAAGACTCTGAGCGATGAGGGAACACCCGTAAATGTCACCTTATGCTTCTCCGCCGTTCAAGCCTTATTGGCGGCCAAGGCAGGGGCAGCCTACATTTCTCCCTTCATCGGACGGCTTGATGACAATGGTCAGGACGGGATGGAACTGATCCGCGATATTCGGGTTATCTACGACAATTATGGCTTTGAAACTCAAATCTTGGCCGCGTCTGCGCGGACAGCGATTCATGTTCGCGATGCTGCATTGGCTGGTGCGGACTGTGCGACGTTGCCACCGGCGGTTTTCAACGCGCTCTACAAGCACGTTTTGACCGATCTCGGGTTAGAAGCTTTCATGAAAGATTGGGCGAAGACGGGACAGTCTATACTTTAAGGCGATTTAGGAGAAACCGTCAGTACCAAATCGCTGCCGCTCAGGGCGATCCGCAATAAAAAGGCTAAGTTGTTGACGACATTGTTGCATTCTCCGTTGATCATGCCGGTTATCCTGTCGGGGGGCGCGGGCTCCCGCCTATGGCCGCTATCAACCCAGACCAGACCAAAGCAATTTCACGCCCTCGCTGGCGATGCGACGATGTTCGGTCAAACACTGCAGCGCGTTGCGGCAGGTCAAGCTGTGCGCTTTGGTGCGCCACTTATCATCTGTGGCTTAAACCATCTTGGTCCAGTTACTGAAGAATTGGCACGAGAAAATGTCATCGATGCAACCATCGTCTTAGAACCAAAACCCCGAAATACAGCGCCTGCTTTAGCTGTTGCTGCATTGGTTCAAGCTGAGCGTGACCCTGAGGCCTTGATGCTTGTTTTGCCCGCAGATCATGTCATCGCCTATCCAGATCGGTTGCATCAGGCCTGCCTAGATGCCTGCGCCGCTGCGATCGAAGGTCGGATCGTAACCTTCGCGGTGACCCCAACCTCACCTGAGACGGGCTATGGCTACATAAAGAGTGGAAAGGCCTTGGCTGACGGGGTGTTTGCGGTGGAGGCCTTCCGCGAAAAGCCGGACTTGGCCACGGCTGAAGCCTATGTTGCTGATGGCCACTATGCTTGGAATGCTGGAATCTTCTTCTTTAAGGCCAGCGCGTTTCTGGCGGAGCTCAACGTTCACGCCCCTGACGTGTTGATCGCCGCGCGTGAGGCATTGGCCCAAAGCCACCGTGAATCCGGACGCATTTATCTCGATGAAGCTGCTTTCGTGAAAGCTCCATCCATCTCCGTTGATTACGCGGTGATGGAACCCACAGACTGTGCTGCTGTAGCGCCCGTTGATATGGGGTGGAACGATGTTGGCTCGTTTCTGACACTTTGGGACTTGGCCGAAAAGGATGAGGCCGCAAACGTTGCCCAGGGACCAATTGCTTTGTTTGATGCCCAAGGCTGTTTGGTGCGGTCTGAGGAGATTCCAGTCGCTTTGATCGGCGTGGAAGACATTGTGGTCATCGCAACTGCTCAAGGCATTTTGGTAATGCACAAGGACCGTGCGCAGGATGTCCGACTTGCCGCGGATGCCTTTAAAACAAAGAATTAGAATGCCTCACGACTGCCACTACAGTCTCGTTGTCAGATGCTCAGATCAAACCGAGCCTTTGAGGCTCCATCGCGTTTTCTGTCCGGCAATCGCACTGCTGCATTACGAAATTGTACAAGGGCAGCCACCATCGCATGGCCCCTAGGTCCATTCTCTTTATTCTAAACCAATTCCGCGCTAGTGCACTGCGACTTCAATTGGAGCTTACAAGATGACTCACACCACCATGCCTAAGCCACGGACCGAGTTGGTGACCAACACTTTGGATTTTGAAATGAATCCGTTGGTAAAGGCTACCGGCTTCCGTGAGTATGATGCCCGCTGGTGGTTTGGCATTCAAGGCAATCCTAAGGCACCAGAGTTGAATTTCCTTGGCGTACAGGCGCTGGGTTTGGGCTTGGGCACCTTGTTGCATGAATATGGCGCTAGCCGCGTTGTCGTTGGTCACGACTTCCGCTTTTATTCTTTGTCGATCAAGCAAGCTTTGACCATTGGCTTGATGCAGGCCGGTTGTGAAGTTCTAGACATTGGTTTGGCTTTGTCGCCCGTGGCCTATTACGCTCAGTTTGCTTTGGACGCGCCTGCAGTCGCGATGGTCACTGCCAGCCATAATGAGAATGGCTGGACTGGGGTAAAGATGGGCGCGCAAAAGCCATTGACTTTTGGGCCCGATGAAATGGGCAAGCTGCGTGATATCGTTTTGTCCGGCTCCTTTGTCGAGCGGCCGGGCGGCAGCCTCACCCGGATCGAGGGCATGCGGGAGCGTTATATTGCTGACGCCGTTGGCGACTTTAAGCTCAGCCGACCGATTAAAGTTGTTGTTGCTTGCGGAAATGGTGCCGCTGGGGCCTATGCACCAGATGCTCTGCGTCGAATGGGCGCTGAAGTGGTGGAGATGGATTGCGATCTCGATTGGACATTCCCAAAGTACAATCCAAACCCAGAAGATGAAGAAATGCTTCACGCTATGGCCGAAACCGTGCGTGCGACAGGTGCAGAGCTAGCCTTAGGCTTTGATGGCGATGGCGACCGTTGCGGGGTGGTCGATGATTCCGGGGAAGAGATTTTTGCGGATAAGATCGGTCTATTGCTCGCCCGTGATATGAGTGCCCTGCATCCAAACGCGACTTTTGTAGTCGATGTGAAGTCCACTGGTGCTTATGAGATCGATCCAGTTCTGAAGGCCAATGGCGCAAAGGTCGATTATTGGAAGACAGGCCATTCTTATATCAAGCGCCGCACCAATGAACTCGATGCACTGGCAGGTTTTGAGAAGTCCGGACACTTTTTCCTGCGCGCACCTTATGGGCGTGGCTATGACGACGCTTTGGTCGCTGCGCGGGTTATCCTTGCCATGTTGGACCGTGCTGGTGGGGCAAAACTTTCAGAGATGAAACAAAAGCTACCGTTGACCTGGACCTCGCTCACCATGTCCGCTCACTGCGGCGATGAAGTGAAGTATGGCGTCATCGAGCGGGTGGTCGCTGATTATGTTGCTTTGGCTGCGGCTGGCGGGAAAATCATGGGTCGCGCAATCCGGGATGTGAATACCGTCAACGGCGCCCGTGTGACATTGGAAGATGGCTCATTCGTCTTGGTGCGCGCTTCATCAAATAAGCCGGAATTGGTGGTGGTGGTCGAGAGCACATTGAGTGATGCCGACATGCGTGCCCTTTTCCATCAGGAAGCAAAGCCAAGACTCGCGGCATTCTCTGAAGTGGGTCATTACAATCAAACAGTTTAAGCCTAGGTGGGACAATTGGCTGTGGACCTAGAGATCAAGCGCTTGCGCTCTTGGATGTTTGATCACGCTTTGCCTTTTTGGGCGACGCGCGGTTGGGACCATGTTCACGGCGGCCCGGTTGAGGAATTGGCCTTAGATGGTGGTCCGTCCGACCCAGGTTTTAAGCGGGTCCGGGTGTTCTGCCGCCAAGTCTATGTGTTCTCCCATGCCTATTTGCTTGGCTGGCAACCGGGCGTTACCCATGCCAACACGATGTGTAAGGCGATGGTGGCCCATTGTTGGCAGGGGTCAGATTTAGGCTGGGCCAAGCTGGTCAGGTCTGACAATCAGATCCTAGATCCAACAACGGACCTTTATGACAATGCGTTTGCATTGTTCTCTTTGGGATGGTTCTACCGCATTTCGCCGACTCCCGATGTTTTGGACCTAATGCATCAGACTGTCACTTTGATTGATACCAAGCTGCGTCACCCCAAGCTTGGATTTT
Organism: Aquidulcibacter sp.; assembly: GCA_027532555.1. GTDB lineage: Bacteria > Pseudomonadota > Alphaproteobacteria > Caulobacterales > Aquidulcibacteraceae > Aquidulcibacter > Aquidulcibacter rimovensis. The sequence goes on from JAPZTJ010000009.1 coordinate 100,277, forward strand.
GGCATCAGATTCCTGTAAAGGGACCTAGGCTGCAGAACCCGCATATGCACGCGCTGGAGGCCTGCCTTGCGTGCTTCGAGAGCACACAAGACCCGATCTTTGCGCGCTTGGCGAGAGAGATCATCGGCCTGTTTCAGTCTCACTTCTATGACCCCACGCGCGGGACCTTATGTGAGTATTTTGACGATAATCTTGATCGATTGACCGAAGAAAAGGGCAGTTGGGTAGAGCCGGGTCATCAATTTGAATGGGCTTGGATATTGGCCTCAGCCCATAAATTATTGGATGTTGAGGTGACAGACCAAGTCAAAGGCTTGATTGCATTTGGGGAAGAAAAAGGCGTCGATCACGGCAGTGCAGCCACCTATAATGTCATTTTGGATGATGGTCGGTTTGTTGACGGGGGTTCACGCACGTGGCCGAACACCGAGCGCCTTAAAGCGGCTGTAGCGCTTTATGATTTGACGGGGGCTGATCCCGTGCCCGTGTTAAGGCCGACATTGCAGCTTTTGCTCAATCGATATCTGGCGGTCGAGCCGCTAGGTGGGTGGGTTGATGCGTTTGATCAGGCTGGCCAACCTACCGCTAAAGCTATACCAACTTCTACCCTCTACCATCTGTTTTTGGCCTTCGCAGAGGTGCTTCGGGTTGCGGACCGCCTAGAAGCACATTAGCGACGGGTGGCAATTCTAGCGCGGGGTTTGCTGCGCTTTTGCCCTATCAGAAGGCTCTCTACGTGTCAGACATCTCAGAGAAACAGGTTCGGATTGGTGTCGCAGGCGCAGGCGTGTTTGGCCGTAATCACGCCAATAAAATTAAGGCAAACCCTCGCGCTATTTTGGTCGGTATTTTTGACTTGAGCGCGGAACGGGCAGAGGCGCTTGCAAGCGAATTGTCCACACAAGCCTTTACCGACTTGTCAGCTATTTTGGCTGAAGTTGACGCGCTGGTGGTTGCCACCCCCGCCATCGCTCATGGTGGTGTAGCGCGCGCCGCGATCGATGCTGGCAAGCATTGCTTGGTCGAAAAGCCCTTGGCCGCCACAGCTACAGATGCTGACATCTTGTGCCAGCATGCCGCTGAGCGCGGTGTCGTGCTGCAGGCAGGCCATCAGGAGCGCTATATCTTCACCGCGATGGGCTTGTTTGAGGTAGCCGAGCGGCCAAAATTCTTGCAGGCGACGCGGGTTGGTTTACCCAGCATACGCGGAGCCGATGTGTCTGTGACTTTGGACCTCATGGTCCATGACATTGATTTGGCGCGCATCTTGTTTCGGTCAGAGCCAGTCGCCATCAAAGCCACCCGTTTAGCTGGTGAGCCAAATAATCCCGATGCCGTAGAGGCTGTTTTGACCTTTGAGGGCGGAAGTGAAGCCCGATTTCTTGCCAGTCGCGCAGCTGAAGAGCGCGATCGCCGCATGACGATTGGCTATTCTGAAGGCGAGGTCACGATCGACTTCATCGCGAAGAGTTTCGACGATGGACCCAACTTTGGCCTCCACCCAGACTTTGCAACTCGCATTCCAGACCCGATGGGCGCTGCTACTGCCGACTTCATTTCCGCTATATTGGGTGAGCGGACGGTAGCGATTTCTGCCGCCGATGGTGCAGCAGCTGTGCGGATAGCGGAGGCGATTGATCAAGCCACCCGTGCTTGATTGTTGCTCTTGGTTGCCAAAAGTGATGGGCCAATCTGCGTTGGCTTGCAGTATTCCCCCAATCGATGGCTTATGACGCAGCTGAGCAAGCCTTGCAGGCTAAATTGAGGATAAGTGGTACAAGAGCATGACTGACAGCACACGCCCCCCGATTGGCTTTATCGATCTATTGGCGCAGCGTCGCAGGCTCGGCACCCGCATTGATGATGCGGTAATGGGTGTGATCAATGGTGGTGCCTATATTATGGGCCCTCAGGTTCAGGCCTTTGAAGCAGCTCTGGCAGAGTTTGGACAGTCGAAATACGCCTTATCCTGCGCCAACGGGACAGACGCTTTGGTTTTGCCCTTGATGGCTTGGCATATTCGCACTGGGGACGCGATTTTCTGTCCCAGCTTCACCTTTGCCGCGACCGGCGAAGTGGTGCCGTGGCTGGGTGCGACCCCCGTCTTTGTCGACGTTGACCCAGTGACCTACAATCTTGATCCTGCGCATTTAGAGGCCTCGATTGAGGCTGTGTTGGCGGAAGGCAAATTAAAGCCAAAAGTGATCATCGCGGTGGATCTCTTCGGCCAGCCCGCCAATTACCCAGAGATCTCGGCAATTGCCAAAAAATATGGCCTGAAACTGATCGCCGATTCTGCCCAAGGTTTTGGCTGCACGCTCAACGGCCAACATCCGATCCATTGGGCAGATGTTGCCACCACCAGCTTTTTCCCGGCTAAGCCCTTAGGCTGCTATGGCGACGGCGGTGCAGTGCTTACGGATGATTACGCGCTCTGGGAGGTGATGGATTCCCTTCGCGTGCATGGCAAAGCGACCAAGAGCGATTTGGTTGGTAAAACCTTTGAGCATGATCCGAAATATCTCAATATCCGGATCGGTATGAATTCCCGCCTTGATACCGTTCAGGCCGCGATCTTGCTTGAGAAGCTTGCCGTATTTGCAGACGAAATCAAAGCCCGCAATAGGATTGCTGCTCGGTACAATCAGCTATTGGGTGACAGCGTGGTGGTCCCGACTGTGATAGAAGGTGGCGTCTCAACTTGGGCGCAATACACAATTGAAGTCCCCGACCGTGACGGCCTAGCGGCCTATGCCAAGAGCCGCGGAGTCCCAACGGCTGCCTACTATCCGATCCCAATTCACAAGCAGGACGTCTACAGCCGCTTCCCTGTTGGTCCAGGTGGGCTTCCGGTGACCGAAGCTAAGGCCGGTCTTGTGATTTCCCTACCCATGCATCCGGATTTGGATGAGGAAACACAAGACTATATCGTTGAGACTGTGCGCAATTTTGCTGGGCGTAATAGCGCTTAAGTCCGTCCAATCACGTTGTTTTGTTTCGTGATGGACTATACGGCGGACGGATTAGCTGCTGGACATGCAACGGTGAGACAACATAGAAGTTGAAGCGTCGGTTGGTGGCATTTTAAGGACAGGTAGCCATGAATTTGGCAGACATGCGTAGCTTAAGAGAGTTGGAGGCTGAGGCTATCCATGTGATACGCGAATCTGCCGGTGCCTTCTTGCGCCCTATATTGATGTTTTCCATTGGCAAGGACTCAATGGTCCTTTTGCATCTGGCAGCTAAGGCCTTTGCTCCCGGCCCCATACCCTTTCCGCTGTTGCACATTGATACCACTTGGAAGTTCAAGGAAATGATTGCCTTTCGCGATCGTATAGCTCGTGAGTATGGCGTGGATCTGATCGTCCATACCAATCAAGATGGGCTGGATCAGGGGATCAATCCAATCGTCAGTGGGGCAAGTATCCATACCAACATCATGAAGACCATCGCCTTGAAGCAGGCGCTTGATCATCATCGGATTGACGTAGCCATCGGGGGTGCTCGTCGAGATGAAGAGAAGAGCCGTGCGAAAGAACGGATCTTTTCGTTTCGCAGCGTCGGGCATGGCTGGGACCCGCGTGGGCAACGACCTGAACTTTGGGGCCATTACAACACCCGCCTCCAAGAGGGTGAGTCGATGCGGGCATTTCCATTGTCCAATTGGACAGAGCTCGACATCTGGAGCTATATCCAGCTCGAAAACATCGAGGTGGTGCCGCTTTATTTCTCCAAAGCCCGCCCTGTCGTGCGTCGCTCAGGGACATGGATTATGGTCGATGACGACCGCTTGCCTCTCGAGCCGAACGAAGTTCCAGAATTGCGCTCGGTCCGCTTTCGCACCCTTGGCTGCTACCCCTTGAGCGGCGCAATTGAAAGCCAAGCGGGGACTGTCGCTGAGATTCTTGAGGAAATGCTTGCCTCGCGCTTCTCAGAACGTCAGGGGCGTCTTATTGATGGTGTAGGCAGTTCCTCGATGGAAGCCAAGAAGCGCGAGGGCTACTTTTGACCAACCCGCAAATTGGCCCAAAAGGTCACGAGCCGCGTCTTCGAGTCTTGACTTGTGGTTCCGTTGATGACGGCAAATCGACACTCATTGGTCGCTTGCTTTATGATTGCGACCAAGTAGCAGAAGATATCTTGGAATCGGCACGGGAACACTCGCCCTCAGGCGCTCTAGGACCCGGCGGCCTCGACTTCTCATATCTTTTGGATGGCCTGAGTGCTGAGCGTGAACAAGGCATAACCATTGATGTGGCTTACCGCTCCTGTGTCGTGCTGGGCCGCACATGCCAGATTGCGGACTGTCCTGGCCATGCACAATATACCCGGAATATGGCGACAGCCGCTTCCAATTGCGACGTAGCTATCGTCTTGATCGATGCACGCACCGGTCTTTTGGAGCAGACGCGACGCCATGTCCGCATATGTTCAATGATGGGGATTACGCGCTTAGCTGTCGCGATTAACAAGATGGACTTGGTTGATTGGTCCGAGTCTAAATTTGCCGCGATTGAGATCGCATTTCGCGACTTTGCAAAAGAATTTGCCTTCCACTCGCTCAAGGTTATTCCCGTTTCGGCTCCGTTTGGAGTCAATCTTGTCAATCGAGCTCCCGAACTCGGCTGGTACCATGGACCCACATTGGCAGAATGGCTTTCCGCTGTTGAGGTGTCGCATAAAGACCAAGCTCAGGTGCGGCTCGCCATCCAATGGGTCTCACGCGCGCCCGATGGCACCAGAGCTTATGCCGGGCCCCTGATAAGCGGCTGTCTACACCAAGGCCAAGAAATCCTTATTGGGCCAACTGCGTATCCAGCGCGCATCACTAGGCTTTATCGCTCTGGAGAGGTTGTCGAGCGAGCAGAGGCAGGCGATGCCATCGCAATTAGTCTAGATCGGCAAGTGGATCTGAGCCGGGGTGACTGGATCTATACCAAAGAGCAAATTGCAGATTTTTCTAATCAAATCGCTGCTGACATCATCTGGTTCAGTGACCAAGCGCTGGCGGCCGGACGTAGCTTTTGGCTAAAGGGGCAAGGTGCATGGATCCAAGGTTCCGTAACACGTATTCGCCACAAAATATGTTTGGACACTGGTCAGAAAATCGCTGCTGACAGTCTTTCGATCAATGATATTGGCTTGTGCAACCTCATCACGACACAGCCAATCTTGTGTGACCCCTATCTCGAAGGTCGATCATGTGGGTCGTTTTTGATTGTCGATGCCGTGAGTCATGCGACCGTCGGGGTTGGGCTTATCCGAAACGCTTTGCGTCGGGCTGCCAATATCACGCCTGTCACTGCCGCCGTTGATACCCAGACCCGAGCCTTACGTTATGGGCAGCAGCCGCGTGTGATCTGGTTGACCGGCTTATCGGGAGCTGGCAAGTCTACCATCGCAAAGCTGACCGAGCAGGTTTTGTGGGCTCAAGGCCGGGCGACCGCACTTTTGGACGGGGACAATCTTCGTAGCGGACTTTGCCAAGATTTAGGCTTTACTGAAGCAGACCGTGTCGAGAATGTGCGCCGCACAGCAGAAGCCGCTAAGCTTATGGCTGACGCCGGTTTGATTGTCATATGTGCCTTGATTTCGCCGTTCGCACGAGATCGCGAAATGGCCCGTACGATTGTTGGGCCAGATCGCTTTGTTGAGGTCTTTATTGACACCACGATTGAGGTGTGCGCCGACCGTGACCCAAAAGGGCTTTACGCAAAGGCTAGACAAGGTCTCATCCCCAACTTCACGGGAGTCAGTGCACCCTACGAGGCTCCGATTTCGCCAGATCTACGCATAGCGACTTATGATACCAGCGCAGAGGCCGGTGCCCAAATCATCTGCGATTTTATTCAAGCTGGGGGCTAGTCGAATAAGCCCCATTTTTAGGTCGAATGGGCTATTTGGGGGTGATAAGTCCCAAGCGCTGACCCTGATAATTCTTTGCTCGAATTGGTTCCCACCAGTCAGGCCGGTTCAAATACCATTCAACTGTCTGGCGAATGCCCGTTTCAAAACTATAGTTTGCGCGCCAACCGAGTTCATTCTCCAGCTTTGTTGCGTCAATCGCATAGCGTTGATCGTGGCCAGGGCGGTCTTGGACAAATGTGATCAGATCTTCGCGTGGACCCTCAGGGCGTGCGCCTGCCAGTTCATCGACTAGGGCGCATATGCGTTTCACCACATCGATGTTTTGGCGTTCGTTGCGACCACCTACACAATAGGTCTCTCCCGGCTTCCCCCGTTCCATGACGGTTTGGAGGGCGACGGCATGATCATCCACATGCAGCCAATCCCGGATTTGCTTCCCATCGCCATAGACCGGGAGGGATTTACCCTCCAGAGCGTTTAGAATCATCAAAGGGATCAACTTCTCTGGGAAATGATAGGGTCCGTAATTGTTCGAACAATTGGTGATAAGGCATGGAAGGCCAAAAGTATGGTGCCAAGCTTGGACCAAATGATCCGACGCAGCTTTCGAGGCGGAATAGGGGGAGCGCGGATCGTAAGCGGTCACTTCAGAAAACGCTCCAGTAGCGCCCAAAGAACCAAAGACTTCGTCGGTCGAAACATGCAAGAACCGAAAATTTCGTTGTTTGTCGCTGGTTAATCCACGCCAATAAGTTAGAGCAACCTCCAACAATGTGTGCGTTCCGACAATATTGGTCTGGATGAACTCCGCCGAGCCCGTGATCGAGCGGTCAACGTGGCTTTCCGCCGCTAGATGAAACACTGCGTCTGGTTGAAACGTGTCGAAAAGAGCGGCCATAGCCATTCTGTCGCATATATCGTGCTGCACAAACCGATAGTTGGGCGAGGCAGCGACGCTGTCAAGCGAAGACAGGCAGGCCGCATAGGTAAGCTTGTCCACGTTGAGAACTTGGCCGAGATTAGAGGTGATCAGATGCCTACAAACCGCTGATCCAATGAATCCAGCCCCGCCAGTTACCAAAAATCGCATGTATCACCTAAGCAGCCCCAATTGAGGACAAGTTAGTGCCTGAGAGTTCTGCCGTCACGCGAGCATGACAGTGGCTCCTCACTTAGAAAAAGTCGATAGCAAAGTTTATCTGTAGAGTGCGGATTGGATCACTGATTAGTGGCGTCTCAGATCGTCGGCCCTAAGTGCCTTGGGCACGACCACATTCTGCTTAACTCGGAAAGCAATAGGTTTCAGATTTGAAGCGCTCAGATCTGGATAAACTGGGATATCTACTTTGCCGGCTACGACCCAATGGAGCCTGGTTTTGAGCTGCGTTCCTTTTAAAGGATCGTCCTGGCTGCCAGTTTATCAATGCTTCATCACGCTTTGAACCAAACCGCCTAAACCGGCACACTGGATTCCCGGTACGAGGCTAGTCATTGGCTTAACGATGTAATTCTTCCCCTTGAAGAGTTGAGTGAATGAACAGAGATAGGAAGGCCAAGGTCGACGTCTATTTATTGATAGATTTTGAGGAAAGATGGTCACTGAGGCAATGCACAATGTTGATTGTATTGAATGGTTTATCGCTCTTGGATGAGTCAATTTAAAGAAAGCTATTCGATATTCGTTGGGGATATCGTGGCCAATTCAACCAAGTTCAACACTGCGTAGAGGGTTGGGCCTCTGTATTCCATCTCGGGCTGGAGCAGTTATAACGGGTGCTCACATAAGCTAGGTGCGCGCCTCATGCAGTTTTACCCACTTGCCCTTGAAGGTATTACTTTGGTCGAAGGGCCAGTCCGTGCCGATCCTCGCGGTGCATTCATGGAAACGTGGAGGGCCGACTATTTCGAAAATGCAGGCCTGCCAAATTCATGGGTGCAAGACAATCTGTCTGTCTCCGTTCACCCTTACACGATTAGGGGGCTGCACTGGCAGACACCCCCTTTTGCACAAGCAAAACTCGTGAGAGTTTTGGTCGGTGAGATTGTCGATGTAGTTGTGGATTTACGCCCCTCGTCGCAAACATTCGGGCGCTCGATTAGCGTGCCGCTAAGCGCTACGAAGAATCAATCGCTTCTAGTCCCGGCTGGCTTTGCGCATGGTTTCTGTACATTGGTCCCCAACACAATGGTGGCCTATAAAACCGGTGCCCGATATGCACCTGAGTGCGAGCGCGGGTTGCGCTGGGATTGTCCCGATGTGGCAATTGATTGGCCCTTAAACGGGAACGAGCCTATCCTGTCGGAAAAAGATGCATCGGCCCAAGTCCTTAAAGATCTCTCAGAGGCGGACCTCTTTTGAGCAGGGTAATCTTTCAAATGAGTTTGAAAACTACGCATCCGAAGGTCAATCATGACACCTAGAGTCGCAATATTGGGAGCGTCGGGCCAGGTTGGTAAAGCCCTGCAGGCTGGCTTTTCGCAACGCAATCCAATTCAACCAGTTCTTGCGCTTGGTCGCGATTATGATGTGACAGATAGTAGCTCTTGGCGAGCTTCTCTGGATGCATTTGAACCCGACGTTATCATCAATGCTGCCGCCTTCACCGCCGTCGATGCGTGTGAGCGGGAGCCAGATCGCGCATTTGCAGTCAATCGCGACGCGGTTGCCGCCTTAGCTCAGTGGTGTGCCAATTCCGATAAGGCATTGATCCACATCTCTACTGACTATGTGTTTGGTGATAGCGGAAGCGCCCCCATAACCGAAGATGCGCCCGTGAGCCCATTGAATATCTATGGGGCCTCGAAAGAGGCCGGCGAGTCAATTTTAAGAACAATTCTGCCGCGGCACATGATCGCGCGAACATCATGGGTCTATGGTCCTGACGCAGGAAATTTCTTTGCAACAATCATGCGCTTGGCGGAGACACGCGATCAGATCAAGGTTGTCGCCGATGAAATCTCCTGCCCGACCTTTGTCTCTGATCTTGCAGAGGCGTTGATTCGCTTGTCGGATCGCGTCGGGCCTGATTCCACGGATTTCGGCACCATTCACTGTGCGGGCGAACAAGGGCTTAGCCGGTTTGACTTTGCACAGGCGATTATGGCTGCAAGAGCAGAACTAGGCCTTAAAACAGCGGAAATTGCACCAACCACGCAAGCGCTGTTTGGCGCGCCTGCGCGCCGTCCTTCCGATTCCCGTTTGGACAGTAGCTTTCTCGAGCGTGCCTATGGCATAAAACTCCCCGGGCTAAGCGCGCGCTTGCCCCATCTAGTCTCAGTGCTGGCTCGCCAGAATTAGGATCGAAAACGTGACGCAAAAAGGCATTATTTTGGCAGGCGGTAGCGGATCGCGCTTATACCCTTTGACCATAGCAGTCTCTAAGCAATTATTGCCAGTCTATGATAAGCCAATGATTTATCACCCAATTTCTGTCCTTATGCTGGCAGGGATAAGCGATATCCTCATCATAACGACCCCACGGGATCGTGCGGCCTTTGAGACACTTTTGGGTGACGGTAGTCAGTTTGGGATTTCAATTTCATACGCGACCCAAGATGCACCCCGTGGTCTGGCAGAAGCCTTCTTGATCGGAGAAGACTTCCTGCAGGGTCAGGCTTGCGCAATGATTCTGGGCGATAACATCGTTTATGGTGGTGGCCTGCGGTCCCAATTGCGGGCAGCGGCGGCACGCACAGTTGGCGCAACTGTCTTTGCTTATCGTGTCAGCGATCCGGAACGCTACGGGATCGTGAGTTTCGACTCAGAGGGTCAACCCGTTACAATTGAAGAGAAGCCGCAAGTTCCCAAGTCCAATTGGGCCGTTACAGGCCTGTATTTTTACGATAATAGAATTGTAGATATCGCCCGCACGATTAAGCCATCACCGCGGGGCGAGCTTGAAATTACAGATATCAATGCCGTCTATCTTCAAGCAAAAGAGCTAAATGTTGAACGCCTTGGTCGCGGTGCGGCTTGGTTGGATATGGGAACCAAAGATAGCCTTTTGGAAGCTGGCGATTTCGTGCGGACGATTGAGAAGCGACAAGGTCTTAAGATTGGTTGCTTAGAGGAAATCGCCTTCCACCAAGGTTGGCTGTCTCGCGATCAATTGTTAGCGCAGGCTGAGCGGCTAAAGTCCAGTGAATATGGGCATTATCTGAAGCAGCTTGTGGTTCAGGCCACCTCGGAATAAGAGCGGCTCTGCGGGAACTTTCTTCCAAACACGGATCTAGGACGTTGGCCAATCGATCCATCTGACTTTGGGATCTTGGCCGCTGGCCCTTAGGTCATTTGTCGGCAACGCACTGATTTCGGTCCTCAGCCTGCCCATTGGTTACCGTTGCTTTTGATGGACAACTCAGTTAGCTAATCTGCAATGTTATTGGGGCTTATGGGCTCGGATAACGCGGCTTCTTCTGATGCTCCTATGCGGGTCAGCGCATTTAAGTTTGCATGGAAGTTCGCTTAGAGAGTTTGAGAGTGGAGAAGTGAATGTCAGGAGCAATGGGGAAGGCGTTTGCAGACCTCTCAAATGGGCTCGGCTTGTCTCATGTTTGGGTGCACCAAGCCTATCATGCGATTTCCGCAAAGTATAAGCGGACGGTGCTTGGAAGTTTGTGGATATCGGGTGCTATGGTCGCGTCGTCGGTGTCCATGGCCATCGTCTTTGGTGGAATTTTTGGGCAGGATTTGAAGGTTGCTTTGCCATTGATTATGGCTGGCCTCCTAACTTATGCGATGATTGTTTTTCCTCTTTCCGAGGGTCCAGAGGCTTTTGTTGGAAATTCCACAATAATTGTCAACCACGCATATCCTTTTACATATTTTATATTTGAGGCAGTCTGCAGATCATTCTTTATATTCCTACACAATTTGGTTGTGTTCTATATTATGATGGCGTTTATTGGGTCCATTGCAGTGCCGCACTGGACTATTTTGCCAGGCTTGATGTTGGCTTTCACAAGCATGATAACTTGGTCAACGGTAACGGCGATGTTTGCTGCACGTTTTAGGGACGTGCGCTTCATGCTCCCATTTCTAAGTTCTCTATTCCTTGTTTTGACCCCAATCTTCTGGCAACCCAGTATGCTGTCTGGGTGGAGGCTTGCGCTGGTCCATTACAATCCTCTTTACGGTTTGCTCGAGGTTATACGGATGCCATTGTTAGGCCAAATGCCACCGACTGAGGCTTGGATTATTGCGTCTATAACGACGGTCCTTGGTTTGGTCGCATGGCTCGTGTTTTTCCCGGCTAACCGCCGCAGAATCCCCTTCTGGGTCTAGGTGAAATCCATGACTGTCTTAACCGTCAAAGGCCTGACTCTGGCCTATCCAATTTATTCAATGCGTGCCAAATCGCTTCGAAATGCGGTTGCGAATCTGGCCGTCGGTGGTCGATTGTTGCGTAACCGCCAAGATGTTGTGTTTGTTCAAGCTCTAAAAAACGTATCCTTCCAACTCGCCGAAGGCGATCGACTTGGTCTCATAGGTCATAATGGATCTGGTAAAACGACCCTCCTAAAAGTATTGGCAGGTGTCTACGAACCCGATCATGGCATTGTTTCGGTGCGCGGCAAAATTTCTTCCATGATCAATATCAATCTTGGCTTGGATGCTGAACTCACCGGCGTTGAGAACATCTACAATATGGGCCGGATGCGCGGGCAAACGACGAAGGAAATTCAAGAACGCCTGGGGGAGATCATCGACTTTAGTGATCTAGGCAAATTCATAGACTTGCCGCTCAAGACCTATTCCGCCGGCATGATTACGCGGCTGGTTTTTGGCGTTGCGACCAGTATGGACCCGGATATTCTGCTAATGGATGAATGGATTGGGGCTGGTGATGCAGGGTTTTTTGAGAAGGCAAAGCGGCGCCTCGACAAGATCTTGCAGGATTCCCGAATTATGGTTCTGGCAACCCATAGTAACGAGTTGATCAAGCAAACATGTAACAAAGTACTTGTTTTGGAGGGTGGCTCGCAAGTTTACTTTGGTGATATCGATGGGTGGGACTTCGAACGAGCTTCCAAAATTGATGATGCTGGCGAACAACTGAGTGTTCCTCAGGTTATTGGGTCCTGATTGGGCACTAACGCGTTTTGCGGAACTTGCTCGGTTTGGTGACACACTTTAATGACTAATCAGGCCTTCTAAGCAAAGGTCAGAGGTCAAGCTGGAACTTGCCCTGCCAGCAGCTATTGGAAAGTAAATTGACGATGGTTTCATGCACGGTCTGCATGATTGCGAAGAATGAGGGGCCGTACCTTTTGGAGTGGGTTGCCTATTATCGCAGTCTCGGCTTTTCAAAAATTGTGGTTTATGAAAACAACAGTACCGACAGGAGTGCTGTGATCCTTCGAAAGCTAGCGGCTCGAAAATACATCGAGCACCGCACCTGGAAGCTTGGGAAGTATGAGTCGCCGCAAATAACCGCTTATGAAGATATGGTGGTGCGGGCTGAGACTGATTGGCTTCTGTTTGTTGACTGTGATGAGTTTCTAGTCATGAATAAAGGCAGCCTTTCTTCCATGCTTGAGTATATCCACCCCCAGGCTGATATTGGTGCAATTGGAGTCAATTGGCGGGTGTTTGGCTCTTCATCAAATCTTGTTGGTGATAGCCGCCCTGTAATAGAGCGCTTTGTGCGGGCATCCGAGGCCAATTTTGAAGCGAACAAGCACTTGAAGAGCTTTTTACGTGTAGGCTCGGTCGGCGAGGCCATCGATATGCACCTCAGCGATGTTAAAGGGCGGGTTGTCTTTGCAGACGGCAGTCCACTGGGACTCGAAAGTCGCGGCCGTGCCTCTGAAATCAAGTTTGATGTCGCCCAAGTGAATCATTATTTTGGCAAGACGCCGGAAGAGTATGCAATAAAAATGCTGCGCGGCCAGGGTGGTGCAGGGGAAAATAATCACCTTAAGTACTGGTATAGTCAGGAGCTCTTTCACTATCATGATCGAAATGAAATTGAGGACCTAGGAGCATTGGCACATTTAGATAATGTGCGAACGTTTATCCGTGAAAACGCATGAGGCCCATCCTGGATTCGCTAACATGAGTTTTAAAGCCAGCCTGTCTCGGTGGAGCAATCAATGTCTGAGCATGTGGCAGCGCCATAGACTGCATCGCAGCGCGTTCCAGCAGATAAGCCACAGTCAGCGCGCAAAGCGGCTTCTAAAGTCCTTAGGTCAGTTACCAGAGGCATTTGACGAACCATACTACCTAAGCCAATTGCCAGTACCGCTCGAGCCGTCGGAATCAGCCTTGGAGCATTTTCTAACGACTGGTTATGTGCGTGGGTACACAGGGCGTTTCTTTAATTCAGCGCAATACGAAGCCTTTCATCAAGATGTCAGGCGGTTGGGTCTGGACGGCCTTTGTCACTTTAGGTCCCATGGAATTGGAGAGAAGCGGCAAGCTTTTTTCATAGACGTCAAGCAAGCATTCTATAGCGCCTCGCGGGAGGCCTACGCGAATTGGCTGGAGAAAAACCAGGCCTTATTGGTCGAGAGCGAAGAGCTTGTTCGCCAAAAAATCCAAGCCATGACAACCAAGCCGCTGATTTCGATCCTGATGCCAGTCTATAATCCACCGCTCCCATTTCTGAAGGCGGCGATCAATTCAGTTTTGAAGCAGTCCTACCCGCATTGGGAATTGTGCATAGCAGACGATTGTTCAGACCAATCTACCACGCGTCCGTATCTTGAATCGCTCGCCGCGTCCGATCCACGGATCAAAGTCGTTTTCAGAGAAAAGAATGGCCACATTTCAGCTTGCTCAAACTCAGCTTTAGAGTTGGCATCAGGGCCTTATGTTGGGCTTCTAGACCAAGACGATGAGCTCGACCGGGACGCGTTGTTCTGGGTCGCTCAGGCGTTGATGCGCTCAAGCAATGTGGACCTGATTTATTCAGACGAAGACAAGATCGATGAGTTTGGAAATCGTTTTGACCCATACTTCAAGTGTGAGTTTAATTATGAGCTGTTTTTGGCCCAAAATATGATTTCCCATTTCGGTGTTTACCGCACTGCCTTGGTGAGAAAGGTTGGCGGCTTTCGCCTTGGGCTTGAGGGTTCGCAAGATCACGACTTAGCCTTGCGTGTGTTTGAACAAAGCACGCCCGAAAACATCATTCATATTCCAAGAGTGCTTTACCACTGGCGCGCTTTAGAAGGCTCGACGGCCTTCAACATTAGTACCAAGTCTTATGCGTCTGAGGCCGGTCTTCGGGCTATCCGCGAGCATCTTTCACGACAGGGGCTAACGGCAAATGTGGAGATACCTGATCCTATGACAGGCCACTACCGCGTTCGGTTTGCCTTGCAATCGCCGTTGCCTCTAGTTTCAATCATCATTCCGACGAAGGACCGACTAGACCTGTTAAAGGTGTGCTTGGAGTCGATTCTTCAGAAAACAACCTATCCAAATATTGAACTTGTTATCTTGGACAATGGGAGTTCCGAGGCCGCAACGCTAAAGTATCTAGAGGACATTCAGAAGCGTCCAAATTCTCTGGTCATTAGAGACGATGGGCCCTTCAATTTTTCCGCAATCAACAATAAGGCCATGAAAGCCAGCACTGGAGCGGTGTTGTTGTTTTTGAACAATGATACTGAGGTTCTGACGCCAGAATGGGTCGAAGCGATGTTGTCCTTTGCTCAGCTTCCAACGGTTGGATGTGTGGGGGCGCGGCTTTGGTACCCAAATGAGTCCATCCAGCATGCCGGGGTGTTCTTAGGCATGGGCGAGATTGCCGGACATGGGCATAAGAATTTGCCTAGAGGGCATAATGGATACTTCAATCGTGCCGTGGAGCACCAGGCCGTAAGTGCCGTCACGGGAGCTTGCCTGATGGTGCGGAGAGACTTGTTTGAAAAGGTTGACGGATTTGACGTCGACTTGGCTGTTGCCTTTAATGATGTTGATCTTTGCCTAAAGGCTCGGCAATTGGGCCTTCGCAATATCTATGTCCCCGAGGCAGAACTTTACCATCATGAATCCGTTTCACGCGGCAATGATGTCGCGCCTGAAAAGGCCGAACGTTTTGCGCGCGAGACGGCACTTATGAAGAAGCGGTGGGGGGATATCCTTAAGAATGATCCCTATTACAGCCCAAACCTCAGTCTTGATCATGACGATTTTTCAATTGCTGCCACGCCAAGATTGGTTTCCCTATCGCAGCAATGAGTATTCGCGAGCTGTCTCAAGGCCGACCTTAACTCGCTTGATGCTCGAGTTGTGCAGCCTGTAGCCGGACTAGATCAGTAAGGTCGGATACCATCATATCGCGCGCCTCAAGTTCGGCATTCATAGCCTCGATGTGTTTTTTTAGCTCCTCGGTTTGACGGACCAAAACTTGATACTGCTGTGGCGGAACATGGGCGGAAAAATGCTGCTTGAGTTCGAGAAGATTCTTTTCTGCTAGTAAGTCGCCTTCTTGGACTCTGTTTCTAAGGGTATCAATTTCGTCTGTGAGGGCTTTGTTACGCACTTCGGCTATCTCTAAATCATGCTGCGCTTGCAACAGCACCTGCTCACGGCTCTTTAAATCTGTCAGCTCATTTGCTAACTCCGAAATTCGGCCATTGAGTTCGGAACAAAGAGACTCGATCGAGGCCTTTTCCTCAATCTGGGCATCAAGAGATTGGTTTAGTTCGGTAATTTGGTCCTCAGCAGCTCGCCCTCGAAGTATGATTTCGTTCTGATCTTGAAGCAATTTCTTAACTTCAACTTCGAACCCTGCCTTTGCATCTTCGAACTCTCCCTCTTTTTGCCGAAGGGTCTCTTCTAGCGCCTCACGAGCTCGAAGAGCCAAAGTCCCATGCTCTTGCGCTTCAATGAGTTGAAGTTCGAGTTGTTCGATTTGGCTGGCTTGTTCATTTGCAAGCGCCAGTGCGGCTAAAGCTTCTTGCTCCTTGACGTCCATTGCTGCTGCGACGCTCGCAGTGAGCTGTTCAGCCCGCGAAGTCAGGCTCGCATTTTCTCCCTCGAGGCTTGCAATTTTTGATTCTAAATGACCGATTTCTTGCTTATGTGCCTTCGAAACCGACATAAGCTCCGCCGCACCACGGGCATTAGTTGTAGCAAGGATTTCATGGCTCTTCGCTTCGGTCTCCTTGGCTAACAAGAGTTGGGACGTCAGTTCACTTACAGACTGCTGGAGCTGAATGGTCTGAGCGTACAGTCCCTCTTTCTCCTTCTGTACGCTTTCTATCTCGATATCCGAGTTGCTCTTAGCAATACTGGCTTGAGTCAATTGATATGAGAATTTTGAGAGCTCACCTGCTTGGTTTAATAGCTTCTCTTCGAGTGCGACCAATTCTTCGCTTTGCTTCCGGCCTTCGTCCACCGCGCGGCGAATAGATTTGTTCGCTTGGAACAGCAGGCTTCTCAGGCTTTCATATTCCCTAGCCGGTGTTTCGCATGAGATGAACTCCACCGCCTGACGTGTCAGTTCTCCATAGGTTTCTGGTGAAAGCTGGCCAAGTGCCGATTGTAAAAATGTCCGAACAAAGTTTCTGAGCTCATTGCGAAGACTTTGCCAAGCCCAGTAGGCAAAGTGCGCATTCGCGACCCCCTTAGCATTGTCGGCATCGACCTCGATCTCAAAATAGGGGCCTGAACTTTCACGATCTTCAGCGACTACAAGCTGGCTTCGGAAGTTCATCGCTTGTGCTCTCATCAGCAGCGGCAATCGAGGCGGCGCACGATGAAGCCTCGGTAGAACACAATAAAGGTTGAAATCCTGCGGGTCTAATTGCTGTCCGTCCGGCTGGGCCTTTGCGCGGCTCTTGCTTTTGAAGCGGGGCGAGAACCCATAAACATCGTAGCCAATTTGGCTTAGATAGAGGGCAATTTCATCGTGCGAATTAGGCGATTCCGGCGATACGAACAGTCGAGGCTGTGCGTCTTCGATGAGGCGCTGCATGCCCTTTAACGCCGCCAGCTCTAGACCCATTGGCCCAATGCGGATCAATTGAGGGGATTTCTGGTCGCCCAATTGATCGAGCGGCATGGCGATGCACTGCCCAGAACCAGACAGGTCATCAATCCCGTTTCTGGGATCAAGATCGTTATTGTTGAGATCAAACCGATTATAACGCCTTAGTCCAAACTGATCTGAGGCGACAATTGGAAGGAAATGAGCACAGGCATCGAGGCCATGGTCTGTTAGGTTTATATGGGCCAGAAACAGCTGAAAAATGTCGTGCTCAAAGCACATTACCATGCCCTTTGGGCCAACAGCTTTTGCAAACGCTAAACTATGCAAACCAGATCGGCATCCAACATCATAGACGGTGTCACCTGGCTGTAGGCCGCTTAGCATTAGTGATAATGCACTGTCGCCTTGGGTATCTTGATCAAGACTTTCATCACAACGCTGGCTGTCGCTGAGGTAAAAGCGCATCATCCCAACTTCAGTTTCAACGACCTCGGTGCGGCTTAGCAGCGCTTGCAAGTCACGGGAGGGCTTGGACGGCTTGGTCCTTGGCATGATGAGTATCCTAACTCTTTTTGGTCAGTCCAGTGCGATACGACTAAGTGCTGTCGTTCAAAGCGAAATCCCATAACGAAGATACTGCTCCACCACAGGCATATCCAATCGCAACTTTTCCCCGTACAGCCGTGCGTAACGTTCAGGCGAAAAGAGAGCATTTGGGCTATAGCCTTTGAAAAGACCAATCTTCAGGAAGTGTTCAAATGCTGCCATCTTTGCGATTTTGACCTCTGGATAAGTCAGCCTGTAGAAATCAGGATCAAAAAGTGGATGCGGCCGCCGATCTTCCTTCATGCCATATTGCAGGAAGTGAATGTAGGGTGGTAGGTTTGATTTCACGACGTCTGGGTAGGTGGCGACATAAAAACGGGAATCAAACAACGGATGGGGCTGCCGTCCTTCAGCTAGGCCGTAACGAAGGAAATGGACAAACGCCGACGTTCCTGATTGCTTCACATCCGAATATCGTTCTGCATAAAATTCTGGGTCGAACAGAGCATTCGGCTGGTAGTCTGCCTGCATTCCGACTTTAATGAAATGCTCAAAACTCGACAGGCCACTCAATTCCACTTCCCGATAGGCCTTGGTGTAGAAATGGCAATCAAACAGAGGCGTTGGACTGCGTCCCTCTGTCATGCCAAATTCCATGAAGTGCTGGTAAGCATTGACGCCGGCAGCCTGTAAGTCTGGATTTTGCTCAAAGTAGTAGGTGGGGTCGAACAGGACGTTGCCCTTTCGTCCTTCCTTCATGCCTGACGCCATAAAGTGCTTCAGCGGTCCTTGTTTTGAGCCTTTCAAGTCCGGATAGGTATTGAGATAGAATTCGCGCTCAAAGAACCAATTTGGCTGGCGGCTTTCTTTCATGCCTCGCGTCAACAGGTGCCAAAATGCTGGAACGCCCGCTGCAGCCACGTCCGGGTTTTGTTCAAGATAGAATTGGCTGTCGAATAGCGGTGATGGGGAGTGATTATCTAAAATCCCAACAGTGGCAAAGTGGTGGAGCGGTTGTGCCGCGCTTTGCCCGGTTAACCCATAGTGGTTTATGTACCAATCATGTGAGAACCAGCTTCCGATAGTTCGTGTCAGCCAAAGCCTCTTCAACTTGTTCATTCGAAACCGGCTTGACCGCTCGAACTTAGGAGCTTCTGGAAGTGCTGGTATCCCGTTCGGGCGGATGGTTCGTGGCGAGAGTGCACCCAAGCTAATTGCTGGCTTAGCGACAGCTGGTCTGGGAGTTTCAGCCTCGGTTACGGCCTTGGTCAAAGTGGCTGTAAACCAACTATCATCTTGTTTTTCAAGCGATAATTCTGTACTATCGGCGTTCAGCGTGGAAAACTCTCGATCCACGGGCGAGTCTAGTTTGCCCGGCACTGCCTCTTGCTGTTTCAGCAACATTTGTTGCTCGGCTCGCACGTTGTTCAGTGTTTCTGCCAGTGCAAGGTTCTCCGCTTCCGCGGCGGCTAGGTTTTTCAAAGCTTCAGCCAATTGGCTATCTGCAGCCGAGGTATCGTTTTGAAGATGGACCCTAACGCGCCGAAGATCTGTGATTTGAGCGTCTAGGTCCCGAATATGTTGGTATGCCCTCAACATTCGTTGCTCTAAGAGGCGCGCATAGTCAGAATCGACCATTTTGGCGGGGCCTGTTGCTGGTTGTGCGGCCTGCAATCTGTCAGGTTTGGCCTCAGATAGTTTCAACTTCAATTCAAACACTTGTTGACGAAGTGTGGCAGTGTCACGCGTACTCGCGCGTTCCTGCGCGCGAATAATCTGGAGATCTTCAAGAGCTGTATTGCAGCCTTCAGTTTGAGCTGCAACGTTCCTGTTGAAGATCGTGTCGCAGTAGTCCGAGATTTCTTGTGCTGTCCGAGTTTGATTGAACTTTGTGATTTCGCTGCGACCTTTCTCGATTACAGCGCGGCGCAATACGGGATCTTTAAGCTCGACCAATTTTGTAACCAATGAAACCGGATTGTTGATGTCAAAATAAACACCAGCTTCGCCTGCGACTTCTGGAAGCGAGCTAGTATGACCAATAACAGCGGGCGTTCCTACTGTCATCGCTTCGCCTACGGGCAGGCCAAAACCTTCCAATTTGGATGGGCAGATATAAGCAAATGCAGCCCCATAGGCTTGCCGCAATTCCAAATCATCGAGCTTCAAATGCAGCCAATCATCTTGATCCAAAAAGGCCTTTCCTTCGGGCTCAAGTTCCGAACTGCCACCCACGCAAACAAGGAGAGGTCGGTCTTCTTTCTTCATGCTCCCGAGCGCCGCGAAGACGACGGTGCCATTCTTGTAGCCCTCCCAGCCCATCCGCTCGCCAACAAGGAGTACAAAATCTCGAGTGATGCCATATCTTTCTTTGAACTGTTGGCATTCCTTTTCACTAACTGGGCTGAAAATTGGGTCGATTGAATTGTAGGCGACCAGCACCGACTTCTGATCTATATAGGGGTGAATTCGACACATTTCTTTGGCTGAATAATTCGATACCATTATGTGACCGCAAGCAAATTGTATGGCCATGCGCTTCTGCTGCCACCAGACATCATCAAGATTCTTCCCTATGATTTCAGGTATCATGTCATGGCCAAAGAAGACGCTGGGTGTTTTGGTGGGGGTGGTATAATAAGTCGATATGAAGACATCGCCGCCCAGCGATTGGCAGGTTTCTTCTAGAAGTCGAGAGTCGCCGAGCATGTCATCGGTGTCTAATTTGGGAATTGTGTGATAGATTACCCCTTCAATTCGGGGAGCAGATCCGCCGCGATCAAGCATAACTACTCTGTCGGCGACGCCAGAAGCCACCCAAGCGTTCAAGAGATTATTCCAAACTCGAGCAATGCCTGAGGCAGACATTTGATGGAATACCCCATCAACAATGATTTTGGGTTTTCTCGGTCCATTCGAATCTTGGGTGCCAGCGGAGAGGGGGCTAACGTCTGCCCCAGAATTTCTCAATGCTGGTTGCTCGCGGAAATGCCAAGAATTGGTACTCTCATCCAAGAACGCGAGCGGGGTCCAACCAAGTCGTTCGACGCTGTCGAACATAGTGTTATCGCTCACCCAAGCAAAATAGTCTTTCAGGAGCCCGGAACCGCTCTTATGAGCCTGGAGCGCTTGCCATTGTTCGACCGCGTTCTTGTAGCCGTAGTAGGACTCCTTAAATCGCGCTTGCTCAGCCGTTACGTAGGCAAAGTGATCAAAGACCAATCCCGCACGCTCAGTCTCATCATGTTTGAAGGGATTGGCGTGGCCCGTATCGATTAATGCGCCTGTATCGGGATCAACTTTCGCAAGAACTGGGGGCTCGTGCTTTTCCCAAGTCATTCCTGGATCAAATTGCCAAACGCGCAACCACTCGAAGCTCGGATTTTGGGCATAATTATAGCGCGTGGAAATGCCTCGCGTTGGCCCCACATAATAATTGCACCAGAAGAAGGCTGCTGTGCGGTCGGGCTCGTTTAGGAACATGTCACGCATACGTTCGACTTGTGCTGCCGTCCACAACTCGTCCGCATCTATTTGCCACAAAAGACAATGTTCTTTAATGAATGGGATGGGCGCGGCCACCATTTCTTGTTTGCCGTGCCAAAACACATTGTCTGGCTTGCGGTAAATCGTGACATTGTTTGGAAAGCGAGCCTTGAGATCGTCGAGATACTCAGTCGTACCATCGTTCGAGCGACCAAGGTGATGCAAGCTAGCGGGGATGTTTCCCCCGGCCGCCACGCTCCACGCAGTATCCTTCACCAAATCCGCAACGCCTTCGACAACGTGCCAATGCCAACCACAACGCAGCTTGGCGAGCATTTCCTCGTGATATCGAATGAAGGGCTCACCATTGAGGACGATTGTGAAGAAATGAATGGGCAGTTGCCGCCGCTCTACATTGGCGGCCACAAAGAGGCTTGTACCGCCAGCAAATGCATCGTCACTGTAGACAAGATCATAAAGGGGAGAATTAAAGAGCTTCTCGAATATCCAACTGGCCCCAACAGCATCCTTAATATGGGTGACCAGAATTGCCTTAGCACCCCATAACGCATCGACAAGTCCAAGGCCTTCAAATCCGCCATCATCACAGACCAAGAGGTCGATCTGATCCGGTAAGACTTCGTCCCTAATCGTATCGATTGGTCGTGGTGCTATGTCATTGATATCGCTGTCTAATACCTTTAGGTGGTCGGTATAGGTGGCGATATTGCGCTCAATCTCTCCCAGCCTCTGAGCCGTCTTGAAAACATCACCCAAGAGCGGTCGATCTTGGTAGATCGACGCGCTTCCTTTCAGCCAGCGGCCGCTAAAGCTGGGTGCCGGAGCGGCCCTCGAAACGACGCTGACTTCGACGAGGTCTGTGGCGTTGAATTGAAGGATTTTTGCGAGGTCTTGAAAAACAGCACTGCTGGTGCGGGTAACGGCCACGACCTTCTTGACGCGCCCGTCGGGCAAGCAATCGTAAAGCTTCGCCGTGATTTTGGTTACCGTATCTTGCACCATTTTACTCCGCCAGATGAATTGCTTTCACCCTGTCAATTACCCTTGGTGCTTAGCCTCGTCGCTCCGTTAATGTCAAATCTTGCAAGGGTATCGCTAACAGAAATTTTTTTTGCAGACTTTCCATATCTAATTGATATATTTTATCTTTTACTTTTCGCCGCTGACCGCTGGCATAACTACCCTATTGCACCGCAGATAGGCCGCAGGTATTTGCGGGTCCAGTCACACTCGTTCCAAGGTTTTCCCTAAATGTCCGTATTAACTGATCAATCGAATGGTGCTCAGGATGCTATCGCTTCGGCCCTTAAATTGTTAACTCCAGTAACGGTCACTAACCTTGAAAAGGTTCGCGTTGGCAACCCTTCTGGGGATGGCGGCTATGTGCTCTTGGATATGTTCAAAGCCACGACCCAAGCATTTTCTTACGGCATTTCTGACGATGCAACCTTTGAAGAAGACTTAGCTGATCGCGGAATGACGATCGCGATGTTTGATCATACGATTGACCAGCTTCCCAGCCACCATGAACGT
This sequence comes from Aquidulcibacter sp., assembly GCA_027532555.1. Classification (GTDB taxonomy): domain Bacteria; phylum Pseudomonadota; class Alphaproteobacteria; order Caulobacterales; family Aquidulcibacteraceae; genus Aquidulcibacter; species Aquidulcibacter rimovensis. The sequence goes on from JAPZTJ010000009.1 coordinate 122,677, forward strand.
TTTGTTTTTGTCAGGCAGGGTCTTGCTGGCAGTATTTCAGACGATGGGATGCTGGCACCTTTGAACTATCAATTAAAACATCTCCCACCAAGTGAGTCGATGTTGCTTAAGGTAGACATTGAAGGTTGGGAATGGGATTGGCTAAAGTCAGAGTCAGTTTCAGCACTTTCAAAATTCTCACAGATGGCATTTGAATTGCATGGTCTACAAAAGTTGGCTGACCCAGCTTGGCGCGAGAATTTCTGCTCCTGCATGGGGAAACTACTTGAAAATCATGTCATTTTCCATGTTCATGCTAACAACCATTGTGCGCCTGTGTTGATTGAAGGCATCAAAGTGGCTCCAGTATTGGAAGTCGCGCTGGTCAAGAAATCACTTGTAGAATTTTCTAGTAACTCGGAATTCTACCCAACGAGCCGCGATTTTCCAAACCTCGGGTCCCGCAACGACATTGTCCTAGACTTCGCACCTTTCGAACCTATTGGGCTATCAGAGGCAAACCTCAGCGCAGGGCGAAGCCAAGCGATCAAGAACTCGCGCCCATATCTTGACCGATTTGACTCCTTCCCGCCAATTGAAGTGTCTGGAGTCAATATTGCGGCGAAGGGAACGGCGTCACAGAGTAGTTTATCACCTTGGTCACATAGCGACACCGAGGCCCAACATGCGGTTTGCGGCATCAGGACTGGCAGACCCGCATTCCATACCACACTAGAAGATCAGCCTTGGTGGAAGCTCGAATTTGGTCAAGAAGAGAGAGTAAACGAAGTGCTGGTTTTCAATCGAATTGACGGTGAGCAACAAAGAACCAGATATCTCAATGTTGACGTTACAGCAGATGGTAAAACTTGGAACACCATTTACCAGCACGACGGCAGCCTTTTTGGCGGGATTGATGGAAAGCCGCTCAGAGTAAGAATCGATCAACAGATCAAAGCCCTCAGGTTGCGCCTGCCAGGCCGGGGTTACTTTCATCTTGATCAAGTGGAAGTCTATCAAATTTAAGGGTCAAGGGCTCGTTCTGGGGTGGGAACCCTTTTCGAAGCGGCGTTGAGCCCACCAAGCTCCTCGACAAACAATCAGCTCACCACTTGGCGATCGGTGACACGTCGCCATTGGCTGCCATCGCTGAAGGCTAGGACTGGGCCTCCAATCTCGTCAGATACATAGGCAATTGTACCCGCACCAGCGGCATTGGCTGCCGGTAGAGTTGCTTTTGAGGACGGATTTGTTCGGATCTGGCCCGCGACATGTAAACGGGCCGTGGGGTTTATGGTACCAAGTCCGAGATTTCCGCTTGCTGTGACACGAGCCCGCTCGGACAAGCCTTGACCTGAAGAAGCCGTCCACAATTCCAGCCGTGTGGGCAGCCTCCCCGCGACCGGCGGGCCATCTACAGCCCACCGCAACAGGCCCCCTTGGATATAGGAGGTGCCGTCAAAGCCGGTGGTGGCTTCAGACGCTAACCCATCATTGAGCTGCACCGCGCTTAACGTTCCAATCGCGCCGCGCGCCTTGCGGAAAACCGTCTCGCAAGCTGATGCTGTATTGTCCACCCGCTCATGAATTATAGGTTCGCCGGCGCGCACAAGGTGGAGCGGGCCTTCCGGTGCGTCTGTCCATAAGCCGAGACGCTGTTTCATCGGATCGATAAAGAGAGCAGAAGCGTAAGTTTGTCCGTTAGCCGAAACCTTCAAGTTGAACTGATTGGACCCAACCAGTCCCATCTCTGCATAGCCATTAAATCCGGACTCGAAAATCAAACTGGCCACATCGCTTTGATTAGCTTTGTTGATCTTCAGCCGGTGGTGGCTGCCTTCATGGCTTAAAAGCGTGCTATGGCCGCGTAGTGAAAGGCGATTGTTCGAATCAGCACCTGTATTGATGCTTAAACGATCTGATTGCTGCACATGAATATCAACCCAACCAGCGCCATCAAAGACCACCTTCCTTCTTTCAGGTGCGATGACACCATTCCAGCCGGTCTGCGGTTGAAGGAATGTCCATCCAGTGTTTTGCCAAATTGCAATGTGGTGCGGATAGGCCTGCCATATGCCTTTTGGCTGCTCGCCAACCAAGTAACACTTTCCGGTAATTGGCTGGGCTGGTGCTGTGTCCATCGCCGCCGACCCAAACGTCAATTGGACTAGGCAATCAAGGATCGCGAGACATTCATTGACCGTCACATGCTTATCTGCCTGCGACGCCACCAGGAATGGTAAGTTGAGATTAGAGCTGAGACTGGTCATGCTGATGCGCCTAGGAAAAGGGGTTATGTGGGGCACGGGCCCAGGCGCACACTATGGGGCTCCCGATTGGGGATAAGATAAATAGCGGCAGCTCAGTCCATCCGCTGAGTTTGGGGTCTGGCTTAAATCATTAAAAATAAAGGTAAAAAATTTCTAAGCTGAATATGGTGAGCCTGCATAGGTTGTTGGATAGTTGCCCCAGTAAGCCGCTCTGCCAGCCCGGACCTAGCGCAAAAGTCCCAAAGGTCCTTCCCTAGATAAGGGGCAGAACCTCATCATCACTGACCTGCCGCGCCGCAAGGCTTTGCTTGACTTCTTCGATCAATGATTTGGTGGCGGCATCCGGCTTCGACTTCGCAATGCCAAACCAATGAGAATAAAAACCAGCCTCTTGCGGCGTCAAAACACTCCGCCAGCTACCAACAGAGCCTTTGTGGATGGAATTGGTTTCCAGAATTTTCTTGTCGCCAAACCCTTCAACTGACAGCGCAGTCCGGTTTATGCCAACGGTGGGCTTCTTGTGCCGCCGCTTGGTCAGGTCAAAGGCGCTCAGAATTTTCTGAAGTTCGCTGTTGGGATTTTCGACCAGGTCTTCATAACGCACATTTAACACGCGCGGTGAGCCTTGGTGCCTGGCCGCAAATTCAGCGATGCGACTATGCGCCAGCAAAAAATCCAAACTGGCCGTGCTGGTGTTAGCCACCAATTGATTTGGATCTAGATTATGTCCCCATGTCGTTTTGTGTGAAGCAAGGACATCCAACGGGTTGCGATGCAAAATCAAAAAGCGGGCTTTTGGAAAAATTGAATAAAGCCAGTCCACGATCCAAAAATATCTAGGCGTTTTGTCCAGGAAAACAAACTTGTCTTCCGGTAAAGCCATTGAAAAATATAGCTTTGCGAACTCAGCTAGCAAGATATCGCGCTTTGAATTGAAACTCTGCTGCAGGGCTTCATCGACATGGCCCGCACCAAATTGATGATCAGTCCGAATTTTTCCAAACTGCTGCAGCGCCAGCATGATCCAAGGCTCACTTGGCGCATGAATGTCCGGGTGGTTACCTAATAGATGGGCCAGCAAGGTTGACCCTGCCCGAGGTGGCGAAATCAGGAACCAGATGTCTTCTTCTTGCAATGAGGCGTCTACGGAAGATGTCATCACGCAACCATAGAATAATTGATAGACCAGAGAAAGGCCAAAACTGCAGGTTTGAAGCTGGGGTCAGTGAGAGTAAGAATTTCCCATTATGATGGCGTTTTAAGCCCTGCCACTGCAGGATTAAACTGCACCCCGCTCAGCAGTTAAAAGGCGGCTGGCGATTTCTTACAAACCAAGTTCTGCGCTCCATCCAAGTTCGAGGTAACGGACTGGGCGACGCAAAAGGTTTTGTCTCGTAAGTTATCCAGCTCCACGGATGCGGACTTTTGGTTTGGAGACTTGAACGAGGCCATCGCGAAGTATGGTCAATCCAATATCTTCAACACGGACCAAGGCAGCCAGTTTACCTGCCCTAGCTTAGTTGACGTACTGCTCGATGCACATGGCCAAGTCTAGGATGCATGGCGAGGGCAGCTGAATCGGCAGCGTCCCTGTCGAGCGGCTGTGGCGCGGCCTCAAGCATGAATGCGACTAAAGCCATGCTTTTGATAGTCATCCAAAACTATTCTAATTGGGTTGTTCTGCTATTAAAAGTCCAAACGAAAGATTTTTGAGCATCAATAAGGAGGTAGTGGCAATAAACTATCACTCCCCGAAATTGGAGCACATGGCAAGCGATCAGCGAAAACGGTTGATATGATTTTAGTTAGTCGTTGTTCTGCATAAGATCGCCCATCATCAAATAAGTGCGCTTCTCAACAAAATTGCCATATGAAATGAACGCCCAACTGAAAACAACAGGAGCGGTCATTGAAAAAGGTGGAAGATCAAAACGTAATGAGCGGCAGCCACCGGGTTCAATTTCAACGTTTGTCCACTTATCGGGATAAACATCATTGGTGATTAGCATGTATTTTGACTTGGCTCTTAAGGCCGCTAAATTTGCATGAATGTCACCCAATGGCAGGTGCTGCAGGACATCTTTGCTGATTATTAAATCACACTCCGGAAGATCGGCCAAGTCGGGAACCGTTTGGAAGGATATGTTCTCATTGGCAAATTTCTCGTTATTGGCTTGTACCACACTATCAACGACATCGACCCCCAAGTAATTGACGCCGGTCCAATCAATATATCTTGAAAACTGCCAATCACCGCACCCAAAGTCGATAACACTTTTTACATTATTCTTTTTCAAGAATTCAGACAGATAATTCATATAGACTAAATTATTCTCCGGCAGTGATCCGGTCCCTGAGCCTCGGCCCCAGACATTATTATTGTAGATGTCAGTAAATGCCATTTTTACAGATTTTTGTTCCACAATTTTTGATCCTTGTCCGTCGATTGATTGTCGCTCTAACGAAAAATCTGAACACCAAAAGATTCAATCACAGCAACCTATTCTTACAACTTCACCTTATTGAACTGTGCCAAGTGGGCGACGATCGCAGAAAGCAGCTGTGAGTGGTAGATAGCGTTATCTTTCGAGTTTGGCTAGCATCCCCGGCCCGCCGATTTCACTTGTTGCGCTCAGTGCCAGTGGTCTAATTTTGTTAGTTCGTGGTCTAAAAGTGCGAGACTGAGTTGCTTAGACCGGTTGGGCTGTCATCCCTTCTGATTGTTTAGCTTCCCAAGCCATTAGACGTGCTTTAAAAAGTTGTGATCTTATTCTATCCTGTCGACCTCATGAATTAGCGTACAAAACTAAAGGGCACTTAGTACTTGTTGACACGCGCGTCTGACTTGCCGATATGGTTGGACGTCGATCAAAGGGGCCAAAAGGTGACGGTCACAGACATTTCGGATCTAAGATGCGTTTATTGCAATGCAACGAATTTAGAACTCACTGCCTCGGCCAGCAGTGACCGTTTGATCAAGCATGCGGCGATTGTGTGCCAAACCTGCTACAGCGCCACTGACATCATTTCGAATGTTCCTTTTGTTGGTGGTTATGATAGTGAAGACTTTACTGGCTTGGTTGAAGTGATTGCCACTGCCGAAATGAATATTGGCGGGACATCGATTGAAACCGCCCGTTTGCTGCACCAATTGCTCCAAGAATATCACAATGCCACTGACAGAGCGGCTTGGCTTGCTGAACATCCCAATAAGATGGTGCGCGCGCCTTGGTTCTCAAACCATCGTTATCACGAGTGGATTCAAGCTCATAGTATTCTAGTCAATCGCGACCTAGTTGGTAAAAAAGTCCTCAATGTAGGCGCAGGCACAGGATCCGACACGGTTCCGCTCCTTGATGCTGGCGCGAATGTCACGTGTCTCGACTACTCTCCTACTCTGGTCGGGAACGGTGCCAAAAATCTCCCGAATGCGCGGTGGTTTGGTGGGTTTGCCCATGTTTTACCGTTTCAAGATGCAAGTTTTGATATGGTCGGGGCGAATGCGGCCCTCCATCATTTTAGATCGGTTCGCGAGGCGCTTCGCGAAATGTTGCGCGTGCTCAAGCCTGGAGGAATTTTGTTCACCACGGGCGATCCATTTCGGCCAGATGATTCAGACGACAGCTTGGAATTCTCGGTCTTTAACCGACACGAAGGCGTTTTGTCAGGGATTAATGAGGGTATTTTTAAGTTCTGCGAGCTTTGGGACACCTTGAATGAGTTTAAGGACGAGGTGGAGATTGCCCTAATCGTGGATATTGCGAACACCCATGAGTTAGCGGGCACATCTGGGCTTGGCGCTGATGCGTTCAATGATTGCTGGGTGCCGTGCTGGGATCAGAATATTGAAGTTCTGCGACGTAGTTCGGGTGGAATTGGGTGCGTTGTTACTAAGAAATCGAACATTGATATTCCTGCAGCCACACAAGGCGCGTTCGTACTGCCGGCAGGCATCTTGGCCTCTTGGCTGTCCAATCAGGATGAGGCGTTCTCCAGCCTCATGGGGTGGGCTGCGCCTGAGCTGGTGGACTTATCCTTTCCAGGAACGCAGCAATCTTGGTTTGAACTCTTGAACGGATGGATGGCACCTGAAGAGCCATATTCAAGTCGTACTGGTTTCAAGCGTGCACGTTGGCTGCTCCGCACTGGTTCAGCAAAAGCCATAGAGTTTGATGTGCGCACAGTTGTAGACGGTGATCGCGAGTTTGATTTGCTCATCGATGGCAAGCTCATCGATCGTTCATTGATCTGCGGCGAGACGCGCAGGGTACGAGTCGACTTACCGCCCGCTCTGACGTCGAATCCGCGATTGTTTGAACTCAGATTCACGGTTCAGTCCGATCATCCAAATGGATTTGATGGAAACTGCTTTGAAGTTTCGAACCGAGTCCTCCTAGATTAAGTTAGTGTCGCACCATGAAAATCACGATCGCCACTGTCTGCTACAATGCGGCTTCGGAAATTTTGCCAACGCTTGAGAGTATTGCCGGACAGACCTACAATAATGTCGAATTTCTGGTGATTGATGGCGCTTCGACCGACAATACACTCACTATTCTTGAAGATTTTAAAAGCTATATTTCGGTTTTAGAGAGCGCGCCTGATAAGGGCATTTATGATGCTATGAACAAAGCTCTCCGCATGTTTAAAGGCGACGCAATCATCTTTATGAATGCAGGGGACTATTTTCATTCCCCGATGGCCGTCGAGCTTGCTGCTGATTTCATGCGCGAGAACCAAGATGTGGATGTCGCTTATGGCGGTTTGGAAGTTCGTCCCCAAAAAGGTAATGTTTCGCAATTCATGCCGCCGCCTGAATCGGAAGCGCTTGAATTTCTCATCGAGGGCTCACTTCCACATCAAGCTACATTTGCCAAGCGCTCGGCTTTTGCGCGCACAGGCCTGTTTGATACCGCCTATCGCAGTCACGCCGACTATGATTGGTTCTTGAAAGTCGCAACGGATCCTAAACTAACTTTGAAGCGCATGCCTTTTGTCGTCGCATCATTTGGGTTGGGCGGTGCCTCTAGCAATTTGGAAAAAGGCGAGCGGGAACGCCATGCTGTGCAGAACAAGACACCATTATTACAGCGCGCAGATTGGCTTCAGAAACGCATTGAGATTTATCAAGAAATTTACCTTCGCCAACGCCTCGAACTTGAGAGGTTGAGAGATTAGAAAGCAGCACGCACCGCCAACTTGGCAAGTCTAGTCCGACATTGCCAATTCCGAACCAGTTACAGCCCAGATTCTGAATAGCGGTCGAAATAGGGTGAGAACCAGGGGTCTTGCACATCGTGAGTATTCCATCGGGTCTGAAACGTCTCAATCTCGGCGGCCCGACGCTTTAGCTTCGCGATATCGATGTCTGCCCCACGTGAACTGCTCTCGTCATGGATTAAGACTGCATCGCCGCGATAAAGCGTTTGATATCCCATGCCGTTCAGCCGCAGGCAGAAATCAATATCATTGAGCGTGACTTGCAAATCTGCTTCATCAAAGCCGCCAGCTTCATGATAGAGGGACCTCCGAACGGCAAGACAGGCACCGGTCACAGCGCTTCGCCGCGATGGAGCCAAGATGGAGGGGTAGTTTTGGGCGTCAGCGTCGCTCAAGCCGCGCCACATATGACCGCACAACCCGCAAAGGCCCAAGGCCACGCCCGCATGTTGAATCGTGCCATCCTTATTCAACAAGCGCACACCAACCGCACCGACTCGTTCGTCCATTGCGGAATCCACCATGCGCCTAAGCCAAGTCGGTGAGATCGGGACAACATCATCATTGAGCAGAACAACAATTTCGCCCTTTGCTTGGGCCACACCCTGATTGACAAGATAGGAAAAGTTAAATGGGCCCGATCGGTCAATGATGCGGATATCTAGGCTAGCCAAGTTTTTGGCTATCACTGCCTCGAGTTCCTCGGGCTCCGCACCATTATCGACAATGACGACTTCGAGTTTCCTCGGATAATCCGTCTGCTTGGCCAGGCCGTTTAAGCACAATGCTAAAAGATCCAGCCTGATCTTGGTCGGGATGACGATCGTGACGCTTGGCCAGTCCGCATGGTCTGGACATGGGACGCTAGGTCGTGATCGGTCGCCATCGGCCACTGCGGCGCGGCTGAGGGGAACTGGAATATGGTGGATCGCACCACTGCCGAAGAGTCGCTCTGCAGCTCTTAGGGCCTCCATGCCCGAGGACAAGCGAAGGTCTTTTGCGCTTTCGCGCACGAATACCGCCCCCTCAACATAATCGGCCGTTGCGGCAAGGATGGGGTCCCAATCCGGCAGCCCACGCACGACTGCGCCGACAAGGTTATCGCCATAGACCGCCATGGTTTCGCTTTGGGTATCAAATACCTTCGAAACGAGGTCTTCGGCCACTGAGAGTAGCTCATGACCCGACGGGATGAAACTGAGATAACCCGTTTCATGTACCATCCAAGAGTCTTGACTATGGACGTTAGATTTTCGTTCATCGACCGGGAAGGCTAGACCACGCGGTTCAGATAGTTTGTTCAAGCCTGTGTTTGGAAGCAACTTCCCTAAGCCCCGACGCAGTGAAAAGTTGATCCAACGCACGCCTGACATCGGACGCAGAGCAAGTTCTTCAAGGTATAGGTTCCCAGGGTAGGCGTAGGGGGTCAGTTCAAATCGAACGCGGCCGCCAACCAATTCTAGGAGCCGGTCTTTTCGGTCAAGATCAACCCCGATGACGTGGGTTTCTAAGGCATTCTGACAAAATATTCCCAAGCGTGGCGGACTTATAATTGCCGACGGGGAGTAGCTGCACTTCAGCCAATAAAGGCCGGAGGGCAAATCGAATTCGTTACTTGTCAGCCGCGTGTGTGGCTGCACAAATTCAATCCGCTGATTAGTGTCAAAGGGCCTGATCTCGCCGCACTGTTTAAGTGACTCGTTTTGAGTTTCGGTTTGATCGGGTTCTAAAACCTGGCGCATGCTTGCTCTTCTGAATGTCCTGCAAAGTGTGGTTATAAAGCGCTAGACCCAGCAAGTCTAAATCCTGGCGCAGGCTCACCTACCTTCTTGCGGCTGAACCCGAGCCAGTGGTTCAATCGATGTAACACTCAAGAAAGTGTGCAATTGACGTGGGGTAGGCTATTGTTGTTGTTGCCGCCCGTCATTAAGAACACAGCTGTTTTTGGCTGGGATCGGATCAAGTCACCAGTCGTATTCGGCGTTGTCCCATGCTCCAGTTGAAACGGAGCTATCAACCCCGGGCCAGAATTGGCTGAAAGCAATTATAAGTACCGGAGCAGGTCAAACGATGTCGAACAAAGTTGCGCTGATTTCAGGGGTTACCGGCCAAGATGGGGCCTATTTGGCTCGACTGCTGCTTGATAAAGGGTATACCGTCCACGGAATTAAGCGCCGCGCGTCATCCTTTAACACGCAGCGGATTGATGCCTTATACTCCGATCCGCATGAGAGTGATCCCCGCTTCTTTCTCCATTATGGGGATCTGACCGATTCAACCAATTTGATCCGCCTCGTTCAAGAGACTCAGCCAACTGAGATATACAATCTAGCCGCACAGAGCCACGTAGCTGTGAGTTTTGAGACGCCTGAGTATACCGCAAGCGCGGACGGGGTTGGCACGCTCCGCTTTCTAGAAGCATTGAGAATTCTGAAACTGACTGACACAGTCAAATTCTATCAAGCATCCACGTCAGAGCTTTATGGTCTTGTCCAAGAAGTCCCACAGAGCGAGACGACACCATTTTACCCGCGATCACCTTACGCCGCTGCCAAGCTCTATGCGTATTGGATCACTGTGAACTATCGCGAAGCTTATGGCATTCATGCTTCAAACGGGATTTTATTTAACCACGAGAGCCCCTTGCGCGGGGAAACTTTTGTCACGCGGAAAATTACGCGGGCAGTCGCAGCTATCGAACTGGGCCGCCAGAAGACCTTGTATCTTGGCAATATGGATGCAAAGCGCGATTGGGGTCACGCGCGCGACTATGTTGAAGGGATGTACCGCATCCTGCAGCAACCTGAAGGCGATGATTATGTCTTGGCCACGGGCGAGACACACTCTGTTCGCGAATTTGTTGAATTGGCTTTTGCTGAGATTGGTCGGATCATTGAATGGCATGGTGAGGGTGTCAACGAGGTCGGGATTGACAGAAAGTCAGGGCAAACATTGGTCCGTGTCGACCCGCGCTATTTCCGGCCAACAGAAGTCGATCTCTTGTTGGGAAATCCAGCCAAAGCAAAAGAGAAACTTGGATGGGTTCATACCACTTCTTTCTTTGACCTTGTAAAAGAAATGGTTGCTGCAGATCTGAAGACGGTTGCCAGTGAAACCGACCGTTTAGATATTAATGGGTGAGATTAACCATGCTGGACGATCCGTTTGATCTGACCGGGAAGAAAATATTTGTTGCGGGGCACCGCGGCATGGTCGGCGCTGCCGTCGTGCGCAGACTTTCTGGGGTGGCCTGCACCATTTTGACAGCGAGCCGAGATGAACTGGATCTTAGGTCACAAGCTGATGTCCGTGCTTGGATGCGCGCCCATACTCCAGACGTTGTTATCCTTGCTGCAGCCAAGGTTGGCGGCATTCTGGCGAATGATACTTACCCTGCAGACTTCTTGTACGAGAACCTTGCGATTGAGGTGGCCGTTATTCAGGCAGCCTATGAAGCCAATGTTCAAAAACTGGTCTTTTTGGGCTCCTCCTGCATCTATCCAAAATTTGCTGAACAGCCAATTTCCGAAGATTCTTTGCTAACTGGGGCCTTGGAGCCAACAAATCAGTGGTATGCGATCGCAAAGATCGCGGGACTAAAGATGTGCGAAGCCTATCGCAAGCAGTATGGTGTCGACTATATTTCGGTTATGCCGACCAATCTCTATGGCCCAGGTGACAATTACGACTTACAGAACAGTCATGTCATTCCAGCACTTATCCGCAAAGCGCATGAAGCAAAGATAGCAAATGCGACCTCGATGCCGATTTGGGGCGAAGGCAAAGTGTTTCGCGAATTCTTGCATGTAGACGATATGGCCGATGCTTGCGTGTACCTCCTGCAGCATTATTCTGGCCTCCAGCATGTGAACGTAGGTTCCGGGACCGATATCACGATCTATGAGCTGGCAAAGCTTATTGCTGAGGTTGTTGGCTTCCGGGGTTCCATCGCCACTGAACCAGGGAAGTTAGAGGGAACGCCCCGAAAACTGATGGATTCTAGTCGCTTATTTGCAATGGGGTGGAAGCCTCACTATGATTTGCGTTCTGGCTTAGAGCAGGCCTACGCCTCTTATGTAGAGCAGCTCGGCCAAGGCCTTGCACGCTTGAGCGCACCTTAACGACTTCATTGGCGAGGGTTGTGGAGTCGGGGTCGAACCCGCATAGTCACAAGATGAAGCTTGTCATTCAACATCATTTAAATCGCGCCAATGCCGAAAGGGAATTGGCGTGTCGCATGAGGTCCGCGCTTGAAAGGCTTGGGCACCAGGTCGCCCAATGTGAGACCAGTCATCAAATTGAAAATGAACGGCCTGACTTGGTACTGGCTACGCATATGGATTTTGCGAAGGTGACGGATAGCTTGACCATAGGCTGCCTATGGAATCCGCCGACCTTTTTCGTTGATGAGCCTCAATTGATGAAAAATATACTTTCATACGATGGCTTTTCGTACGGCGCGCAATCAATCCAACAGTTTTTCAAACAGATTTGCTTTGGCCTAGGACGAGCGAGTACGGGCGATATCCTTTATCCGAGCGCTTGCGCCACGCAATTTGAGCTCCACGACTTCAAGGCCGCACGGTTGAGTTATGTTGGTACCAATTGGGACGGCCTTCGGCATGGCGACATGCTTGCTAGATTGAGTGCGAAAGATTGGTTTGATGTATTTGGTCCATCTCGTGCTTGGCAACATGCCCCGCAAGCTTATCGAGGGGAGCCCGCCTTCGACGGCCGCGCTATGATTGCGACCTTGGCGCGAGGCGGCATTTGTTTGTGTTTGCATCGTGCCGAACATCTCGCATGGGGTGTTCCCAACATGCGGGTGTTTGAAAGTGCGGCCGCATCCAATGTCCTTATCTGCGATGACCATGCGTTCGTGCGCGAGGCGTATGGAGACAGTGCCCATTACCTTGACCACGAACTGCCGTTTGATGGACTTGTGGATCAGATTTCATGGATTGTGAGTGACATTCGAGGTAATCCGCGGCGAGCCGCCGAAATGGCAAAGGCTTGCCATGAACGCTTTTTGCAACGCTTTTCACTAGAAGCCTTATTGAACGGCGTCTTAACCGGGCTCGATGTCTCGCCCGCAAAGCAAGGCATTCGCAGAACTCTGCAAATGGATCGCACGGACCTTCCACAGGTCGAAGTTGATGCGCATTCAAAGAGCAAGGCACGAAGCGATGGAAAGGTGACTTGCATCGTCAGGGGCGGGTTTAGAAGCACGAGCTATTTAAAGCGCGCTTTGGCGTCGATTGTGAAGCAAACTAAGCCGATTTCCAAAGTGATCCTCGTCAACCACAATCACAATCAGGATGTTATCGATCTTTGCGAAGGCCTCAAAGCGGATCTGGACATAGAAATTGTTGATGCGCCATCGCCCCCCAACAGAAGTCTGTCTTTGTGGGAAGGCCTCAAGCACCTGCAGACAGAGTTCTTCTGCATCCTTGATGATGACGATTCCTATTCGCCTGATCACGTTGAGGTCTTACTCGGAGAACTTTTAAAGAACCCTCAGGCGGTCGCAACCTTTGCCGGATCGGTACGAATTTTAGAGGTCGACCCCACCGATACAAGTCTATCGCCAACTCACGAGACATGCGACTTGGCCTATTTGGAGCCCTTTAACATCAAGCGCTTAATCGCAGGGCCAAATTACATCCCATCAAACGCGTTTCTCGCCCGCACATCTGGGCTGACTGAGACGCTAATGGAATCTCCAGACGTTGAAGCGTTAGAAGATTATGTGTTGCTTTTGGGGTTGCTAAAGGCTGGTCCGTTCGTCTCAATCTTGGAGACAACGTCCCAGATATACTGGCGATCTGGTCAGAAGGATAACATTACCTTCGATCGGGACCTGTTTGAACGCTGCGCAAGTCTTGTCAGAGCAAGGCTGCTTTTCGACAGGTTGACGCATGAGCATGATATCAATTTACACCCTGTCATTCGCGAGGATGCCCTTGCTGTCTGGCAGCGCAGTGTTACACGCCGTTCTGCACTACATAGGCGCACAATCGACTGGAGCGCAGAACAGCCAAGTGGTGAGGTGCTCGCTGGCTGTATCGATAAGCTGAGCCAGATAGGCCAGAATCTGTGGGAGATTGAAGGGTGGGCACCTGTAACCTTGGCGCAGGAGCAGGCAGGACTTCGCGGAGGCTTGTTCAAGCGGTTGGTTGCAAAAGTCTCGAGGGGCGCACGGCAAGGAGCCCTCAGATGGACGCCCACCCAAAATGGAGACGCTGCGCTTCCCTTGGTTTTCACCTGTCCATCAACTATTGAATTCGTCGATTTCGAGGTTTGTTTGCGCCCCGATGTTTGCCGGACACTGAACGATTGGTCTTATTTTCGTAGCGGATTTAAGGCGCAAATTCGGGTTTCTGACTCCTGGCGGCCGGAGGATTTAAGGGTTTATAGCAATAACCGAGAGGGCAGCTAGGGATTACCTAGCTCCTTTTCGCGACGGAAGGACAAGTCCCCAGATAGGAAGTACCGCTATTGCAATCGCGCTAGCCCTCAGATACTGGCCTCCACCAAAATGAGTCGAGGGTCTGCTTTTGCCGCTTATTCTCTAAGGCCTCCTGTTAGGGCCCTGTTTTGATGAGGTAGAAGGGGCGATATCTTGGGGTGCATTACTGTGTTGCACATTGAGCGTTTTGGCAACGCGTCGACATGTCCCGAACGCTAAAAACAGACTGAAAGTCATTGGCATATGATCGCCGCCATGGCCTGTGCCGTGAGTCTCCGCCACCTTGTTCGAGCGTTTAAATCTCTTGATCCTGCGCGTATCAGATTGAAGCTACGCACACTTACCCTTATCGATCATCGAAGCAAACGCATCATAACTGAAAAGCACAGATATAGCTTCCGCTATTTTGGTGTAGGAAGACTTTCAGACCCTAATCTGATCTCGAGAATCAAGGAACTACACAATGTATCATGCTAACAAGCGCGTTTTGGTGACCGGCGGGGCCGGCTTTTTAGGGTCCCACTTATGCGAGCGCCTTTTAGAGGGTGGTGCCGAAGTCATCTGTGTCGACAATTTCTTCACCGGAGCCCGTCGCAACATCGAGCATTTGATTGGCCACAAGCGGTTTGAATTGATGCGCCATGATGTGTGCTTCCCGTTGTTTGTAGAAGTAGATGAAATATACAATCTCGCGTGCCCGGCCTCGCCCATCCATTATCAGCATGATCCGGTGCAGACGACCAAAACCAGCGTGCATGGTGCAATCAACATGTTGGGCTTGGCAAAGCGGGTCCGCGCCAAAATCTTCCAAGCGTCTACTTCAGAGGTTTATGGCGATCCCAGCGTCCATCCACAGCCAGAGGAATATTGGGGCAATGTGAACCCAATAGGTCCGCGCTCGTGCTACGATGAAGGCAAGCGTTGCGCTGAGACCTTATTCTTCGACTATCATCGCCAGCACAAAGTGCGGATCAAGGTCGCGCGTATTTTTAATACTTATGGACCGCGCATGCATCCAAATGACGGTCGTGTGGTCTCAAACTTCATCGTTCAAGCTCTGCAAAATCAGGATATTTCGGTTTATGGTGCAGGCGAACAGACCCGTTCTTTCTGCTATGTCGATGATTTGGTCTCGGGCTTTATGAAGCTAATGGCAACCGGGGATGACGTCATTGGTCCGATTAATCTGGGCAATCCAGGTGAATTTACCATTCGTCAGTTGGCAGAATTGGTGATTGAATTGGCCGGCTCCCGATCCCGCATCGTGGAATTCCCCTTACCGCAGGATGACCCCAAGCAGCGTCGCCCGGTTATCGACAAGGCAAAAGCCCAACTTGGGTGGGAACCAAAGGTGCAGTTGCGCGAAGGCTTGGGCAAAACCATCGCCTATTTCGATCAATTATTGAAGGAAGATAATTAGGACAATTTCTGGCATCTCGTCAGCTTAAGCCGCCGCTGGCTACAAGATGCCGCTCCCACGCTAGGGCCGCAGCGACAATATCATCGAGTTCTTCGAACTTGGGCTGCCAAGGGAGCAGAGATTTCAGATGTGCAGAATTAGCGACTAGAGAGGGAGCATCGCCTGCCCGGCGCGGCGACATCTTTGCGGCAATGGGGTGGTTCAGCTGCTTCTCCAAAGAAGCTAAGACCTCCAATACCGAAGCCCCTTTGCCATAGCCGCAATTGGCCGAGACATTGGCACCGCCCGCCAACAGGTGCTGAGCTAAAAGCACATGGGCGTCTGCAAGGTCGCTGACGTGAATATAATCTCGGACACAGGTGCCGTCCGGCGTGTCATAATCGGTGCCAAACACTTCCATGCTCGGGCGCTGGCCGGTCGCAACTTGGCACGCGACCTTGATCAAATGGGTGGCGTTGGGTGTGCTTTGGCCGGTGCGGCCTTGTGGGTCGGCACCTGCAACATTGAAATAGCGCAATACCCCAACTGATAGCCCATGTGCCGCCGACATATCGGCCAGCATTAATTCAGTCATCAGCTTAGACTGGCCATACGGGCTTAAGGGGGCTTTGGCAGCGGATTCGACCAATGGCTCTGCGCTGCCTGGTGCATAAACGGCGGCTGTGGAGGAGAAGATGAAGGCCTTCACGCCCGCCTTTACGGCTTCTTGAATGAGACCCAAGCTTTTGGCCGTGTTGTTCTCATAATAGAGGCCTGGGTTGACCACAGATTCCGGTACAACGATTGAGCCCGCAAAATGCATAATGGCGTCGACCTTATGGCTGTTCAGAACCTGCGCGACGCCCGCCCGATCACCGATGTCCATTTCAATCAGAGTTGCACTGGCCGGCACATTGCGGGCAACACCAGTTGATAGATTGTCTAGGACGACAATATCAAAGCCCGCGTCAATGCAGGCCCAGGCTGCATGGCTGCCGATATAGCCAGCACCGCCTGTGATCAAAATCTTGGTCAAATCTTTCGCTCCTTCAAAATGCTTGTCCCAATAGGCGTTGGGTGGCTGTGCGTAAACCTAAAGCTGGGTCTTCAGCGTAGTAGCCCAGCCTTGAGCCGCAAAGCGCTCGCCCATCCGTTCCTGACCGGCAGCATTGGGATGCAAATGATCTGGCAGATCTGCCTCGTCAGCTGCGCCGAAGAGGGTCAGGCCGTCGAGATAGGACAGGTTTGCATCGCCTGCATTTCGACGTCGTGCCACGACATCGGCGATGATGGTGCGTCCCTCAACCAAGGTCAAAGCCCCGTCCGCCGCACTATGGGGCCGTTCTGTTGTGCCGTAGCTCGCCAATCCATCTCGCTCTAGCGGCCCTGTGTGCGTCTCAAGCAAAGGGCAGAAGATGGGCGAGACAACGAGTAAAGGCATGTCTGGCTTGCCTTCTCGGATGGTGTCCAAGAAGCTGTGCAAGGCGCTCGCAAAGACGCGTCTGCGCATCGTGTCTGCACCAATAATATTGATACCTACCTCTAAGCTAATCGCATCAAACGGCCCATCACGCAGGCTGCGCGCTACAAAGCCATCCAAATGGCATTGTCCGGCGAGGCCGACATTCATGAGCTCATACCCCAGCTTCCGGGCGGCCACAGCAGGCCAAGTCCACGATGGGCCCTTGGCCTCCATGCCGTGACTGATCGAGCTGCCATAATGGGCCCAGCGCAAACCTGATGGTTCAGAGCTTGGAAGGATTTTCGCGTCGCTCGACACAGATAGTCCCAGGATCTCTACCTGCGCGGATTGAGGTAGCCAAAGTTCGATTGCTTTTAGGCAAGCTCCAAGTGCATCGAACATGATTTCTGAAGGGCTACCCGCAGCGAACGACGGGCCCTTTGGATCGACCACAATCGTGTGACCAGACTTTGCTTCGGCCGATCCATGCTGAATACCGTCAACATAGAGGTCAAAGGTTGCCGAGCGGCGCGGCGTTCCGGCAAGCTGTATCCCGGTCTCGAGAACTGTCAGGCAAAGCACCTCGGCATCAGTTGTGAAACATAGTCGCACGCCGCTGGTCATGCCGACCATCAAGTCTACCGCAGGATCTGGTGATTGCGCCCAAGTCCAAGCGGGCAATCGCCAAGCTTTCAGGCTCGCTGCCGACTGAACCTTATGCATAGCTCCACGAACGGCCAAGGCTGGATGGTCTAAAGAGACCGACTTCATCTTCATGATTTCGTTTGTCCGTCGATGGAACTAAAGGGGTGAGAGGGCGGCTCTGATATCACCCATGGCATGTTTAAGGGCAGCCCGAGCTTCCTCAACGGCCCGTTGCAACTGCATCTCGCGCGCTTTCGCTGCATCAAGCTCTTCTTGCAGCACGGGGTTCAAATCCGGCGTAGAAGGGTAGCCGCGCGTTTCTTGGATTTCGCGAAGTCCGGCTTGATGGCCCTCTTCATACCCAGTCCTGCGCGCAGCTTCTGTGACGCGCGCCATGGAGGCCGTTAGAGCCGTTTCAAGGCGCGTCAGTGCACTGTCGAAACGGACAAGAGTTTGATCCAGCGGGGGAGGCTTTCCAATGCTCATGACATCTCTCCTAGCTGAGTCCTGCCAAAACCCCAAATCATGTCCAAGCAAGTGACGCCATTGGGTGGACGATTCGGCAGATGATGGCTATAGCCAACATACAATTGGCATGGGCCTCCCCCACATGCCATCATCCAGCAAAATAAGGCGAAAGTGCCTTGATTTTGTAGTTTTACTACGGAGATTAGTATGAGCGTGCGCGTCGCGATCAATGGATTTGGCCGTATTGGCCGTCTGGTTTTACGGTCCATTATTGAGAATGGACGGGATGATATTGAAGTTGTGGCTATCAACGATTTGGGCCCAGCTGCAACCAATGCGCACCTGTTGAAATTCGATTCCGTGCACGGCCGTTTTCCTGCCACCGTCAGCGTCGAAGGCGATAACATTGTCGTAAATGGCAAACCCATCAAAGTAACCGCTCTTCGTGATCCTGCGACTTTGCCTTGGGGCGAGAACCAAGTTGATATCGCGATGGAATGCACCGGCTTGTTTACGGCCCGCGAGAAGGCTGCTGCTCATTTGACAGCGGGTGCCAAGCGTGTGCTGATTTCCGCTCCCGGTGAACAGTCGGATAAGACCATCGTATATGGCGTAAATCATCAATCCCTCACCAAGGATGATTTGATCGTCTCCAATGCCTCATGCACCACCAATTGCTTGGCACCCGTCGTGAAAGTCTTGAACGACGCTATCGGCATCGACAAAGGTTTCATGACCACCATTCATTCTTATACGGGTGACCAGCCAACGTTGGATACAATGCATAAGGACTTGTACCGCGCCCGCGCTGCGGCCCTTTCCATGATCCCAACATCAACCGGTGCGGCCAAGGCTGTAGGCTTGGTTTTGCCAGAGTTGGCAGGTCGTTTGGATGGCGTTGCCATCCGCGTTCCAACGCCAAATGTCTCCTGTGTGGATCTGAAGTTTGTTGCCAAGCGCACCACCACGGTCGACGAAATCAACGCTGCGATCAAGGCCGCCGCGGATGGCCCACTCAAAGGAGTTCTCGGCTATACCGCTGATCCCAATGTCTCGATTGATTTCAACCATGACAGCCACTCTTCCACCTTTGCTTTGGATCAAACCAAAGTGATGGACGGCACGCTGGTCCGTATTCTGTCTTGGTACGATAATGAGTGGGGTTTCTCGACCCGCATGAGTGATACAGCCATTGCCATGGCCAAGCTGATCTGATGGATGTGAAGGAAGCAAAGTCTGAATTTGCACCCTCGCGCTTTGTAAATGCTTTGGTTGAGGCAGTCCTTGTCTCAACCACCCTCCTAATTGCTATGTTTGGTGTGCCTTGGTGGGCTGCCTTGGTGATGATGGTGGTGGCCATAATCTGGTGGGGCATTGTGCATCGTCGGCGGGTTACTGGCATGGTGCGTGCGAGTTTGCCGCAAGCGATTGGTACCATGGCCGTGGCTTTGGCGGTTATCGTGTTTGTGCATGGCGTCGGATTTGGATTTGGTGCAGCACTTCACGCACTGATGGGAAAGATATGACCTTTTTATCGCTTAAGGCAGCTGATCTACAGGGCAAGCGTGTTTTTGTCCGCGTTGATTTCAATGTCCCAATGCACGACGGCGCGATCTCGGATGACACGCGCCTGCGTGCTGCCATACCGACTATCCAGCTTCTGATCGAGAAAGGTGCGAAAGTCATTCTCGCCGCCCACTTTGATCGGCCAAAGGGCAAAGTCGTTCCAACTATGTCCTTGGCACCGATTGTTCCGGCCTTAGCAGCACTGTTGGATAGACAGGTTGCCTTTTCCGCCGATTGCGTTGGCCCGGTTGCCGAAGCTTCGGTTGCAGCCATGAAGTCAGGCGATGTCCTTTTGCTGGAGAATACCCGGTTCCAGCCCGGTGAGGAGAAGAATGACCCCGAGCTTGCAAAGGGCTTTGCCCGTCTGGCTGATGTCTATGTAAATGATGCATTTTCAGCCGCGCACCGGGCCCATGCTTCGACAGAAGGTATTGCTCATTTGCTTCCGGCCTATCCCGGTCTGTCGATGGCACATGAGCTTGATTATCTTGATAAGGCACTGGGAAACCCGACCCATCCTGTGATGGCAGTGGTTGGCGGTGCTAAGGTCTCTAGCAAGATTGATCTCCTTCAGAACCTTGTCTCGCGCGTTGATATATTGGCCGTTGGCGGGGGGATGGCGAATACATTTCTTGCAGCCCGTGGTGCTCATGTCGGTAAGTCTTTGTGTGAACATGAGCTTCTCGAGACGGCTCGCGCGATTGAAGCGCAAGCTACAGCCAACAAGTGCCAAATCTTATTGCCGTCAGACGTGGTTGTGGCGGAGGTCTTTGCGGCACACGCCCCGCATCGGACCTGTGAAATCGACGATGTGAAGGATCAAGAGATGATCCTTGATGCGGGCCCTAAGTCAGTTGCCGCTTTGGCAGCCGCTTTGGAAACAGCAAAGACCCTCGTTTGGAACGGCCCGTTGGGCGCGTTTGAGCTTCCACCTTTTGACGTCGGAACCATGGAAGCAGCGCGCACCGCAGCAGCTCTGGCCCATTCGGGTCGCCTTGTGGCGGTCGCAGGGGGTGGCGACACCGTCTCTGCGCTCAACCAAGCCAAGGTCGCTGATGACTTCACCTTTGTTTCTACCGCTGGCGGTGCCTTCCTCGAATGGATGGAAGGCAAAGCACTGCCCGGCGTCGAAGCCCTTAAACACCCAACTTAATCCACCAAAGATATCAAAGAGGACTGCTATGAATCTCGATCAACTCGTCGCGACTGCCAAGGCCATGGTCGCCCCCGGTAAGGGCATTTTGGCCGCCGACGAAAGCACCGCTACCATTCGTTCGCGCTTTGACGCGATCGGTGTTGAATCTACCCCAAATAGCCGTCGGGACTATCGGGAACTGTTGTTCCGGTCGGAAAAAGCGATGAAGGACCATATTTCTGGCGTGATCCTCTATGATGAAACCATTCGTCAGTTCGCTCGCGATGAGTCGCGCTTGGTGGATATCATCAAGTCCCATGGCGCAATCCCCGGCATCAAGGTCGACATGGGCCCTCGCGAAATGCCGTTCTTCCCGGGTGAGCGCGTAACCGATGGTTTGGATAATCTCCGGGATCGTCTGCGCGACTATTATGTCCATGGCGCACGTTTCGCAAAATGGCGCGCGGTGATTGATATTGACGCACGCCGTCCCAGTGCAGGCTCGGTGAAAGCCAATGCACATGCTTTGGCGCGCTATGCTGCCATGTGCCAAGAAGAAAACATCGTGCCGATTGTTGAGCCTGAAGTTCTGATGGACCTCGATCATGACATCGATCGCTGCTTTGAAGTGACCGAATATGTGCTGAAGATGACTTTCCAAGCGCTCTATGAAATGCGGGTGCAATTGGAAGGCATTGTCTTGAAGCCAAATATGGTGATCGCTGGCCGCAAGTGTAAAACGCAAGCCAGCGTCGATGAAGTTGCTGAAAAGACCGTCCAATGCTTGAAGAATACGGTCCCTTCGACCGTGACTGGCATCGCTTTCCTATCTGGCGGTCAGTCAGACGTTGATGCGACAGCCCACTTGAACGCCATGAACGCGATGCATGCTTTGCCTTGGAATTTGACCTTCTCCTACGGTCGCGCGCTGCAAGCGGCCCCGCAAAAGGCATGGGCTGGCAAAGAAGAAAATATCGCCGCCGCTCAAGCCGCTTTCTATAAGCGCGCTCATATGAATGGCTTGGCTTCACTTGGCCAATGGTCGCCAGAACTGGAAGACAAATAAGTCAAAGGCTCAAGGTAGGAGAAGAGGGGCACCGGATCGTTAGTCTGGTGCCCTTTTTTGTTTAGCCCGCCAAGCCTGCTATCGCCTTGGCTGTCGCAATCCAGACCGGGTTGGTTGAGATGGGCACGCACAGAACTTGCACGGCAATGATGGCAACGCCACCCCATACGGTGACCGGATGGAAACGGCCTAAGACGCGGCGATCATAGATCAAAAAGGCAATCAGCAAGAGATCGATCACCAAGGAAGGTGGCAGCGTAACAAATACGGGCGGCGGGCCAACCGCCCCTGGCGGTGTCATTAACACGGCAAATGGCCGCGCCATGGGCGCTTCGAGTAGGGGAATAAAGGACAGGCTCATTAGCCGGCTGTGCCAATCGGGCCGATGCACATTCATGATCGCCAGAGTAATGAAGGCTGTGATGATTGCGATGCCAGAAAAGGTCACGATGGAGAAGGATGCGGCTTGGGTCGCAAAGCCAGCTATCTCCCCCAGTTTGATGGTATTGATCGCCGCCAGCACGATAGAGATGGCCAGTGCCGTGAACAGCGATACGCCTGCGATGCCCCAGCTTCGATGGTCAGCAGTTTTGCGATTGGCCACAAAATTGACCTGTACGGCGTAAAACAACACCCAAGCAAACAAGAGGAAACCATGGATATGTAGGATGGGTTTGCCACCAAAGCTGCCGTCCATCAGCTTAAGCCAATAGGTTGGGATAAAGCCACCAAAGGCGATGGCTACAAACACCCACGCCATGGTTTGATAGAAGCGCCTAGGCTTCTGGGTTGTCTCAAGCGTTGTCATATTTGCCCCCTGCTAAAAGCGCGTTTTGATCCATCTGGATCAAAGTTGCGCGTTGATCTATGCCATCTGGCCAATTGCTTCGCGCCATGCCTCGATCGAAGAGGTGGCCTGATAATCGCGCTGCATTTCTGAGGTCAGGACCTCAATCATGGTCGAGTTTTCGATCCAGAACTCAATCACGTCGAACATCCCGCCACGCGAACAACGGACAGATCGCCAGCCTTCGCGCTGAGCTAGGGCTTCAATCTCGTCCTGACTTTTGTGGCATTGAATTGCCAAATGGGTAGAGCCATAGCGCGCGGGATGTTCGAGATCTGTCGTGTCAAACATCGCGTCATCGGCCCCAGGGATCAGCGCCCGCCCGCGTGGATAAACTTCAATGCCAGAGCCGCGTACATCGCCTGCCATGGCGATCCAAGCCCCGCCCACGGGTGCAAAGGGCAGGGCCTCGCCATCCCAGAGTTCAGCAAGCACTTCGGCCACATGCCTAGGATCAGCGGCAGAGATAGAGGCATGTAAAATCATCGGAAACTCCTACAAAGTGCCGTTACGAGCGGCGGTAAAGATGGCTTGGATGGCACGGCGCGCGATCTGCCCGGATTGGTCACCTTCAAGGTTCCAATAATCCCGCATGGTAAGCCAAGCGGTGGCTGATTGGAGAAGTTGCACGCTGGCACATACAGTCAGAACCATTTCGTCGGATGCATCAGGGCCAAGCTCTGTTTGAACGGCGCGCCGGATCGCCGCTTGGCGCTCTGCGTTGCGCGCCAGCGTCATGGCCCGACCTTGCGGCGACAACACAGCGCCACGCATAATCTCGGCCTCTTCGTCAAAAGACGGAAAAGCCTTCACTGGAAAGTCGAGTAGCGCCGTAAGGGTATCTGGGAAGGCGTCCTGACCAAGGCCCGTCTTATGCGCGCGCCACCAGCCATCCAGTAAAGCCTCTTTATTAGGGAAGTAGCGATAGACAGTCCGCTCGCCCAAGCCAGCCATGCGGGCGACTTGGGTGAATGTTAGCTCGGTCAGCTCGACATCTTCAAGGCACCGACCGACAGCCGCCAAGATGATTTCGGCAGTGGCGTCGCGTTGGCGTTCGCGGTGGGTTTTGGTCAAAGTATCTTCCATGGCAGTTATACTGTCATCATGGCAGTTACACTGTCAAGTATTTTCTTGCGGCGCTAACGCTCCTGCAAAAGTCGGTCGATGTAATCGCGTTCGTTTTTGTCGCGTTGCGGGTCGGCCTGACGGCGACGCAATTCATCGCGCACATCCCGGGCACGCCGCTTTTCAACCCCATCAGGCACTTTCGTAGCTTTGCCATCATCTTGCTTGGGCAAGGTGCGACCCAATGGGTCTGTTTCACTCTCATTGCCAGCTTGGCCTTGTGGACCCGATGCTGCCGCTTGACGTAGCGCCTGCAGGGCGCGGGCTTGGGCATCTTGGGCGCGACCCAGATCGCCTTCGCGCAGCGCCTCTGCCGCTTCGCGCATCGCATCGGCTGCTTGGCGCTTGTTCTGTTCTTCCGGGCTTTGTTCTTGTGAAGGATCGCTCTGGCGGCCACCACCTAGCGCGTCTGCTAAGCCTTCTTGCTGGTTGGCGAGGTCTTCTGCGCTGTTGCGGGATTGGTCGGAAGGGGGCGTTTCGCCCAATTTCTCAGTCTGGTCCGACAAAGCCCGTTGTTGGCGCATCGCATCATCTATCGGCCCACCTTGGCCTTGCCCGTCGGCTTGACCAGAGGCTCCGGGTGCTCCGGGCTGAAGATTTTCCAGCAATTCATCCAACTGATCCAATTGCAGTAAAGCATCTTCGCGGGAGCCAGAACTGCCGGACTCTTCTAACTCCCGCAAGCGATCTTCCAAATCGCCTGCACTGATTTGCGGGCCAGATAGGCCTTGCTCGCCGCCTTCACCAGACGCACCTTGTTGCGCCAATTCCTGCAGGCGCTCGCCCACGGCTTCACGCAGCTCTTGGGTCAATTGCTGGATTTGTTCAGGTTGGGCACCTTGTTCGAGGGCTTGCTTTAAGGCCTCCCGCGCGGCGGCGACCTTCTGTTGCGCTGGGGTCTGATTGCTGGCCTCAATTTGCATCGCCATTTGCCACAAGAGCGGGGCGACGCTGTGGGCGTCGGACACATCGCGCGCAATGCTTAAGCGCTCCAGCGCATAATGCAGGCTCAATTGCCCCAAATCGCTTAAGCCGAATTGGACCATGGTTTCAGCAATGGCGCGCAGATGGCGGGTGGCGTTTGCAATGCCCGGTGGTGCGCCGGACTGTGGGTCCGTTAGGTCAAGTTTTATAGGGCCAAGATTGAGGACATCGGAAACTGCAGCCCCATCCTCAAGAGGCTCAAACAAAGTGGCAAAGCGCGGCAATGGCCTTTGATAGGGGCGCGCCTCCCGCAGGATCATCAGCCGGACTTCTTGCAGGGCCGCGGCGAGGCTGGACTGCCAAGTCTGTTCCGGCATCGTCAGCTTGGTTGGTTCTGATGCGGCTTCTTGGCCCAATCCGTCGCGTACCACGACTTGGGCTTCAACCTGCAAGCCCGCCAAAGCATGGTCGGCAACTTCAACAAAGACGCGTCTGGCACCATTTTCCCCTGCCGTCCCCTCCAATGGGATAGGCGTATCAAACACCGAGTGACCGGCCAGCCCTTCAGGGACCTTCACGGGGCGGATCCGCACAAAGGCGGCTGTCAGCCCGTAATCGTCGCTGGCTTGAAACGCGACATCCAGCCGCCCTTTTGGGTCGATTTGGATTGGGTTAGGTAAGGTGAGCTGCGGTCTCTGATCGGCCATCGCTGTTAAGTGCCATTGCGCCCGCGTGCCGAGCCGATCCAGCTTCAGGGTGCCAGAGTGGGTGATTTCGATCTGGCCTTGCCAGGCAGCCCCTTGCGCAGGGCTTAGGCGGGCGCTTTGGGATGGGCCGCGCAGCACCGGTGCCCCACGCGCACCATCGACGCGGGCTGTCACCTTAGAACCGACTGGCAGAGCGATTTCTGTTTGGCTGCGGTCCAACCGGATCAAAGGCAGGCCCGTATAGCCCGGCGGTTCTGCCCAAACTTCAACGACCAGATCACTGTCGCCCATCAAGGGGGACAGATCAAACGTCAATGCGCGTGCAGTTGCCATCGGGTTCAGCCAACATAGTCCTAAAGCTGCAATCAACGCCAAGGCCTTGGCGGCGTCTTGCCAGTATAGCTTCGGCTTCACGGGCTTGGATAAGGCTGCTGCCGCTTCGATGAGGCGACGCTGATGCCAGGACCATAGGGCATCATCGCCGCTAATGCGTCGGTCCTCCCCGCCGGTCAGCGGGCGCAATTCTTGCAGGCCTGCAGCCTCTTCAAGGGCGCGACCCGCTTCCTGTTCGTTCATTGGATGGAAGAGCTGCCAGCCAAGCCAGAATAGATAGGCGCTGAGAAGCCAAGCAAGACCGGCCCCAGCCGAGACCAGCGCCGCAGGTAGGCCTTCGGTAAGGCTTCCCGCTGCCCCTATAGTCGCCAATAAGCAAAGCGGCGGCCAAAGTGTCCGAAGCCCCTTCACCAGCGCATCCGCTCGCATCGTGCGCGCGATCGCGCGACGCGTTGAAGGGGGAGGGGTGGTGGGCGCTAACACACGTCCTGTCTAGCACACAGGCAGCTTGTTTGTGAATCGATTTGAACGCCAGAACCCAACTTGACTTAGGGCTTGCTGGCAGCAGGCTTTGGCTTGGCGGCAATGGCCTCCAATTGCGCCAGAAGACGGTCTGCATCTGGGGATGACCCCTTAGCCACACGCGCCCATTGGACGGCTAGCTCAAGGTTTTGGGGTGTCCCTTCAGCCTTGGCATTGACCAAGGCCCAATAGAAGGCTCCGTCGAGGTCACCGCCTTCAGCGGCAGCCTTAAACCATTGGGCTGCTCCTTTGAGATCGCGAGCGACGCCGCGTCCTTGATACAGCATCAGGCCGTAATCTGCCGAGGCATCAGCACGACCAGCTTGAGCGGCTTGGCGAAGGAAACCGATAGCCTTTAGTGGATCATCCATCGGGTCTGGATCCCCGTCGGCATATAGAATTCCGGCTGCATAGGCCGCATCGGCATCGCCATAAGCGGCAGCTTGCGCATAAACGCTGGCCGCGCGCGTGCGGTCCTTTGGTCCTGCGGCCCCGGACAGAAATAAGTCACCCAAGGGAGCTAGAGCTTCTCTGCGTCCATTTGATGCCGCGCGCTGCAGCATGGCTAGCGCTTCACCCGGTGTCGATCCGCCTTTTCGGGCAATGCCTAAGCGCGCCAATCCCAGCATCGCATCCGTATTGCCGCCTGTAACGGCGCGGCGGTACCATTTAGCGGCTGCTTCGGGTGTGGCGGTTTCAATCAAGCCTTGCTCATAGATAGAGCCAGCTAAGGCTGCGGCCTTGGGATTGCCACGCGAGGCAAGATTTTCAGCTTGGCTGAGCGCATCGCGATACTGGCCTGCGCGCAAAGCTGATACGGCAGCCTCTAAAGCGCGTTGATCTGCCTCAGCTTCCAGTGCCATAGGGCTGGCAGGCGTGGGCGATTGCGCAAAAGCGAGTGCGGGCAATAAAAGGGCACCAGCCACTAAAGCTGAGCGCGGGATTGTCAGGCGCATGTTTCAAACATTTCCTTGAAGGCGGCACTTGCCGCAACGGGCCCCGCCGGCCACGACCAAACCCCAGCCGACACAGCCAAGAAGTCTGCCCCAGCTTTCACTAGGTCTGCCCCATTGTCTGGAGTTATACCACCGATGGCGACGCAGGGGATTTCCATAATCTCTTGCCACCATGAAAGTATGTCGAGATTGGCCCGTGCTGGTGCCACTTTTGTGGCAGTGTCGAAAAAGGCACCAAAGGCGACATAGTCCGCCCCCGCTTCGGCGGCCTCCATCGCAAAATGGCGGCTGTCGTGACAGGTAACTCCAATGACACCATCCTTACCAACCTGCTTTCTCGCTTGGGCAACAGTACCATCAGATTGACCAATATGAACGCCGTCAGCCCCAGTTAGTTTGGCCAGATCTGCCCGGTCATTGACAAGACATGCTACACCTAAGTCTTGGGCCATTGGAAAGATTGCTGCTGCTGCGGCAAGAACTTCAGCATCTGCCGCTTCTTTCAGTCGCAATTGCAGGCAAGCTACATCGCCGACCTCAATTACTTCACGCAAGGACTTGGCAAACAGGTCCAAATCTTCGATTTTGGGCGGCGTAATGAGATAGAGCCGTGATTTTGGACGGTCTGACACGAATGATTGGCTCCTATTTGATCGATTGAGCAGAACAGATGTTGGACAGATGCCAACATTGTGAGATGCACAACCACTGAGAAACAGGCACATGACGCGCCTTCAACGATTTTAGAGATGTCTATGACCCAAGCCACGCCTCCCGCCAAGCCTGCCCCCAACACCCAGCGTGGATTCTTAGCTTGGGTCGAGCGGGTCGGGAACCTTTTGCCCGATCCTGTGATGATCTTTGTGTGGCTGATTGGCTTCTTGATGGTTTTGTCGGTGATTGGTTCGGCGCTGGGCTGGTCAGCATCCTTGCCGTTCTCAGGTGAGAAGCCGCCTAGTGGTGCCGTCTTGAAAGACGGGATTCTGATCTTTGACGCCACCAGTCTGTTCACCGAAGACAATCTCAAAAGGCTGATTGTCGATATGCCGCGCACATTGACGAGCTTTGCGCCGCTGGGTGTCGTTCTAGTCGTGATGCTGGGGGCCTCGGTGGCAGAGCGCGCTGGCCTATTCAGCGCCCTGATCCGCACCAGCTTGCGCGATCTGCCCCGGGCCTTTTTGACCCCTGTGGTCTGCTTGATTGGCATGATGAGCCACCATGCTTCAGACGCGGGCTATGTGGTTTTCATTCCTCTGTGCGGTTTGGTCTATGCGGCCGCAGGCCGTCACCCGTTGGTGGGGATCGCGGCGGCCTTTGCTGCAGTCTCAGGCGGCTTTGCCGGCAATATCACCCCGGGCCAGCTTGATGTGCTTTTGTTTGGCTTCACCCAAGAAGCGGCCCGCATCATTGACCCGACTTGGACGATGAATCCCTTGGGCAATTGGTGGTTTATTCTGGCGATCGTCGTTCTGTTCACCCCGATCATCTGGTTCATTACCGACCGGATTCTGGAGCCGCGCTTAGGGCCTTGGACCGGCAACCCCGATGATGATCTCAAAGCTGAATTGACAAAATCTGCTGTCACACCCGATGAAAAGCGGGGCCTTGCTTGGGCAGGCTTATCGGCCCTGTTGGTGATCGCGGTTTTTGCTGCTTTGTCCTTGTGGCCCGGCTTCACCCCGCTGATTGATGAGAGTCAAAAGGGCACGGCCCAGCTGCAACCTTTCTATCAAGGCCTGATTGCAGCCTTCACGCTGATTTTCTTGCTCGGCGGTATCGCATTTGGCATCTCGGTTAAGTCGATCCGCTCCTCGTCAGACGTGGTTTCCATGATGAATGAGGGCATTCGGTCCTTGGCCCCTTATATGGTCTTTGCCTTCTTTGCCGCCCACTTTATCGCCATGTTCAGTTGGTCGAACCTAGGCCCAATCGCCGCGATCAATGGGGCGGCGGCTTTGAAGGAGCTCAGCCTGCCGGCGCCGTTCCTGCTGGTCTGCGTTCAAGCCTTTTCATCTTTCTTAGACCTGTTCATTGGTTCGGCTTCGGCTAAATGGAGTGCGATGGCACCTGTCGTCGTACCGATGTTCATGCTGCTTGGTATTTCACCTGAAATGACGACGGCGGCTTATCGCATGGGCGATAGCTACACCAATATTGCGACGCCCTTGATGTCCTATTTCCCGCTCGTCCTCGCCTTCTGTCGCCGTTGGGACAAGAATGTTGGCGTCGGCACGCTATTGTCCATGATGTTGCCGTTTGCTTTGGCCTTCATGGTCGCAGGCATGGCGATGACAGCGGCTTGGGTCTATTTCGACTGGCCGTTGGGCCCCGGCGCTTCGGTTCACTATAGCTTGCCGGGGGCCAAATAGGCCCCCGATCAGGCGCGCTGGAATGGATAGAAGTCTGACCCAAGTCGCATGATCTGGGTCAGCTCGTCTAAGGCCGTCCGCCCTTCGTTCAGCAGGCTTGGATCGGCTAGTTCATCGGGTCCCAAGGTCTCTCGATAATGGCGGTTCACCCAAGCGACTAAGTCCTCATAAAGTGCCGCATCGAGCAGCGCACGTGCACTGACCGCCTGTAGCTTGGCGTCATCCAGCACCACCCGCAACCGCAAACAAGCTGGCCCGCCGCCATTGCGCATGGACTGGCGGACATCGACGAATTGTACCCGACCAATCGGTCCATTGCTGGCCACCAGCTTTTCCAAATAAGCATTGGTCGCCGCATTCTCCCGGCACTCTTCCGGCGCGATCAGGACCAAACGATCTTCCCCTGGCATGGACAACAACTGGGTGTTGAACAGATAGGATTTGATTGCATCTGCCAAAGGCACTTCCGCCTCTGGCACTTCGACGATAGCGACTTCCATCAAGCCATCACAGGCGCGCTTGATCGCCTCATAGGCCCCTAGCCGATCTTCAAAAGCGTGCTCGTGGCAGAAGAGAACCTGAAGGCTGGCTACGGCCACTACGTCATTGTGGAAGGCGCCAGCCTCAATGGCTTTCCGACTTTGCTGCAGATGCAGGACACGGGTTGGCGCTAGGCCATGGCGGCGGGCGATGGCTTCACCTGTCTGCAGGGTCTGACGGGCTGGGAAGCGGGTTTCTTGTTGACCAAAGCCATTGCGGCCCCAGACAAAAATCTCCACACCCGCGTCACCGTGGCTGGCACACAGGCGCATGTGATTGGCCGCGCCTTCATCGGCAAACAAGGGCTGATAGGGCAGGGCCTTGTGAACGGCAAAGTGGTTTGTATCGGCAAAGATCGCCCGTAAGCTGCGCTCGGTCTGGCTGGCCTCCAGCGCGCGGTGCGGCATGGTTAGAAGGTTGGCTGGGCTGAAATGCAGCCGGCCATCGCTGCAATCTGCCGCTGGCGATACGGTAGCGGCATTGGCAGCCCACATTTGTGCGGAGGAGGAGACATTGCGCACGAGCGCTGGGTCTGCTGTCCAAGCTTGGGCCAGAATTTCGGCGTCGGAGCCCGAAAAGCCAATCGCCTTCAGGGTGGGTAGGTGTGGACGCTCATGCGGTGGCAGCAGCCCTTGAACCAAGCCTGCATCGGCAAGCCTTTTGGCTTTCGCTAGGCCCTGAAGCGCGCCTTCCTTAGGGCGCGAGACCGCAGTCGCATTGGCTGCTGAGGCCAGATTGCCCGTGCTAAGCCCGCCATAATTGTGGGTTAAACCAACCAAACCATCGAAATTCGCTTCAAATGCCACGACCAACCCCTTTGTTGTCATCGGCACGGGCTATAGACATAGGCTTTGGTGTCAAGCCTGTTGTGCCACCATTTTGGCCTGCGATGAACGGTCTCCCCGAACCAAAAGCCAGAGGCCGATGACCAAATTGCTGAGTAGCGTTACAGCAAAGGCAATGGAGCTTGGGATGTTGATCTCGGGCGCGCTCAGCGAAATGACAGAGCTTAGCAGGATCAGTTTAGCACCCGTCATCGCTATGGCGGATAGAAGCCGCGGCAAGGCGCGCACTTGGAACAGAAAGTAGAACCCAATCAGCGTTGCCAAGGCCAATCCAATGGCACCTAAATCAAAGGCTGCATTGGAGGCATCGCGCAAAGCACGGTGCAGCGCCTCTGCCCCCGAAGCGCCCAAAAGATTGGGCTGTGTCTGATTATCCACCAAGGCGAAACGGATCGCCCAAGCAATTGTTGAGGTCAAGGCCTCAAACAACCGCCAGCCCAAAACCAGTCCCGCACCTAAGCGGCTGATCGGCGCAATCCAGAGCGCAAAGCTGACCGCAAGACCAACGCTTAAGATACTAGAGACGCCATAGCTAAGCAGGGCTAGACGATAGAGACCTTCACTTTGGGCCATCTTGATGCCGGAAGCCGCAAAGTCCCCCGATACGACAAAGCTACTGGCGATCTGAAAGCCTGCCATATGGGTGACGGTCACCACCAGAAGAAGCAGGCCTGTAAGCCGCGCGGGGGTCCAGAATTGAGAGCTTGCGGTCATGGGATCTACCTTTTGGCGGGGATTGAAAAGGGCCACCGACGCGTCGCCGATGGCCCTGATGTTGAGATGGCTTACCGCTGCTTAGAGGGCGCGGCGGCGGCGGATTTCGCTGGCGGCATAAATGAACCCACCTGCAACCACCAAGCCAATCCAGAAGCTGGGCTGCGCAAGGCCCTCGGTAAAGTGCCCCAGGATTTCAGCGACAGGGATTGTAGGGAGCTGGTCGCTGCTACGCTCAGCAAGGCGGCTCATCCCGTTCGTCATAGGTTCGCCAATCAAGCGGCCAACGGGCTCCCACAAAGCGTTCAAGACCGTGTCATTGTCATCACCGCGATAGGCAATGGCCATGTAGACGAGCGGCACAACGAACAGGGGAGCGAAAGCTGCAACGAAGGGCATTTTAGGAGCCCAAGCGCTAACCATGGTCACCCAACCGTAAACCGGCAAAGCCCAGCCAATATAGACGAGGAGTCCTACAGCCAAAACCGTCCACAATTTGGTGGCATTGAGGAACACCGCTCCAGCGCTGACGCCCGTGATACCAACATTGCCAATGGTTGCGACAGCCAGACCCGTGATTGCAATGTGCAGGACAATCGTCACAGCCAAGGCAAAGAACAGACCGACCCCGACGATGGAGACAAGTTTCGCACTTGTGGTCTGAAGATCGCTGACGGGCATCGACTTCCAAAACAAGATGGTGCGATCCTTGCGCTCATCATGCAAAGCCCCTGCTAGGACAAACAGGATGGAGATCAGGGCGATCGCCAATGGCAGGGCCGCTGCTACAGCGGTTCCAACCGGCAGAACGGCTTCTAGGCCGGCTTTGGCTTTAGGATCGATGGATTGATCCAGGGTTTTGGTTTGGCCATCGGGGCTGATGATGGTGATGGTTCCATCTGGACCACGTTTGACCGTCGCAGTGCCTTCTCCGGTATCAACGATCATCGCACCTTGAGCGCTGCGATGCTCCTTCGAGACAGCAAAGTCCTGAGGGTCAAAGCCAAAGCGCGCATTGCCGGTCAAGGTGGCGAACGTCGTAACAGCGAGCAAAATAGCTGCGATCACGAGGGGGGTGATGACCAATGCACCACGATTATCGGCCATATCCCGCCGAATGAGGGTCAAAAACTTGTTCATGAGAATACTCCCGCAGGAAGGGTGAAGCTGACAACAGCTGTTTGAATATTGAGGCCAGTGGCGGGGTCAAACGACCATTCCACGCCGCCTACGCCTAAGAGAAGCAGGCCAACGAGTGCCAAAACCACGCCCGAAGTCCGGGCCAGTTTCACCACCACATCCCCACTGCTTGGGATGAGTGCGAGCTTTGATGCGCTCGCCTCGGGGTTGATTGCTTTGCCCGGAAAGGCGCGGCCTTCAGCCGGTGCCTGACGCTGGGCTAAGGTAAAGAGTAAGCCAGTAATCATCATGCCCCCCTATTGCGCCAAGGCGACAAAAAGATCGGCAAGACCAACCCGGCGGGGTTCGCCAAAGGTCTTTAATTGGTCTGGGGCAACACCGTCGAACACGAAAGTGGAGCGACCCAAAAGCGAACGGCCATAGAGAGGGCGCAGGGCTTCGGCTTCAGCTTTCTGGTTGTCGAGGACATCGACCGCCAAGAAGCGCTCCGCAATGACATCCATCGATGCGTCCAGCGTGACTGCGCCATCGCGAATGAAGATCGCATGGCTCAAAATCGGCTCGACCTCGTCGACCTGGTGGGTGGTGATGATCACCGTGCGGGTTTCGTCAAAGAAATCCGACAAAATGGCGTCATAAAACCCCCGGCGATTGACGATGTCGAGGCCTAAGGTGGGCTCGTCCAACACCAGAATGCGCGCATCAATCGCCAGAGCAATGGCCAGATGGACTTGCACGATCATGCCTTTGGACAGCGCCTTAATCTTGGAGTCCAATTGAACCGTTGTGGTCTTGAGGCGGGCAATTGCTTTGGCTTGGTCAAACTTAGGATGCAGACCTGCAACCCAATCGAGGAGGTCAGCCACTTTTGCCCAGCGGGGCAGGGTGGCCACGTCGGCGATGAAGCAGACTTGTTCCATCAAGACAGCCCGCTGCATCAGAGGGTTCATCCCCATGACTTGCAGATCGCCTTCATAGTCAGATAGGCCGAGGAGGCAGTTAAGCAGCGTGGACTTACCGGCCCCATTGGCCCCGATCACACCGACAATCCGGCCAGCTGGGATTTCAAGGTTAGTCGGCTTAAGCGCTTGCTTCTTGCCATAGTTTTTTGCCAAGCCCTTGGCCGAAATCAATATTTCCGTCATTGCGCATTCCCCTCAATATCTTTTAGCAATTCCTGTGCGCTCAAGCCCAAACGCTTGATGCGGGTCACCACGACCGGCCATTCTTCTTTTAGGAAAGTGTTGCGTTCGCTCGCGCTCAATCCTTTGCGCGCACCGTCGATCACAAACATCCCAAGCCCTCGGCGACGTTCGACCAGACCGTCATCAGCCAATTCTTGATAGGCTTTTGAAACGGTCAAAGGATTGACCTGAAGGTCCAAAGCCACTTGCCGAACGGACGGCAAAGGCTCTCCTTCTTTTATGCCACCATCAAGAATGGCAGACAGGACCCGGTCCTTGATCTGCCTCCAGATGGGTTGATCGTCGCGCCAAGCTTGCGTCATAGACAACTCCCAAATACCTAGAACTTGCTGTTCTAGCGTTCTGGTGTGTTGGTATAGTAATACACCATCCGTGTCAAGCGGCTTTTTTAGGGGGTGTGGGGGGCAGAACTCCCCTCGCCCCCTAAGGGGGAGAGGGGCGGGGGTGAGGGGGTCTTTGCGCAAAGGCGCGTTGCTCCATGCAACGAGGGCCTCCGCAACGCGCACGTCAACAAGGTGAGTGTAAGGCCCTCACCCCAACCCCTCTCCCATAGGGAGAGGGGAGAGCCTACACCTGCCACTTCCCCGCTTGCCGGGCATCGGCGCAGGCTCACCGCACCGGGCGAGCCCTAGCCGCGCTGAAGTAGATCGCGTTCATCACCAGCGAATCGAGACCGTCGGCCATGCCGCGATAGGTCGGGTCAATTGTGAAGGCGACGACATAGCCGCGTCCGCGTGACTGCACGGCCAACGCCGGCTTAAAGGCCAATTGCTTGCGTATATCATCCCAAACAATGCCGCTGGCCTTAACTTGGTCCGGCCCAGCAAAGCGCACGACATTGTCGCCGACATCGGCGGTTAGTGGGCGATAGATGTCAGAGCCAGCGACCATCATGTGCAGGGTTGGCGCGATGCCCGCTGTCAGCCAATGATCTTTTGCGGTCTCGCCGCGCAGAATTGCCCCGTCCAATTCGGTTGGATCACGGTTGGTCTCGGCAATGGCCTGCTTGTAGGTGGTCTCATCGGGGAAATTGATTCCATCAACGCCAGACGCCCCGGCTTTGGCTTTGGGTTCAGGCAGGCGACCCTTGGCTTCAGCTTCCGATACTGTGGCTTGTTCGCGGCGTAGGCCAATCAGATCCACGTCTGGGTCTGCCAACCAGCCAGTTGCGGTGCCCAGAGAGATCAGGACCCCGCCATTCTGCACAAAGGTGCGCAGGTTTCGTGCGCCCGCTTCACCTAAAGCCGCGCCATAGCTGCCCTCACCATCCGGCAAGATCACGACGTCATAGCCACTTAAGGGTTGGCTGGCCAAACGCCGTATCCTAACCGGGGTCACGGGTACACCAAACTTCCGCTCTAGGACATAGCGTGTAGCCCCTGCAGAATTACGGTCTGTTGGGCTGTCCCACGCCAAAAGAATGCGCGGATTGCGCAGCTTTATTGCCTTGTCAGAGCCCAAGCTTGGGCCATTGGTGACCCAGGAAGAGTCAAAGCCAGTCAAGATCGCCCCGGTCTCGGTCACGAGGTTTGCCAGCTTTTTGGTAAGGTCTGCATCATTCTCGCTGCGCGCCACGACTAAGCTGCCCGCAGGATAGGTCTTGCCTTCCAGTGTGAAGGCTTCCTCCATCGTGCGCAGGACAATGCCCTGTTGCAAGGCCTTCGCCATAAAGCGCGAAGTGGCAGTTGAGCCAGAGGCCACCACGAAGGCGACCTTTGCGTCCGGATTGATCACTTGACCGGGCTGAATCATTGCGGTGCTGGCCTTCTGGCTCGTCACAGCAGGATCCGTCGCGCAGGGAACAACCTCCACATTGTAGAGAAGAGGTAGCGACCAACCGGTGACATCATAAATCTGGTCGCTAAGACCGGCGCGCCGACGGCGTTGTTGTTCAGCCACAAAGCTTGCTTCCATCGCCGTATCTTGTTCCAACAAGTTACGGATGAGGCGCTTTGCAGGTTGTGCGGCTGATACCACGTAAGAGCCCGCCGCATAGGTGCGGCCACAGGCGGTGAAATTGCTGGTGGCTCGGCTCACTTCAATACCCTGTCTGCTGAGCAAAGCGGCCATTTTATCCGTGTTGGACTGATCGGTCTGGGTTGGCAGAATATAGGATTTCACTGCCTCACTCTTGCCTTCGGCAATCGCGGAACGCCGGAAGTCGTAGAAGGAACGGACAAACCGACCGCGTTCGCGGGCGGCCACTTCCAAAGTCGACAAAACGGCTACGAATTGGCTTTTGACGGTGTCGCGGAAGGCGAACTGGCTGCCATCGGAACGCTTCGCAAGCATACCGCGAGACGAGCCTTGCTCGAACGTCATGGCAATGCTGCCGTGTGCCGTCGGCCAGCCGTCGCCATAGCCTGGATAGAACAAATCATAGCTCTCGCGCGTGAAATAGGGCAGGCCGAACTGATCAAACCAGCGGCCATTGTTTTGACCCAAGAGGTTTTTGAGCGCGAGTTGCTCGGTGGTCACATTGGGATTGATGGGCTGGGCTTCTGGCGGGAAGAAGAAGCTGCGGTCGCTGCCCATTTCATGGCTGTCGACCACCACGACGGGGAAATATTTCAAAACCGCTGCTGTGTGCCCGCGGGTTTCTGGTTGGGTTAAAGCAAACCAGTCACGGTTTAAGTCAAACTGCATGTGGTTGACGCGCCCACCAGGCCAAGGCTGATCGCGCTCTGCCGACATGGAGTCGCCATTGGGTGTCATCCCAGTGCCGTTGAGATTGGTGCTAATGAAGCGATCGCGGCCATCGGGGTTTTGGATGGGGACGATTATGACCAGCGTATTGCGCTTGATCTCGGCCATGCGTGGATCGCCGCGTGCAGCTAACAAGTGATAGGCAAGTTGAAGCGAGGAATCCGCAGGCCCAATTTCGTCACCATGGACCGAATAGGCTAACCAGACGACAGCAGGATGGCGGGCGATAATGGCTTCGGCCTCACCTGCTGCCAACTTGCGCGGGTCTGCCAGTTTCTGGGCATCGGCTTGAATGGCGTCGAGATTGGCGATCTTTTCCGGGCTACCGATCGCAGCGTAGATCAAGCGCTTGCCTTGCCACGACCGACCATAGTCGAAAATCTTCATCTGATCGGGGGCATAGGCGGCCAAAGCTTCGAAATAGCGAATGATTTGGGCGTGCGGCGTGATGGCTTCGCCAATTTGATAGCCCAGAATGCTCTTTGGAGATGGGACGGCTGTGTCGTAATTGGCACCGGGCCAATAAAATTCGGGCTCAACAGGCGGGACAATGCCGACCGCCCCTAGCTCTTCATGCGGGATACTTTGACTTTGCGCAAAACCAGCTGCGGGGATTAAAGCGGTTGTGGCAATTAAGGCCACCATCAAGCGAGATTTGAACATAAAGCGCCCCCAATTCCTGAAATCCGTCTTCGGGTTTAGGTCTAGTGCGCGCTGAACGAGGGTTCAAGTTGTCAGGCTGGGTTTAGGCTTTCTCTGAATGAGAGCCGTCTTCAGCTATCTCGTTCAATTGTGTTGCCCGCATTAGGGCGCTGGCGAGCGCTTCTGCACTGATCGGCTTGGCTACAAAATCGGTCATGCCCGACGCCATACACATGGCACGATCTTCATTTCGAGCATTAGCGGTCAAAGCGACGATGGGGGTGTGACGATTGATGCCGTGGCCCTCCCGCACGCGTCGGGTGGCGGTCATGCCATCCATGATGGGCATTTGCACATCCATCAAAACGACATCAAAGGCTTGCAGCTCCATCGCCTCAAGCGCTTCAACGCCATTAGTTGCCCATATGGTGTTGACGGGCCAAAGGTCTAACATGGCGGCAAGGATCTGGCGGTTGAGTGCGTTATCATCTACCGCCAAGACCTGCAGAGGCCGATTAATCTCGGTCTCTGAAGTTGCCTCATAAGCCGCAGATTCCTGTTCAAGCGTTGCTTCGAACCGTCCCTCGAACAAGAAGGTCGAGCCCCTGCCAGGCACAGACGATACAGTCAGGTCGCCTTGCATCTGTTGCGCTAAGGACTTCGCAATCGCGAGGCCAAGGCCGGTGCCGCCAAAGCGCCGCGTGATCGTACTATCAGCCTGAATGAAGGCTTTAAAGATTGACTCCTGACGGTCCAATGGAATGCCAACGCCAGAATCTTCAACCTCTATGCTTAGCTTGCAATCCCGCCCAGTGGTCACGCTGTTGATTCGAATGGTCACGCCGCCGGAAACCGTAAACTTCACCGCGTTTGACACCAGATTAAACACAATCTGACGCAAACGCGTTGGGTCGCCAATCACCATGTCCCAATCAAGACGGGTGGTATCAATCTTCAAATAGAGACCTTTAGATGCCGCATGCGGGCCCCACAGCGTCTCTAGCTCAAGTGCCAATTGCTTCAGACTAGTCGGGTGCTTTTCGATTTCCAGCTGACCGGCTTCAATCTTGGCATAGTCCAACACGTCATTGACCATCGCCATCATCAGGCGACCAGCTTCATTGAACATGCGCACATAATTAGCTTGCGTATTGTCCAGTGTCGTGCGCGCCATCAGTTCCGCAGAACCCAGCAAGGCATTGAGCGGCGTCCGCAATTCATGGCTCATCATCGCCAAGAAGCTCGATTTAGCCTCATTGGCGTGCTCTGCCGTTTGCTTGGCTATTTCAAGGGCTTCTTCGCGGGCTCGACGTTCCGTTTCATCGCGCAGGGCAATGATGCGGAAGGCCATGCCGTCAACCATACCGACGCTGAAGGTTGCCGAAATGGGTACCTCGTGGCCGGCGCAATGTCGGCCGTTGAAATTGCAGACTTGACCCTGATTGAGGTGGGTTGGATCAATGAATCGATCAATCTTGGTGCCGGCAATGGTGCGCGGACTTTCTACACCAAAGGCCTGCGCGGCCGCCTGGTTCATCAGAAGAATCTGATTGTCGGTATCCAACGTGATTAAGGCGTCGCGCGATTCCAGAATATAACGCGTCAGGGTCTGACGGGCTTCCAACGCGATTTGGGCGTTCAACTGCGCCATTTCCTCAGACATCAAGGTAATGGAGCGTTCCAAGCGATGGCGCGCGCGTGCATCATCATCATAGGCTGACGAGATCAAGGCGTAAAAGCGCTCTTGATCCAATTGGCCCTGTTGATCGGTGCATTGCTCGATCTGACGCGCCAGCAAACTGTGCATCAGGCCGCCTCAAACACCGTGACGGTCATGGTTTGATTGTGCAGGTTACAGGTGCCTTGGAAGCCGTTGGGCGAAATCTCGCCGTAGGAATAGAAGCCCGCATGCGCGATACCACCGAGCGCATCGACAACGGCGCGAACCTCTTCAGTGGCCCGCTGGCCCAGAAGCAGACGCCGGCCGATGCAGGAAACCAGCATAGCAAAGCCGTGATTGTCGCCACCTGCAGCCGCAAGACCGGCCTTGCCAGCACCCTCAATCAGGCCGTTGGTTTCGCCAACCATTAATTGGGCCGTCCAGCCTTCCGGCATATCGCCGGCAAAGGTCATGGCCCCAGTAACTTCGTCAATGCCCAGAATTGTTCGCACCACCGTATCGGCCGGGTTGGCGGGATTGCTGACTTGTAGCGGGTAGAACAGTGCAGAGCCTGGTAGCTTTTCCGCCTCATCGCCAAGGTAGCGCTTGTAAAGCTCAAGAGCAGATTTGTTATCGAGTTGATACAGGGTGTTGCCTTCGGACTTGGTGATCTTCCGCCTTGGGCCGAAGACTTCCCAGCCGCCGAACGAGCCTGTGCGCAGACGCAATCCTGTTCCAAAGAAGGCCACGGCCACCACTTTTCCCGGGCTCAACGGGGCAGAGCATCCAACCAAGGTTTCGCCGAACCGGTCGCCATCGCCAGCTAGACCGCCATTGATGGAGGCATGAGTGCCCAAAACGCTGCGGAAGCCTTCCACGAGAGCGGAGCCATTTACGCGTGCACCGTCGGACACGATAAAGACGCCTGCCAATTCGTCGCCGTCAAACTGGTTTGCCAGTGCTTCCCCGATGCCAAAGCTTTCGCCTGCGGTGTCAATATCGGCCTCGACTACTTGGACGCTGACATTGTTAAAACCAAGCAGGGCAGCAAAGCCATCGCCAACATAGGCCTGACCATTGGCAATCTCGCCGCCGGTCGTGCATCCAATGACCTTGGCGTTTGGCAGTAGGGCCTTCAGCTTTTCAAAAGCATCGGTGGAGCGGGCCACTTCCGGATCTAGGAAGGTGAAAACCACTTCGTAGGAATCTGGTGAAAAGTCCGCTGGGATTTCCCAGCAGCCTTGTTGAAAATGCAAAACACAATGGCGCATTTGGAGCCCCCTACACACTGAGAGCCCAATATAACGCGAAAGTGATTTAAATTTCGTTGCGCGTGGCCCCTTATTACAAAGAGACCACGCAACAACCTAATAAGCGTTGAGCTTGGCCCAACGGTCTCGATGGAAACCACTTGATCCGTAGGCGGTTTCTAAGACCCGGGCACGTTTCAAGTAAAAGCCACTGTCATGAGCATCAGTCATGCCGATGCCACCGTGCATTTGGATGGTCTCATTGGTGACCAGTTGCAAGGTATCGCCGGCTCGCGCTTTGGCGAGGCTGACAGCTTCACCAACACCTTTGCCACGCTCAATCGCGTCAATGGCCGCCACCACGCAGGAGCGCGTCAACTCAATCTCCACCAACATGGCCGCTGCGCGATGCTGCAACGCTTGGAAGGACCCGATCAATTGACCAAATTGGGTGCGCGTTTTCAGGTAGTCGTGCGTCATGTCGAACGTCGCACCGATGAGGCCCATCATTTCGCAGCACAGCCCAATACGGCCGTGATCAAGAATGAGGTCTAAAGTGTCCTCATCGAGGGCTTTGCCACCTAGATAGGCGTCATCTCCGACGGTCACCGCATCGAACGTCACATCCGCTAGATCGCGCGCATCAACGCCAGACAGCCCATGACGTGATACCCCTGCCGCATCTCCTGCTACCAAGAATGCCCCAAGGCCGATGTCGGTTTTGGCGATGACAATTAAGATTTGTGCATGCGCCCCGTCGGGGACAAAGCGCTTCTTGCCGGACAGGCTCCAGCCGTTGGCAGTTTGGGTCGCTTTGGTGTCAATCTTATGCGGGGCATGGTGTGCCCCTTCATCGAGAGCCAAGGCAAAGCTGACGCTGCCGTCTGCGATTTTTGGCAGATGCTTGTCTTGCTGCGCGGCAGTGCCTTGCAGTTTCAACACAGATGCCCCCATAAGGCCCGTTTGGAACAAGGGCGAGACGCCTAAGGTGCGCGCTTGGGCTTCCAAAACGAGGCCCATGGCCCGCAGGCCCATGTCTGAGCCGCCATGCGTCTCTCCAATCAAGGCACCGGCAAAGCCCATGGCCCCAATCTCACCCCACAGGGAAGGATCAAGGGTTTCTTTGGCGTCGCGCAATTTGCGGAAGCTGGCGACGGGTGCATTGTCGGCGAAAAATCCGTCGGCAGCATCCTTCAGGAGGGTTTGGTCTTCGTTAAGTGAAAATGCCATCGGGCCCTCCTATTGATGGTCGCGCAAGCCAAGCACGCGCTTAGCTACGATGTTCAAATTGACTT
The DNA here is from genome assembly GCA_027532555.1 of Aquidulcibacter sp. GTDB lineage: Bacteria > Pseudomonadota > Alphaproteobacteria > Caulobacterales > Aquidulcibacteraceae > Aquidulcibacter > Aquidulcibacter rimovensis. The sequence goes on from JAPZTJ010000009.1 coordinate 164,136, forward strand.
CTGAAGTGCCGCCTTCGATCGAATTGGCTTTAGCCCGCAACCAATCGCGTGTGACCTTCAGCGCTTCTGGCCGATAGCCTTCGCCTTCCCAGCCAAGACCTTCCATGCCCAAGGCTTCCACCAAAAGCTCCGTTTTGTCTTGATTGAGCTTGGCAGCCGCGATCTTCAGGACCGACGCATAATGCGAGACCTCCGCCCCAGCTTTTGCTTCTTCTTGACCGCGGCGCATGGTCAAGTGGAAAGCCCGCTCATACATACGTTGCTTGGTGATACGCGAACGTAGGTCGCTATTGGCCAGCTTACCATTTTCAAGACCAATCGATTCCTTGGCGGCATCGACGAGATCAAGGCCTGCCCCGCTGCCAAAGCCCGAAGCCGAAATATTGGTGCGCTCAAACTGTAAGATGCGCTTGGCAACGTCCCAACCCTTGTTCTTTGGGCCTAACATTTGCGATGCCGGCACGCGTACATTGGTTAGGAAGGTCTCGCAGAAGGGCGATGCACCGGAAATCAACTTGATCGGACGCGCTTCTACACCGGGGGTCTTCATGTCGAACAATAGGACAGAGATACCTTCATGCTTGGGGGCATTTGGTTCGGTTCGCACCAAGCACAGCATCCAATCGGCGTGGTTTGCATATGACGTCCAAACTTTTTGCCCATCGACAACATAATGATCGCCATCAAGGACGGCGCGCGTCTGTAGCCCCGCCAAGTCCGAACCAGCACCTGGCTCTGAATAACCTTGGCACCACCATGTCCGGCCATGCACCATGTCTGGCAAATAGGTTTGCTTTTGCTCTTCTGTGCCAAACTCCAAGATCACAGGGCCAAACATCCAAATGCCAAAGGAGAGCAGCGCAGGGCGGGCTTTAATGCGGCGCAATTCATCTTGCAGCACACGGTCCTCTTCACCGGTCAGTCCACCGCCGCCATAGGCTTTTGGCCACTTTGGCGCGGTCCAGCCTTTTGAAGCCATGGCTTCGAGCCAGGCTTTCGAGTCTGGGTTTTTGAAGCTTGCATTGCGACCGCCCCAGACGGTCTCGCTCTCCGGCATGGGGGTGCGCATAGAGGCGGGGCAATTGGCTTCAAGCCACGCCCGCGTTTCTTGTCGAAAAGTCTCAATGTCGGTCATGATGCCTCCGCTCACCTTGATGTGCCGCCTCTCCTGGGCGTTGCATTTTAATTAGAACGGGCCGAGGGCGCTGGCTAGCCCCCAAAGCTGGACTGATAGTGATCCTAGTTTTCAGCGCATTGGGGCGGACGCATTGCCCGTCTGAATACCTGCCAGATTGACGGCGTGGACCAGCATAAGCAGCGCAACCACAGCACAAATGATCGAAAGAGCTGTCCAAGGGATCATGCGAACCTTGCCGAATTCAGCAGGCCTTGAGGCTCGCCAAGAGGAAAAACCAAACCCACAAAGACCGATCGCGAGAGCGATTAAAGTTGCTGGCCAATCCAAGTCTGTGGCTCACTCATTGCGTGTTGACCCTCGGCAGTGGCGAGCCTATGCGGCCGTGCCTCTGCACCATGCTTGGTTTTGTCCCAGATCGATGGGGAAAGATAGATGCGCCAAATCGCGCGAAACAGTGCCGGCACCTGGCAGGCTTGATGGAGCGGCAAGGCAAAGCAGGCGATCCAAAGACTGTTTCGTCCATCACGCAGGACAGCTGCCATCCCAACAATTGCTTGGCTTAGGGCCATTGAGAGTACCCAGAGCAATACTTGGTCGGACTGTCCGGCAAGCGTCTGGCCAATCGCCAGTAGCGCCGATACAAATAGGATTGCCGCGTTCAACGGGCCTGTTGTCAGGCCCAGAAGAAAGGCGAGCAGGCCAAAGCCACCAAGCTGTAAGGTCAGTCGTCCCGGTGTACGCAAATGGACACTAACTGTCTGAATATGTCCCTGAATCCAACGACCACGCTGGCGGACCCAACCCGCAAAAGTGGGGGCTCCCTCTTCATAAGTGGGGCTTCGGATCAGGTTAGCGGTTAGGCCTAGTCGGGCAAATCGTGCGCCCAGATCTGCGTCTTCGGTGACATTAAAAGGGTCCCACCCACCGACAGCTCGTAAATGGGTGATATCAAAATGATTGGAGGTTCCACCAAGTGGCAAAAAGTGAGAAAGGCGCACCAAGCCTGGCAAGATCAGGCGGAACCAGATCGCATAGTCGAGTGCAAACTGACGACTGATCCAGCTTTCCCGCTCATTCCAAATCACCAGCGGGGCTTGAACGACAGCAAGATTGGCCGGCCCATTTCGAAAGGCCCTCCAAGCCTCGCGTAATTGCCCCGAAGCGGGGAGGTCCTCCGCATCATAGACCGTCAGATAGCGCCCTCGACAAAAGGGCAGGGCCGTTTGCAGGGCCTTCGGCTTGGTACGCGGCCCGCCAGTGGGAATGGCAATGATCCGAAAGCGATAGCTATGCCGTCGTAATTTAAGGGCTGCCAATGTCTCGCTGTCATCGGCCTCACAAGCAAAGACAAGGTCTATTTTCTCTTTGGGCCAATCCAGCTTGTCTAACGCGTTCAACAACGACCCGACCGAGCCCGCCTCTTGATACAGCGCAACCAAGATCGTCCAGACAGGTTCTGCCCCGTTTATGTTCACTTGCGGGCAAGCCGAAACGCGCGGCTCAGGCAGACAACACGTCCAAAGTCGGAAGACATTTAGGCACAGCGCCAATGTCATTACCGCCCAAGCTAGGGCCGTTGTATCCACCAACAGAAGTAGGGCAGCAACCGACCAACAGCAGGTCACCAAGATCAGGGTGGCAAATATCCGCCCTGCTGGCTTAGCGGCCGAAAACCCTGGGTCTAAATGGGCCAGGCGACACAGGGCCTTGGCCATCGCCGTTGCGACTGCCCTCCTAGCCGGATCTTGGGTTTGGGGGCGGAGTTCCTCGCCCTCCCTATGTAATGCTTTAGGGCTTTCCTTCATGGTCTTTCGCTTTCCTCTGGCGAAAGACGCACCTCCTTCTTCAACGATCGCCCATGCCCTATGAGTCCAAAACCATCTGAAATTGTCTAGCTATCTATGGTTGAACATGCCGGGCTATTGAGTTTAACCTGCGCGCGGGTGGATCAAGCGGTTGCGTGTGTCGGCGTGGCTGGCTAGAAGCGCCTAACGAAATTTTGTGCTGCACAGGGGACATTTTATCCATGAACGTTCATGAACATCAGGCCAAAGAAGTCCTCGCAAACTATGGTCTTCCCGTTCCTCCAGGCATTGCTGCTTTCTCTGTAGAGGAAGCCAAAGCCGCGGCTCAGAAATTGGGCGGGTCCATGTGGGTGGTAAAGTCGCAAATCCACGCGGGTGGCCGCGGCAAGGGCAAGTTCAAGGAACTTCCCCCCGAAGCAAAAGGCGGCGTGCGTCTTGCCTTTAACCTCGATGAAGTCGCTTCCCACGCAAAAGACATGCTGGGCAATACGCTGGTGACCGTGCAAACCGGGGCGGCAGGCAAGCAAGTTCAGCGCCTGTATATCGCTGGCGGCGCAGACATTGCGCGCGAACTTTATCTCTCGGTTCTGGTTGATCGTGGTACCGGTCGCGTTGCCTTTGTCGCTTCTGAAGCTGGCGGCATGGACATTGAGACCGTGGCGCATGACACGCCAGAGAAAATCTCCACAATCGTTATCGACCCTGCTGTCGGCGTCACCCCTGCTGACAGTGCAAAGGTGGCCAAGGCCCTGAACTTGGAAGCTGGCCAAGCTGATGCGTGCCATGACCTGTGCGTGAAGCTCTATACCGCCTTCACCAAGGGCGACATGGAAATGTGCGAAATCAACCCGCTGATCGTTGAAGAAGGCACGGGCAAGCTCGTCTGCTTGGATGCGAAGATGAGCTTTGATTCCAACGCAGAATTCCGTCACCCCGAATGGGCCGCCATGCGCGACCTGTCGGAAGAAGATGACAAAGAAATCGAAGCGTCCAAATATGACCTCGCTTATATCGCGCTCGACGGCACGATTGGCTGCATGGTCAATGGCGCAGGTCTTGCCATGGCCACCATGGACATCATCAAGCTTTATGGCGAAGAGCCAGCTAACTTCCTCGATGTGGGTGGCGGTGCGACGCGCGAAAAGGTAACAGCTGCGTTCAAAATCATCACCGCAGACCCTGCCGTAAAAGGCATTTTGGTCAATATCTTCGGCGGCATCATGCGCTGTGACGTGATCGCTGAAGGCGTTGTTGCAGCCATCACCGACGTTGGCTTGAAAGTGCCGTTGGTCGTGCGTCTGGAAGGCACCAATGTCGAATTGGGCAAGCAAATCCTGCGCGACAGCGGTCTCGCCGTCGTGCCAGCCGATGATCTGGCTGATGCAGCGCAAAAGATTGTCGCGGCGGTTCGCAAGGCGGCTTAATCTAACGCCATTTGGTACTAAGAGAAGTTGAGGGCCCCATCGTTGATGCGGGCCCTTTCTCTTGCAGCCCACCCCAACTGGCACTTTTGTAAGGCTCAGGTTAAAGGGTCGCTATGTCCACACCGAATCCATCCGTGCCCCGCTTAGAACCGCTCGACATTTCTGTTGTGGTGCCTGTCCATAACGAGAGTGGGGCTGTGGCAGGTCTGGTGCAAGAAATCGCGGCGGCCCTAGATGGTTGGGCCTATGAGATGATTTTCGTCGATGATGCGTCCAAGGACGACACCCATGCGAAGCTTGTCGCGCTAAAGGCCACCTATCCCGCGCTCCGTGTGCTGGCAAACCGCAAGAACGCGGGCCAAAGCCGGGCGATTATGAATGGTGTCTTGGCTGCTCGAGCACCGGTGATCGGCACACTGGATGGCGACGGCCAGAATGATCCAGCAGACCTGCCAGCCCTTTTACAACAACTCAATCGCCCGGATGCACCTCAGGGCTTGGGCTTTGTTGGCGGTCGTCGGGTGAAGCGGCAAGATAGCCAAGCCAAGAAATTAGCGTCTCGTTTGGCCAACAATGTGCGCCAAGCTTTGTTGCGGGATGGGGCGGATGATTCTGGCTGCGGCATCAAAGTGGTCCGGCGCGACTTGTTCTTGCGCTTACCCTATTTCGATCACATGCATCGCTACATGCCAGCTTTGGTTCAACGTGAAGGTGCTTTGGCAGAGTTTGCAGTCGTCAATCATCGACACCGCTCAACCGGTGCGTCCAAATACACCAATCTTGGGCGATTGCTGGCCGCTTTGACGGATTTGGGAGGCGTCATTTGGCTCAGGACCCGCCGTCGTGACTTCGGCCATGTGGACGAAACGTAAGTGTCGGTTCACTCTGCACCCAAGGGCATAAAAAGATTGGGTGATTCGAAGCCATGCTGGTGTTGAGACGTATCTTTGAGATGGTGCCGATCTTGACGATCCCAGTCTTGATCTATGCCCTGTTTGGCGGGGTTACGGCCTCGACGCGCGGGCCCAACGTCTTCACCCAATCGATCGAAGATGGCGTCTTTGTGCTGACCCTGCCTTCTGGTGCGCCGTGGGCGCTGTCAGGCGGCGATCTTTTGTTGATGATGGGGTTGATCATCCTATTTTTTGAATTGACGCGGGGTGTGGGTGTTAGCCGTTTTGCCATTATTCACCATACTCTGGCGGTCTTATTGGCCTTGTCGTGTGCCGGGGCATTCTTGTTGTTTGAAGCCTTCGCGACCTCAACCTTTTTCCTTCTGACTCTCATGTGTTGGCTCGACATGATTGGAGGCGTGATTTTCAACATTGCCAGCGCACCGTCCGGCGGTTCGCGCGATTCCAATTATGATTGATAGGGAGATGAGATAGCTTGGCCCTATTTTTTGATGCAGGCTGGTTCAGCAAGCGTTTGGCCGCACTTAACCTCCAGAGGGAAGATATGGCCCGCGCAACGGGCTGGACGCCAGAAGAGCTCGCTTGGGTGTTTAAGGATCAGAAGGAAGTCAGTGCGCGCGAAGTTGAAGTCTTGAGCGCCCTCTTACATGCCTCGCCGGGCGAAATTGCCAATCGCTGCGGCATCTCAACACCAGTTACCGAACAGCCTTTGAGCGCTGCGGCACAGATCGAGCATTTACAAAAGCGTGTTGTCGCTTTGGAGGCCCATGTCGCGGCCCTAGAGGCAGCTCTTAGAAGCCGCTAGACAACTAATCGGACGCGCCATGTCCGACCAACACGGGCCTGATAGGCCTTTGCGCCGCGCAAGGCCGCGAACGGATCTTCGCCTGTTAGCCCTGCTTCCATAAGAACATGAATGGAAAAACCAGCTGCCGCGCTATTGGCATCATAGCGTCCCCGCTCGAAGCTATGTTTGTCGTGATGGGCGCGGTTCGTATAGTCCTGACTTGACCCCCTTAGGTCCTCTGGGATCGGCTCAATCGCAGGCACAGCTGTGACTTTGTGCCGATATGGCACAGAAGCGAAAGCAGCATAGGGCGAGAGGGCATTCATCGCCTGCACGTCGCAGGTCATGTGCCATGCTGCGGAACCGCAGAAAACTTAGTGCGAGCGGGTTAGGTTTTTGGCTGCGATCGCATGGACTTTGGCGCTCGGCCCTGAACCACTGGGCATCAGCGCGTGAACGGGTCCTTGGAACAGCCCGTCAAAAGCGGGGTCAAATAGGTTCAGACCACCTGTAAAGGCACCAAAGGCGGGCATGATTAGGCTGCGCCCATCGGTTACAAAGCAGCGCCGTCTGATGCTGCCGCCGCGTTTACCCGTCACCCGCGCGCAGGGGTGCAGGTGGCCCGCAACTTCGCCTGACACTTGGCCGGTTGGTTCATGACGAAACCACAGGCCGTCATGCTGGATTTCTGCAGCACGCTTTCCTTCCAGCCAAGCTGGCGGCTCCGGGTCATGATTACCCTCGATCCAAATGGTTTCGGCCTGGCCAACCAAGCTTTCAAGCTTGGCCCGATCCTCGTCGGCCAGCCGACTGCCTGCGCCTCGATCGTGAAAACTATCACCCAAGGCAATCAAGACTTTAGGTGCAAGCGCCACAACTAGAGCTTCGAGGCGGCGCAAGGTTTCCGCCGTATCAAAAGGCGGCAGCATCACGCCTTTGACGGCAAAGGCAGAACCTTTTTCGAAATGCAGGTCGGAGACAATCAGCGTCTGTGTCCGAGGCAAGAACAAAGCCGCTTCTGCCAAGGCGACGACAGGGGTGTCATGAAGTTGAAAGGCATGGCCCTGCATCTTCAGCCTCTATTTGGCCGGTTCGCTAGCACCTGCTTTGGCGGCCTTCTCGGCCTGCTTTTTCAACTCATCGCGCTCGGTGTCTAATAGGCGCTGGGCGGGATGGCTTTCTGATTGCCGCCAGACTTTCGGCAATTGGCAAACCCGCACAGACTTTTCAAACGCGCTACCCAGCACCATGGTGGAGCCCGAGCGGATGGCAACAGACGCGCCGGAGAAACCGTCGGTACCATCTTTCAGATAGACCTGATCAATCTTGCCACCTTTGCCAGTGGGCGAAGGCTCGAGGATCAAAATCTGGCTGGGTGAAGGCTTTGCCGGATTGCCCGCATGCTGAATGAAGCTGAGCATTTTAGGATGGGCCGCCATCCAGACAATGCCCTCTGGATCGACGTCGAGATTATCGATGCCAGTGCCGAGCAAAGCTGCGTCTCGCCGCTTGATCGCCCCTGTCGCTGGATCGCGGTCATAGAGGTAGATGCTACGGCTGATTGTGGCGCTGGCATAAAGTGTCTTGCCGTCGTTTGAGAGGGCCAGCGAATTGGCAAAACCAAGCCCGCTGTCGAGCTTACTGCCCTTCGCGCCATCAAAATACCAAATTGCGCCCGTGCGATCATTACCGGAAATAAAGCTCAAACTTTCCGACAAGGAGCCCCGCTCGAGGTCACTTTCGCTGGTCGCGTAGAAGCTATTTGTACCCGTAGCCACGATGTCATTGATGCGGGTCAGGCCCGGAACAGCAACCGTTCGACGTAATTTCAAGCTGCCGTCGGCTTGTGCATCGAAAACCTCGACCGTGGTTCCGGTATAGTCAGCAGCGCCCTTTGGGTGGTTCACCACCATCAGAGTCACTTTGCCGTCAGGGCCTCGGAACAAAGACGTTCCATGGGGATGGAATGCCGTTGGCTGGCCGCCGGTTAGATCTTTCAAAGCGGGAGGGGTGGTCAAGCTCTCGACGGGCAAGCTGTAAATCGCGCCCCGAACAGGCTTGCCCACTGCAGCGGCACGGCGGTCGTCTGACGCCACAAAGATGCGCCCTGACGTACGATCAATGGCCATGTCTTCGGCACCGGGCATGCCGGCAATATCGGTACATGTACCGTCAAAGACAGGCACTAGCGTCGTAAATTCACCCGCGCGCGATGCCGTTCGAAACCAGGTGAACGACAGGATTCCGACGATGGCGACACCTGTGAGTAGGATAATCTGAGTGGGTTTCATCAACCTGACTTTCACGCCTGAGTTTGGGTTTCAAATTGCAGCTTTGCGAGATGGGCATAGAGGCCGCCCTTGGCCACCAAGTCGCTGTGGGTGCCTTGCTCGGCGACTTGGCCGTCGTCCAGTACGATAATCCAGTCTGCGCGTTGGACTGTCGCTAGACGATGGGCAATCACAAGGGTTGTCCGGTTTGCCATGGCGACATCGAAGGCCTTCTGGACTAAGCGCTCATTCTCAGCATCCAGTGCGCTGGTGGCTTCATCGAGGAGAAGGACCGGCGCATCGCGAACCAGTGCCCGAGCAATTGCCAAACGTTGCCTCTCGCCACCCGAAAGCGCGCGACCCCTGTCGCCAATGGCTTTGTCATAGCCACCAAGGCGGGCCAGAATAAAGGGCTCTGCTTCGGCCCGCTGCGCGGCCTCTTGCGCCATGTCGGATGTGGCACCCTCATTGCCGAACAAAATATTGTCCATCGCTGTGCCGGTAAACAGGTCCGGGTTTTGCGACACATAGGCAAAGCGGTGCCGCCAAGCGACTGGGTCTGTGTCGCGCGCATCAATGCCGTCGACCTCAATCGCCCCAGCTGCCGGGTCGTAATAGCGCAGGAGAAGCTTAAACAAGGTCGATTTGCCGGCCCCTGAAGGGCCTACAATTGCAACCGTCTGGCCGGGCTTCACCTCAAAGCTCACGCCTTTGAGCGCGCTACGCTCTCCGTCACTTGGATAAGCGAAGGCGACATTTTTAAATGAAACAAGGCCAGGTGCCTCAAGGGGGAACGAGATCGGGGCAGAAGGGGCGGCGATTTCAGGCACTTCATCGAGAATTTCCGACAAGCGTTGCGTGGCCCCAGCAGCCTTTTGCACATCGCCCCAAACTTCTGCCAAGGCACCTACGCCAGAGCCTGTCAGTACTGAGAGGATGACAAACTGCGTCAAAGCACCGGGCGTCATAGACCCTGCCAAGACCGAACGGGTGCCCTCCCATAGAACAAAAGAGATGCCACAAAACACGATGGCAATTGCCACTGCCGTCATGATGCTGCGGGCAGCAATCCGTCGACGCGCTGCAGCAAAGCTGATCTCAATTGCTTGGCGAAAGCGGGACCGCGCGTAATCTTCGCGGCCAAAGGCTTGCACAGTTTCTACAGCATCCAGGCTCTCTGAGGCTTCTGCTGCTGCTTCCGCAACCCGATCTTGTGCTGAGGTGGAGAGGGCGCGGACTCGTCGGCCAATGGTGAATAAAGGGAATAAAACCAAGGGGATGATCAGCAAGACCATGAAGGTGAGCTTCAGGCTGGTCACGACCATCATGGACAAGCCACCCGCTAGCATCACCAAATTTCGGATGGCAATCGAGGCCGATGAGCCGACCAATGACTCAATAAGAGTGGCGTCGACGGTCAGGCGCGAGAGTGCTTCACCAATGCGGACGCGCGCAAAATAAGAAGGCGACAGCCCGATCAACCGGTCATAGACGTCGGCACGCAGGTCTGCGACGACCCGCTCGCCCAACTTCGTCACAAAATAAAAGCGCGAGGCTGAAAACACAGCCATGCACAAAGCTACACCCACCAACAACAAAAACCATTGATTGACGGCTTCGGGGGTTGCGGTGGCAAAGCCACGGTCAACCAACGCGCGGGCGGCCACCGGCAGAGCCAAAGTCGCGGCCGCTGCCAGAAGAAGGAAAATAGCTGCCGCTGCCACATCTTTTGGCCGACGTTGGATATAAGGAATCAAGCGCGTCAGCGGGCGCAGATCAGAGCTGCGGCCTCGCTTAGCCGCGGCATCGGCGGTTAATTCGGCTTGGACGGCTCCGCGACTGGGACGATCCTCAACGACGCGGCTGGCAGGGGTATCGGTCATGCGCAGGGAGTTAGCACGCGCGAGCCCGACGTGAAATATTGTCAGCAGTTAAATTGATGGCTTGGTCTCTGCGCACGACCTGCGCGCAACACTAGACTCTCAAGCGATTTTCCTCTAACCGCGCCGCTCTATTTGGTTCAAAGCCGCTCTCAACATCGCGCGCCCTTTTGGGGCCTGCGCGCAGGACACGAAGATGAAAGCCGACACACATCCTAATTATGATTTCATCACCATCGTGATGACCAATGGGACCACCTATCAGACCCGTTCGACCATGGGTGGCGAGGGCAAGTCCCTGTCGCTGGATATTGACCCAACCGTGCATCCTGCATGGACCGGTTCGACCAACACGCTTCTTGATCGCGGTGGCCGTGTCGCCCGCTTCAAAGACAAGTTCGCGGGTTTCATCAAGAAATAAGGTATTTCTCCGGTTGATTTAACCGGATAGTTACTTGAATGGTTTAAAAGCGCTCGATATGTTCCGAGCGCTTTTTTCGCTTGTATCTCGTTCCATTGCGCGCCGTCTTGCGCTGGCGTTTATTCTCTTTGCTGTACCTGTCTGTTTTCTATCGTGGCAGCTGATCCATAAGCAAAATCAAGAGATTGCTTTCTCAGAAGCGGAGTTAAACGGCGCGCTCTATATTGAGCCGTTGTTGGTTTTGCACGCCACTATGGCCACTGCGGCATCCGCTTTGGCTGACAAAAAGCCCGTTCCTCAGATCTTGCAGCCAGCGCTTGACAAGGTGCTTGAGGCACGAGCGAACGCCCCACGTAGTTTGTATTTTCAGGAAGATTTCGCAGCGCTTAGGGCCGCTGTTGGTGAATTGCAGGCTATGAAGTCCTATGAGCCCGCGCGCGTCCGCACTATTTTATCGACAAGCCAGAAGCATTTTACCCGCGTTGTCGAAGGTTCAAACCTTGTTCTTGATCCCGAGCTCGCAACTTTTTATCTTATGCAGGCCGTCGCGATACATGCGACGCCGCTGATTGAGCAGATTGGCTATTTTGGTTCGGCTAAGACGTATATCAATGAGCCAGGCATTACCCCACAAAATACGTTCTGGCGCTTGGCTGCGAAGCACCAAGGCAATCTCAATGCCAAGACTTATGCTTTTGAAACTTCGATTGATGATGCCATTCGCTCTTCTGACAAAGCACTGACGCGCGAGCTTGGGCTGGCTGACCTTAAGCTTGATATGTCCCAAAAGATCGCAAACCTGATTGAGGATCCAGATCCCAAGGCCGCGCAGACAAACGCACAACTTGCGCGGAATGCTGTTGTACGTACTGCCTTGGCTGCCAATCAAGAACTGATCCTAGGCCTAAATGTCCGCATCAATCGGCTCGAGGCCCAGCAATATCAAGTATTGGTGGCGGCGGTGGGGTTGTTTCTGGTTGCATTATTGGGGGTGTTGCTGGTTGTCCGCGACGGCGTGGTCCAACCCTTGGGTCACTTAACCAAAGCCATGCGCCAGGTTGCCCAAGCCGACTTTAGCGCCGAACCGCCTTATCAGAAGCGTGCGGACGAGATTGGTGGCATGGCTCGGGCCCTAACCATTTTCAAGGAAAATGCCAGAGCGCGACTTCGCGCTGAACATGCTGCACAGGCCAAGTCTGAGTTCTTGGCCATGATGAGCCACGAAATCCGGACGCCGATGAATGGCGTGATCGGGATGGCGCAAGCCCTCATGAAGACCCAAATGAAGGACGAACAGCGCCAAATGCTGTCTGTCATGATCGATTCCAGCGACATGTTGCTGCTGCTCTTGAATGACATTCTCGATATGTCGAAGGTTGAAGCCGGCAAGATCGAACTTGAATCTATTCCTTTCTCACCCCAGAAACTGGTCCAAGCAGCCAATGACCTGTTTGATGCTCGCGCCTCAGCGAAGGACATTCAGCTGGAGGTTGAGATCGCAGCCGATGCTTCGCAATGGCGTATGGGCGATCCAGCTCGTCTTAGACAGATCGTCTTCAACCTCGTGTCGAACGCCATCAAGTTTACCGAACAAGGGACCGTCAAAATTGCGCTCAACTTGGGTCCAAAGCGGGAGTTGGCGATTTCTGTCACCGACACGGGGATTGGTATCCCGCAGGATCGGGTGGCGCAATTATTTGAGAAATTCACCCAAGCTGATTCCTCGCATACCCGTCTCTACGGTGGCACTGGCTTGGGCTTGTCCATTGCGAAGGCCATGACGGAGGCGATGGGCGGCGAGCTATTGGTTGAGAGCGAAGTGGGGGTTGGATCAACCTTTACCTGTCTTGTCCCACTCCAAGCTGTTTCAGCGACATTCGACGAAACGGAAAACTTAGCTGAAGGCGGGAAATACGCTGACTCGGATGCATCTGCTCTGCACGAGAATCTGCCAGCGTCGGCCTTGAAGCTGTTAGTTGCAGAGGACAATCGAACCAATCAATTGGTTCTGTAAGCATTGCTATCAAGTTATGAAATCGAGCTGGTCTTCACGCAGAATGGGCAAGAAGCCATCGAAGCGTGGCGGGCTGCATCCTATGATGTCATTCTAATGGACATGCAAATGCCAGCGATGGACGGGGCTTCGGCGATCCGTGCGATCCATGCGCAAGAAATCCGCGAAAATCGTCCCCGAACGCCAATTGTCTCACTTACTGCTAACGCCCTGCAACATCAGATCGATGCGCAAATCGAAGCCGGGGCCGATGCTCATGCCCCTAAACCGATCCATTTGCCGAGCTTGCTAGCAGCTATTGAAGCAGCCATTTCACTATGTGAATTGCAAGCTGAAACGGACTTCCGTCAGTCCAATGCGCCCAATGCCGCTTGAAGCCGCTTTAACTGAGCGTTGACCGGATTTTCCGCGGGTGCTTCGCTGGCTTCAAAGAGACTGGCTTCCATACGATCAACCCGTTCGTAAAGCCGTTTAGATCGTTCAAGAAGGTCGAGTAAGCGCACGGGCAAGTCCGCCAAGGGCTGCTTATCCGCGCTGCAGACGGCCCGCGCACCCAACCGATATTTTGGATCATGGGCGTCACGTGGCGTCATTTCGCCCTCACGGACCGCGCGATGGACCAGCAACCATGAGGCCGACTGCATCAAACGGGTCGTCAATCGCATGCTTTCAGAAGCATAGGCCAAGGCTGCAACTCGTTCGAGGCTGCGTGCTTCCTGTCGGCCATCGCCATCCAGATAAGCCGCCGTTTCCTCAACCAAGTCCATGCCTTCGCGGAACATGCGTTCAAAGATGTCCGAACTCGCAAATTCTGCGATCCGATCAAATGCTGTCTTTAGACCCACGGTCTGCTTTGAAACTTCCGTCAACATGCGGCATTCCGCCCTTCTTTGGTCTCTGTCTTTAACCCGCAAAGCGCCGTGGGCCAAGTGTTTGATCTGGACGGCTCTGTTTTGGAGCAAATTCCAGTTCAACCCCGATTATTCCCGCACAGCCAACCCGAAGCTCCAGCCTAGACTTTTAGAGACAGAGCGATGGGTTAAGTGGAAGAAGCACCATGCTTCCTAAGTTTCTTCCAGCAAGGGCCGTGCCGCTTTTTCGGTTAGCTTGTCTTAAAAAAGGAATCTGCCGCTTTTTTGCTGCCTTCTTTCGCCTTAATTAGGTCGTTTATCTGCCGAATTTCCGCCTCGAGGTCAGAAATACGCTCTTGAAGCTCCCAAATTGACAGATCTTCTAGGCGAATAGACTGGGGTTTTGACTTGGCGAATGGGTCGTCGTCGAGCATGAGTAGCCTCCTGATCCCATTTTGGCGCCGGAGTGTGAATTTTGACAGCCCTTCCTGAAAAAATGCGTGCGATTGTTGCATCCGCTGGTGCTCCTTTGCGGGTTGAGCTCATCGATCGAGCCGTGGCTGGCCCGGGCCAAGTTCTCATCAAGGTCGCCTATGCGGGTATAAATCGTCCAGATCTGATCCAACGCATGGGTGCCTATCCGCCACCAAAGGGTGCCCCTGACACGATGGGGCTGGAATGTTCGGGCGAGATTGTGGCGATTGGCCCGGATGTTTCGCGTTGGAAGCTGGGGGATCGGGTGTGTGCGCTTCTACCCGGCGGTGGCTATGCGGATTACGCTTGGGCGGATGAAGGCTCTTGCATGGCAATTCCTGAGGGCATCAGCCTCCTGGAGGCAGCAGCCCTGCCTGAAACCGTCTTAACGGTCTGGGCGAATGTGTTTGAGCGGGCGGCTTTGCAATCGGGCGAGGCCTTTTTAGTCCATGGCGGCGCATCGGGTATTGGCACCACAGCCATTCAAATGGCCAAAGCGCATGGCGCGAAAGTTTTTGCCACAGCTGGCGGCGCGGAAAAAGCAAGTCTTTGTGCAAAGCTTGGTGCCGATGTTGCCATTGATTATCACGCACAAAGCTTCTCTGACATCATCAAGGCGGATGGTGGGGTCGACGTGGTTCTCGACATGGTGGGCGGGCCCTATGTCCAGCAAAATCTTGATTGTTTGAAACTCGACGGCCGCTGCGTCCAAATCGCGTTTCTTCAAGGGCCCCAAGTTGAGCTGAATCTGATGGCATTGATGCTGAAGCGTCTCACCTTGACTGGCTCTACCCTAAGAGCGCGGCCTGTGGCGGAAAAGGCGCGGCTAGCGCGCGCGGTCGAGGCCCATGTCTGGCCGTGGGTGGCCAAGGGCCTTCTGCGTCCTGTGGTAGATTCGGTGTTTGATTTGGAAGACGCCGAAGCCGCTCAGGCCAAGATGCAGGCCAATACCCATGCTGGGAAAATCATGCTCAAGGTTGCAGATTAGCCTTTTGGCATCGCGATATCGCGCCTGCCCTAGGGCGAGGTGAGATTCATTTGGCGATTACCGCCTCTTTCGGTTTGCAAGTGGAGCGGGCTGCGCTAACACGACGGCCAACATATCAGCTGTTAGCCGAGGGCCTCATGTCGATCCTGATCAATAAAGAAACCAAGGTAATCTGCCAGGGCTTCACCGGAAAGAATGGTACCTTCCACTCCGAGCAAGCGATCGTCTATGGCACGCGCATGACGGGTGGGGTCAGTCCGGGTAAAGGTGGGCAAACCCATCTGGGTCTTCCCGTGTTCAACTCGGTTCAAGAGGCCAAGGATGTCGCAGGCGCAGACGCCACGGTAATCTATGTGCCACCCCCGGGTGCAGCTGCTGCTATCATCGAAGCGATTGAGGCAGAAATTGAGTTGATCGTCTGCATCACCGAAGGCATCCCTGTCGCAGACATGGTGCAAGTCAAGAGCCGGTTGGAGCGCTCTAAGTCGCGCTTGATCGGGCCAAACTGCCCCGGTGTCTTGACCCCAGATGAGTGTAAGATCGGCATTATGCCCGGCTCCATCTTCAAAAAGGGCAATGTTGGCATTGTGTCTCGTTCGGGCACTTTGACCTATGAAGCGGTTTTCCAAACCTCAAACGCAGGCCTTGGCCAAACAACGGCAGTCGGTATCGGCGGCGACCCAGTGAAGGGCACCGAGTTCATCGACGTGTTGGAAATGTTCTTGGCCGACCCAGAGACCCAGTCGATCATCATGATCGGTGAAATCGGCGGCAGCGCAGAAGAAGATGCGGCGCAATTCATCCTTGATGAAGCTAAGCGCGGCCGTAAGAAGCCGATGGCAGGCTTTATTGCAGGGCGTACCGCGCCTCCAGGCCGTCGTATGGGCCATGCCGGGGCGATTATCGCTGGCGGCAAAGGTGGCTCGGAAGACAAAATTGCAGCCATGGAAGCCGCAGGTATTCGCGTTGCCCCATCGCCTGCTGCATTGGGTTCAACATTGTTGGAAGTTCTTAAGGGTTGATGTGCTTTAAGCCTACATAAAGCAGTCGCCTGAAACGCGAATAACTATATAGAAGTAAATGTGTGACGGCCGGGCAAGGCCGACTTCCTTCGCCCTGACCGACCGTCCCGACGAATGGACGGTTGGCTTATGGCAGACGACATGCGCAGCGCGCAAAATTCCGCACTCCTCGATACTTCCTTTCTGTATGGCGGCAATGCCGTCTTTATCGAGCAGCAATACGCCAAATGGGCGGCCAATCCATCGTCGGTTGATGCGTCTTGGGCTACCTTCTTTGCCGGCATGGGCGATGGGGCAGGCGATGCACAGCGTGCGGCTAGTGGGCCATCTTGGAAGCGCAACGATTGGCCAAAGTCCGAAGTCGGCGAATGGGTCGCTACCTTAGACGGCAATTGGGCTCTGATCGAGCCGAAGATCGAAAAAAAGCTTACTGAAAAAGCGGCCGCGGCACCGGCCAATGCTGGCAAGCCTGTCTCAGAAGTCGATGTGATGCGCGCGACGCGCGACAGCATCAAGGCTTTGATGATGATCCGCGCTTATCGGATTCGCGGCCATTTGGCGGCAAAGCTCGACCCCCTAGGTCTTGATGAAGGCCGTGAGCCCCAGCCAGAGCTACAGCCTGAATCTTACGGTTTTGGTCCAGAAGATATGGACCGGCCGATTTTCATCGATTTCGTGCTCGGCATGGAATATGCCACCCCTCGCCAGATGCTGGACGTTTTGAACCGCACCTATTGTTCGACGGTGGGCATTGAGTTCATGCACATTTCCGATCCAGCCGAAAAATCCTGGCTGCAAGAACGCATTGAAGGCCCCGACAAGAGCATCGCCTTCACCAATGAAGGCAAGAAGGCGATCCTGAGCAAGGTGATTCAGGCTGAGACCTTTGAAAAATTCCTGCACAAGCGTTTCCCAGGCACCAAGCGCTTTGGCCTTGATGGCGGCGAAGCGCTGATCCCCGCGATGGAGCAAATCATCAAGCGCGGTGGCAATCTGGGTGTGAAGGACATCGTTCTGGGCATGCCACACCGGGGTCGCTTGAACGTTTTGTCTGCTGTGATGGGCAAGCCCTATCATGTGATCTTCCATGAATTCCAAGGCGGCTCTGCCACACCGGATGATGTCGGTGGTTCGGGCGATGTGAAGTACCATATGGGCGCTTCTTCAGATCGTGCCTTTGATGGCAATAGCGTGCACTTGTCGCTGACACCGAACCCATCCCACCTCGAGATCGTCAATCCGGTCGTTTTGGGCAAGTGCCGTGCGAAAATGATGACGCATGGCCCTGATAAGGCCGATCAATTCCGCGCGGTCATGCCGCTTCTGTTGCACGGTGATGCCGCCTTTGCGGGTCAAGGCGTGGTGGCAGAGTGTTTTGCTATCTCTGGCGTCCGTGGGCATCGCACTGGCGGGACCGTGCACCTCATCGTCAACAATCAGATCGGCTTCACCACCGCACCGCGCTTCTCGCGCTCTTCGCCTTATCCCTCAGACGTGGCTCTCATGGTGGCGGCCCCCATCTTCCACGTGAATGGCGACGATCCAGAAGCGGTTGTGTTTGCTGCGAAAGTGGCGACCGAGTATCGCCAGAAATTCGCAAAAGATGTGGTGGTAGATATGTTCTGCTATCGCCGCTTTGGCCACAATGAAGGCGATGACCCAACCATGACGAACCCCGTCATGTACGCCAAAATCAAGAACCAAAAGCCAACGCGTGAGCTTTACGCCGCTCGCTTGATCGAGCAAGGCGTTGTCACCGCCGACGAGGTTGAGGCCGAGGTCAAGGAATTTGAGAATTTCCTCGAAAGCGAGTTTGAGGCTGCCAAATCCTATAAACCTAATAAGGCTGATTGGTTGGATGGCGTTTGGGCAGGTCTGGGTCTGCCAGAAGGCGAAGATCGTCGCGGCGACACCAATCTCTCGCTCGAAAAGCTAAAAGACTTAGGCGAAAAGATCACCACAATCCCTGCTGATTTGACGATCCACAAAACCGTTGAGCGCGTGGTACAAGCCCGCCAAAAAATGATTGAAGCGGGCGAGAATGTCGATTGGGCCTTGGGTGAACATTTGGCCTTTGCATCCTTGTTGGACGAAGGTTTCCCGGTGCGGCTCTCCGGCCAGGACTCTTGTCGCGGGACCTTCTCCCATCGCCACAGCCATTTCGTCGACCAATTGACGGAGCAGCGCTATACGCCGCTGAACAATATCTCGCCCGCCCAAGCCAATTATGAAGTCATCGATAGTGCTTTGTCCGAAGAAGCCGTGCTTGGGTATGAATATGGCTATTCGCTGTCGTCTCCTAACAGCCTGACGATTTGGGAAGGCCAGTTCGGCGACTTTGTGAATGGCGCGCAGGTCGTCATCGACCAATTCATCAGCTCGGGTGAGCGCAAGTGGTTGCGTATGAGTGGCTTGGTCATGCTGTTGCCACATGGCTACGAAGGCCAAGGACCAGAGCATTCCTCGGCCCGCCTTGAGCGCTTCTTGCAGCTGTGTGCGGAAGACAACATGCAAGTGGTCAATTGCACGACGCCGGCGAACTACTTCCACGTGCTGCGTCGCCAGATCCATCGTCAGTTCCGCAAGCCTTTGATCGTGATGTCACCCAAGTCGTTGTTGCGGCACAAGCGCTGCATCTCAACCTTGGCTGAAATGGGTCCAGGCTCTTCGTTCCACCGGATCTTGTGGGATGATGCGCATTATCGCCCAGAGACCACCACGGTTTCGTTGAAGCCCGATTCAGAGATCAAGCGCGTCATCCTGTGCTCAGGCAAGGTCTATTACGATCTGTTTGAAGAGCGGGAAAAGCGCGGATTGAACGATGTGGTGATCCTGCGCGTTGAGCAACTTTATCCATTCCCTGCCAAATCGATGATCACTGAATTGTCGCGTTTCAAGAATGCTGATGTGGTCTGGTGCCAAGAAGAGCCAAAGAACATGGGTGCTTGGAACTTTATGGAACCCAATATCGAATGGGTTCTTGGCAAGACAAAGAATAAAGCCAAGCGTGCGGCCTATATTGGTCGTCCCGCTTCGGCTTCTACTGCTGCTGGCTTGATGAAGAAGCATATTCGCGAACTTGAGACCTTCCTCAATGAAGCGATGACCTACTGATCATCTGGCTAAACCCGTTTACGATCCTTACATTGGGGCCTGTTGCCCCTTCACCATTCTGACTCCGCTGGAGGTTTTATGCTCGATATCGTCGTCCCCGTTATGGGAGAATCCGTTGCCGAAGGCTCGATTGGTTCTTGGTCGAAAAAGGCCGGTGATGCGGTCAAGAAAGATGAGATTCTGGTCGAGATTGAAACCGATAAGGTCGCTCTGGAAGTGGTGGCACCCGCCGATGGTGTGTTGGCCGAAATCTTGGCGACAGACGGCGCAACCGTAACCCCCGGCATGGTGATTGGGCGGGTTGAAGCTGGCGCGGCAGCAAGTGCCTCAGCAAAGCCTGCGGTCGTCCCCATGCCAACGCCTGCCACCCCAGCCCCAGTTGCTGCGCCAGCCCCCTCAGCCGCTCATGACCCAATGCCATCGGCAGCACGTGCTTTGGAAACTGCCGGCGTTGCGGCCAGCTCGGTAACGGGCAGCGGCAAGGATGGTCGGATCACCAAGGGTGACGCTTTGGCCGCTGTGGCGGCTTTGGCTGCCGCGCCTGCACCGGTAGTCGCAGCCCCGTCGGCACCGCGCGCTTTAGGTGCCCGCGAAGAGCGCGTGAAGATGACGCGTCTGCGTCAAACCATCGCCCGTCGCTTGAAGGATGCGCAAAACACCGCAGCCATGCTGACGACCTTCAACGAAGTCGACATGACCAATGTCATGGCCGTGCGCAACAAATACAAAGATATCTTTGAAAAGAAGCATGGTGCCAAACTGGGCTTTATGAGCTTCTTCGTCAAAGCGTGTCTGGTCGCCCTTAAGGACGTCCCTGCGGTGAATGCCGAGATTGATGGCACCGACATCATCTACAAAAACTTCTATGATATTGGCGTGGCCGTTGGCACGGAGAAGGGCTTGGTTGTGCCTGTCCTGCGTAATGCGGAAGACCTCGGTCTTGCTGGCATTGAAAAAGGCATTGCTGATCTTGGCAAGAAGGCACGCGATGGGGCTTTGAGCATTGATGATATGCAAGGCGGCACCTTCACCATCTCCAACGGTGGGGTTTATGGTTCACTCATGTCGACGCCGATCCTGAATGCCCCACAATCTGGCATTTTGGGCATGCACAAGATCCAAGATCGTCCGATGGTTGTTGGCGGTCAAATCGTGGTTCGCCCGATGATGTATCTCGCTTTGTCCTATGACCACCGGATTGTGGATGGCAAAGAGGCTGTGACCTTCCTGGTGCGCGTGAAAGAGTGCTTGGAAGATCCTGAGCGCATGTTGCTGGACATCTAACAAGGCCGCTTGGGTCGTGGCCGTGCCTTTAGGGTTGGGATGGATTGAATGCTAACCCTCGCGGGGATCATCGTATTTCTCTATGCTGTCTCAAGTATTCTGGGGCTGTGGCTCTCGTCGCAGGTCACCAAGGTGCTGGAGGGCGAGGGGGAGGTCCCCGAGGCGCTCGCAGAGACTCCGCAGCATCACCTCGACCTCATGGCTAATTATAGCATGGGCTGGCGGGCCGCAGCATGGCGCATTTCGATTGCAGCTTTGGTTACAAGCTTGGTTGCACTCGCCTTTTCCAGCTCCCTGGCCTTTTGGGCCTTGGGCGTCTCGCTGGCGATTGATTGTGTCCTGTTCATGACCTGCCGCGATATCCGCCTCATCTTATACAAGACCACCTCTATGGAGCGTTTGGTCGATGCCGCCCAATGTGTGGCATTGTTGGCAAGCTTTACCCTCTTCTTCTGGCTGACGCTGACAGGTGCCTTGGCTTGAAGAGATTTGAACGGGGCCAATTACAGAATTTGGTCCATCCCTATGTAGCGATTGCGACCTATCGGGCGTAAGAGCGGTCGTTGAAACCATCCAATCAGGAGCTTCTACCATGGCAGAACAGTTTGACGTCGTCATCATCGGCGGGGGACCAGGGGGCTATAATTGCGCCATACGGGCAGCCCAATTGGGACTGAAGACCGCCATCATTGAAAAGCGCGGGCGCTTGGGCGGGACCTGTTTGAATGTCGGATGCATTCCCTCCAAAGCCCTCCTACACGCGTCAGAAGCCTATGAAGCCGCTCAACATCATTTTGTGGATATGGGCATTGAAGTCACAGGCGTCTCGCTCAACCTCGGCAAAATGCTGGCCCAAAAAGATGACGCCGTCGATGGTTTGACCAAGGGCGTTGAGTTCTTGATGAAGAAGAACAAAATCACCTATCTGGTTGGAACGGGCGCGATTGCTGGGCCCGGTACAGTGAATGTGACGGCGGCCGATGGTGTGGTTTCCGCCCTTGCCACCAAGAATATCGTCATCGCTACGGGCTCGGACATTTTGTCTCTGCCCGGCGTGACCATTGATGAAGAGCGGATCGTCTCGTCCACGGGTGCTTTGAAGCTGGCCGCCGTACCGAAGAAGATGATCGTGATCGGCGGTGGCTATATCGGCCTTGAGATGGGCTCTGTCTGGCGTCGTCTTGGTGCCGAAGTGACCGTGGTTGAATATCTCGACCGCATTACGCCGACGATGGACGGTGAAGTCTCTACCCAATTCATGCGCATCCTGAAAAAACAGGGCCTCATTTTTGAGCTCGGCACCAAGGTCACCCAAGTTGAAAACACCGGCACGGGCGTGAAGGTTACGGTAGAGCCCGCAAAGGGCGGCGACGGTAAAGTTCTGGAAGCCGACGTCGTGCTCGTCTCGATCGGTCGCAAACCCTACACCGAAGGCTTAGGACTAGAGACGGTGGGGGTCGCAACCGATGCGCGCGGCTTTATCCCCTCTACCCATTGGGCCACGACCGCCCCCGGCGTTTATGTGATTGGCGATGTAACCTATGGCCCGATGTTGGCGCATAAGGCGGAAGAAGAAGGCGCTGCAGTGGCAGAGATCATGGCGGGCAAGTCTGGCCACGTGAATTTCGATGTTATCCCTGGCGTGGTTTACACCAATCCGGAAGTAGCCACCGTCGGTAAAACCGAAGAAGAATTAAAAACCGCAGGGACGCCCTATAAAGTCGGCAAATTCCCCTTCATGGCCAATAGTCGCGCCCGCACCAATCACGAGACCGATGGCTTTGTGAAAATCCTTGAGCATGCCGAAACCCGCCGGATCCTTGGCGTGCACATGATTGGGGTTGGCGTTGGTGAGATGATTGGCGAAGCCTGCCTCGCCATGGAGTTTGGGGCATCTGCCGAAGATATCGCCCGCACCTGCCATGCCCACCCAACCATGTCAGAAGCCATGCGCGAGGCCAGCAAGGCCGTTGATGGCTGGGTCATGCAAATGTAGTCCATGTGGATGGCCCCTAGGGCTTGACCAAATTGAATTATCCAGCGGGAAACGTGCCATGACGACCACGACGATCCAAACCCCACTCACGCTTCCTTGCGGGGCTGTCCTGAAGAACCGGTTGGCCAAAGCTGCCATGACGGAAGGTTTGGCCGACAGTCGTGGCGTGCCGACCATGGGTCTGGTTCGTTTGTACAACGGCTGGGCGCAGGGCGGCTGTGGCCTTTTGATTACGGGCAATGTTGTCATCGATGCCGATCACTTAGAGCGGCCGGGTAATGTCGTATTGTCCGGCACCCCATCGCCGGAGGCCGAAACGGCGTTGCGGGCTTGGGCGCAAGCTGGCACCAGCCACGATACGCAGATTTGGGCTCAGATCAGCCATGCCGGTCGACAAACCCAAAAACTGGTCAATCCCAATCCTAAGGCACCCTCAGCCGTGAAACTGGGCCTGCCTGGTGGCCAATTTGGCGAGCCCCAAGCCATGACCGCTGACGAAGTAGCAGCCGTCATCCAAGCCTATGTGCAAGCGGCCCTGACCTGCCAAGTCGTCGGTTTCACCGGCGTGCAAATTCACGCCGCCCATGGCTATCTTTTGTCTTCCTTCCTCAATCCCTTGGCAAACCAGCGCGACGATCTCTATGGCGGCTCTCTCGAGAACCGGGCACGGCCTCTATTGGAAGTGGTGCGCCAGACGCGCGCTGCAGTCGGGCCCCGCTTTGCCATAGGCGTGAAGCTCAATTCCTCGGATTTCCAAAAGGGCGGGTTGACGACAGAGGATTCGGTTCAGGTGGCCAAGTGGCTGCAAGAGCTGGGCGTGGATTTGCTTGAGGTCTCCGGCGGCAATTATGAGGCCCCTGAAATGATGGGGATGGAGGGGTTGGACCCGACAGCGCCAAGGCCTACGAAGAGCGCTTCGACTTTGGCGCGCGAAGCCTATTTCATCGACTTTGCCCGCGCCCTGCGCCGCGAAGTGACGATGCCCCTCATGTTGACCGGTGGCTTGCGCACCTTAGCCGGCATGCAAGCTGCATTAGATGAAGGCGTGGACGTGATTGGCATTGCTCGACCGCTGACGATCGACCTTCAAGCCGCCAATGCCCTGCTAGATGGCACACAAGATCATCTGCCTGCTTGGGAGCAACAGCTGCAGGAGCGACCAGGCTTCTTTGGGCCAAAGTCTCCCATTAAGCTCATTCGCACCATCCAGGGCTTTGCCGGCATTTATTGGTATTACAGCCAATTTTACCGTCTTGGCCGCGGGCAGCCTGCCGAGCCAAACCTGTCACCGCTTAAGGCGATGGGCGAAGTAACAGGCTTGTCCAAGCGCTTGATCCAAGCCCGGCGTGGTGGGCCACCGGTATCGCCGCTTTGAGTGCTGCGAACCATTGGTTTCACCGGTGCCCAGCGCCCCTAAACGCCCGTTACTTTTTCACGCTCGCCTGCTGTCGGGGTGCGGCGGGGGCCATGATGAACTCAATCTGCTCTGGATGGTCCACCCAAACGCTAGGGCCGTTGGAATTGCGCACATAGCCACGCACGCGGATGGTCCGACCCTGCAGGGCAAGTAGGTCTTGTGCGCCACCCCGCCAGCGCTGAAAGGCGGTTTCAGGCACAATGGCTGTCACATCTGTTTTTTCGTCTGCACCAAAATTCAGAAAAATGACTTTGCCGCGCTGGCTGGCTTTCTCGACTTTGCCTTCCATGAGTTGAAAGCTGTTCAGGCCGCCCTGCAGGGCTTCTGGTGTGGCAAAACGGACCTGATACGAGCCTGACGTCCAGACACCGCGCCCAGCACGCCGCGCTTCGCGTTCTGCTTGCCAAAGGTCACCAACGGCGCGGCGATTGTCCGCATAGGTATGGACGCGCGCCAGACCGCTCTTGAGCAAAGTCGTTTGGACCCAAACTGCCTCTTTCCCTAGGCCCTGCGGCACAAAGACATGGGCGATCGCTCGGCCACGCCGATCCCGCCGCAAACCATCATAGCGCAGTTCAACCTTCTTGCCCAAAATCAAGCGCTCTAAGTCCCGCGTGGCGCGTGGCCCCCAGATGTCACCGGGCCGAACACGCGGTGCCTCAACCGACGCCAAGCGTACCTCAAGCCCAGAGTCGAGGACAAAGCTATCCCCGTCGAGCACCTTGCGGACTTGGCCCGTTTCCCCGCGCTCAAAACTTGGTGCAGCAGCTGACACGACCAAAAGAAGGCCAAGCAAACCGATCAATTTCATAGAGTTCGTCAATCTCATCACACGCTCTGCCTCCTGCTGCGCTGCAATGGAGACGAGCCTATGTTCCTGTTTTGATCTTGTCGAGTCTTATTTTAGGTAATCATCAGTGTTTTAGTTATTTTTGAATTTAACCATATGAAATACCGGTTAATTTTTCTGACAATGCCCAGAGGTCGCGGGCGGCATCTTGGTCCACAGCATGATCGCGCACCTCACCATGGGCTTTCCCGCCTGCAACATGGCGCACGGCAATGTCGCAATCTTCGCAATAGACGCCGCCGATGCCATCCAGTTGTGGAGAGGTCGCACACCAGACGCTGGTGGCGGCACCTTGCTCTGTCGTTTTAAAGAGAGGGTTCAGGTTACCCTCTTTGTCCATCCAGCCCATCGCGATCATTTCTTCTTGTGGCAAGTGCCGCTGAAGGTTCGTCATGATCCCGCCGGGATGTAAGGAGAATGCGCGGATGTCATGCGCTTTGCCACGTGCGTCCAACTCGACTGCAAACAGGCTATTGGCGCTTTTTGCGCGGCCATAGGAGACCCACTTATCATAGGGTGTGGTCTCAAAATTCGGGTCATTCAGGTCTGGCGCGCCGATGCGGTGACCGATTGAGGAGACCGAGACGACCCGTGCGCCTTTGGCTGCAACTAGATTATCCCACAAGCGGCCAACCAATTGGAAATGACCCAAATGATTGGTGGCAAATTGGCTCTCATAGCCGCGGCTGTCGCGGGTCAGTGGGTTGGCCATGATAGCGGCATTATTGACGAGGATATGGACAGGGCCGCTCAAGCTTTCGCCAAAAGCATCAATGCTAGCGGGATCGCCGAGGTCGAGTGCAGCAATCTCAATCTTGCCAGCGATGCCCGCAAGTTCCGCTGCAGCCGCATCTGGGCGGCGCGCTGCAACAATCACGCGTGCCCCGGCGCTGGCCAGCGCCCGAACCGTTTCAAGGCCGAGGCCAGAATAACCGCCCGTCACCACGGCCGTCTTACCGGTGAAGTCAATGCCTTGGATTACGTCCATCGCGGAAGACCGCATGCCGAAGCCTGAATTGAGTGGTTTTTGTAACTCTGAAATCTGTGCCACGGTCGTCTCCCTCATATCCCATTTTCTCAAGTTTGTGGACCAACTCAGGCGCAATGCAAAGCCAAAACTTGTGTGCGTCTGTACAGAATGCCTGCAGTAGCCAATCACATATCCATTGGTCTGGCCGAATCGTGGTGTTAGACTAAGGCACAACCAAGACAGGATCAGAAACTTTATGGCTGACGGACATTTTTCCCCTGCAACAGAGACGGCTCCTGCGAACCATGCAGACCGTGTCTATCAGGCCCTGCTGGCGGATATCTTGGAGAATGGCCAAAAGCGCGAGGACCGTACCGGTACCGGCACATTGGGGGTATTTGGTCGCCAGATGCGGTTTGATTTGGCCGACACTTTCCCATTGTTGACCACCAAGAAGCTGCACACACGCTCCATCATCATCGAGCTTTTGTGGTTCCTGCGTGGGGAAACCAATATTGCTTGGCTGAAAGAAAATGGCTGCTCGATCTGGGATGAATGGGCTGATGCCGAGGGGGAGTTGGGACCGGTTTATGGCAAGCAATGGCGGTCTTGGGCAGCACCAGATGGTCGCTCGATCGACCAAATCAGCCAGTTGGTTGCCGGCTTAAAGTCTAACCCTTGGTCTCGCCGCCATGTGATTTCTGCTTGGAATCCCGCTGATGTGGACGATATGGCTTTGCCACCCTGTCACTGTTTGTTCCAGTTTCACGTCTCAACCGATGGCAAATTGTCGTGCCAATTGTATCAGCGTTCAGCCGATGTATTCCTTGGTGTACCCTTCAACATTGCTTCTTATGCTTTGTTGACCCTGATGATGGCACAAGTCACCGGCCTGAAGCCCGGCACCTTTGTGCACACCTTGGGTGATGCCCATCTTTATCTGAACCATCTCGACCAGGCCCGCCTGCAAATCTCGCGGGAACCTTTGGCCCTGCCGCGCATGAAGCTAAACCCAGATGTTCAAGACCTATTTGCCTTCAGCTATGGCGACTTTAACCTTGAGGGCTATCAAGCGCACCCAAGCATTAAGGCAGATATTGCTGTCTAAAGCGCGCTAGAAGTTCAACCAGGATTTTTTGCCAGACGGTGGTGTTTCATCCTCGTCCGCGCCGAGGCCATCGAAAGCCCCAATACCTGGATCATCGGGCACCAAAGGCGTGGCATCAGAGCCCTGTGTGCCGGTTGCCAATGTGCGCTCGGTCAAAGCGGCAAGCTCTGGAGCCACCAAACGCTCCGTATCTGACCGCTCAAGACGGGGATGGATCAGGAGGCCACGCTCGCCATAGGATTCGATCAGGCGCGCCCAATCGGCATCTTCATACGCAAAGGCGCTGCCATCGGGGTCGAGGTCAGACCAGTCCGGTTCACGTGGCGCATTAGCCCCCTTGGCCAGCCATTCACGTGCACCGGCTTCATCGCCAGAGGTTTTGGCCGCTGCAGCGCGTAAAGCCAAAACACGCGAGGTCGGGCGTTCTGCCAGCAGAGGCTCCAGACCTTGAATTGCCGTCACCGCATCTTGGTTCAACAAGGCTTGCTCAACTGCCAGAATGCGGCTTTCGCGATGATTGGGGTTAAGGCGAATGAGGCCATCCAACCAACGCGCTTGGGTTTGGGGCGTCTCTTCGCTCTTCAGATCCTTATAGGCAATCGCCAATGCCGGGTGTGGAGCTGCCTCCCAAGCGGATTCCAAGGTGCCCGCTGCTTGCCATTGCTTACCGATAATGGCTTGGAGACGGGCCGCCATGACAGCGGCTGGGGCAAAGCCTGCCGCAAATTTGCTAGCACGTTGTGCCAATTCTAGCGCTTGCGCAGGCTCCATCATGCGCTCTGCGCGATGGGCTGCCGCCGCCAGAACCACAGCCCGCCTGCGCGTGGCAGTCCTTTGGCCAACCAAGCCACGCTTCTCTGCATCATCAAGGGCGGCCAAAGCACCATCCCAATCGGCGGCCAGAACGCGACGGTTGAACAGGAACTCAGCTGGCCAAGGCGCTTTTTTAGAGCTTTGTAGGGCCGCTTCCGCATGGGAAATGGCAGCTGCCATATTGCCGCGGTTGAGGGCCAGTTCTGCCAAGCCACGCCGAGCCGCGACGCCATAGCCCGCCACATCGGTCAATTCGCCATAAAGGCGCTCGCCCGCGGCACCATCGCCAGCCACGACCGCAGACTTTGCCGCCAAGAACTTGGCACTTGCGGCATCTGGGGCAAAGCCCAAAGCCTTTTGCGCTTGACGACGGGCTTCAGAAATCTCGCCACTTTCAAATGCGGCCATCGATAGGCCCAAAGTGTCCAAGCACTTCTTGCGCGCATTTTCCTGTTGGGCGCGCTTCATGCGTCCGGGCAAGCTCCACAGCCAGCCAATGACGCCCCAAGTCGCGGTCATCAAAATGGTGATTGCCATCAGCATGGCAGCCGCCACGCCCGGGCCAACACTGACCTTTTTCACGCCGTCATTATAAACAATTTCGCCGGGTTGACTGGCCAGAAAAACAAAGCCTGCCAGCATCGCTAGTCCCAAAACGATCAAGACGATCAGTCGGATCAGTTTCATGGCAGATTTCCTTGCTTAGGTTGGGCTGCGGGTCCCTTGGGAGAACCAACTGGGCCCGGCGATGCAGGAATAATGCCAACAGGCGCGCTTTGGGCGGCGGGTTGTGTGGCGGCGGGTGCTTGCGGGGGTGGCACGCGCGTTCCGCGCTCAACAGCGCCACGCACTGCGGCCAATCGGCTCTCTAGGATCAGGCGACCTTGGGCCCCTTCAATCCATTCAGTGACCACTGCCGGGGCTGGGCTGATGGCTTTAACTTCTTCAACAGCGGCGGCTAAATCACCTTGATCGAGCTTGACCTTAGCCCGAAGCAAACTCGACTGCGCACTGGTTCCATTGACATCGGGCACTTTCTCAACCCGCACGAGGTCTGCAAAGAAGCCCTTGATCCAACCCCAAAAGCCGCTCTCCCTTTGCGCCGCGCGGTCGCTCGCGACAATGGCGGGCTCGAGTGCAGCAAACCGTTCTTGCAACAGGGTGCGGGTGGGCACGCCTTTGCGCGCAAAATCTTCCAAGGCCGCCACTTCGGGCAGGCCCGGCAATGCCGCCCGCACGGTCTCAAACTCGGGCCAGAAGGGGCCGGGCCGGCTTGCGGCTTCAACCAGATTGATGACCGCAAAGGTAACGCCTGGCGAGGGGGCTTGTGCGGCTTGGCTTTGCAAGGTTTGGACCATGATCTTCAGGCCAGCAATTTCAGCCTGCAGGCTGGCGATAATGGCCCCGCCTGCACCGGTTGGGTCCAACGCCGCCAAACGGGTTTCAATTGCGGTGACGCGGCCCGAAACGCCCTTAAGCTCGCCATCGAGGGCAGCGGTATCCACGAGGGGAGCAGGCGCTGGGGCTGCAGGATCAACAGGGCGCGCTGATTGGGGTGTGGGCTTTGGCCCTTCCAGGCGGGTGACGCGGCCTTCGAGTGCGGCCAAGCGGGCCGCGACGGCGGTGATTTGCTGCCCAGCTTGGTTCGGCTCGACCTGCGTCTGAGCGACCAGCTGGCCCAACCCAATTTGCTTCATCAAGCCCGGTTGGCCTAAGGCCACCAGCGCCAGAACCGCACCACCGCAGGCAGCAGCGGTCGAGAAAATCAAAACCGTGAATAGCCCCACACCACCGCGCCGGGGGCTTTGCGTGGTTGGAGTTGAAGATGGGAAAACAGCGCTGCTCGCGCTGGGCCCACTTGCCTTAGCGCTGGCGTTACCAGCCCCAGCTGCCCGCAATTGTGCGTCCAAAAACGGGTCTGAAACAGGTTTTCTCTCGAGCTTTGGTTCCGGCGTTACCGTCGAATCAAGCGGGTCTGGGGGGAGTTTTTCATCAGCCATAATCTAGTTAAACTCTGCTGCGCCCATTCACTCAAGGCTTTGTTTCTCAACTTCAACGCGCAAGGTCGCGATCAGTGCCTCTTCGTCGGGTGAGTCTGCGATGTTTATAGACTTAAACCCTAATTTTTCCAGTGACTTAATGCATGCAGATGACAGTCCAACCACATGCCAAGCGTCTAGATGCATGTCCGCGTCGCTTACAGCGGCAGCAAGCCGTCGGCCGCCAGCCGGGGAGTGGATCAAGATAAACCCACTCTGCTTGGTCAGTTGCTCTGTGATATTGGGTTTGAAATTAGGATTGTCATGGGTGGCATAGACCTCAACATGGCGCGCTTCAAAGCCACAGGCGCGCAACATGCCTGTGACATCACCGGCGACTTCGCGGCCACGCAAATGCAACAAAGCACCGTGGCGAGGGCTCATGCGATCTGCGGCCAAGACGGCCAAGGTGGCCCCATCACCCCCAGCAGAGATGACGTTCTCAAATCCCGCGGCCAAAGCTGCTTCAGCGGTTGCATCTCCGACCGCGTAGAGTGGCAAAACCTTCAAAGTTTCGGTCACCTGAATGGCGCGCGCGGCTGCCGCGCTCGTCATCAACAGCGCTTGCACGCCTCCTAAATCAAGGGTGGCCGGGGTGATCTCCACCCGCGCAGCAGGCATGATTAACGGGGTCAGCCCAAGCCCACGCACCGCCTCAGCAGTGGCATGGGCACCGGGTTCAGTCCGCGTAATCACACAGGCTTTCATGTCATCCATGCGCTCCTGCAAAGGCATTTCCGGCCATTTCTTTGACCTTGTGGCCAAGCTCTGTTCCCAGCGCTTCAGCTTTGTCCTTTGTTGCGTGGCTCAGCGTTCCGTCGCAGCGCCAACGCTCTTGCCCATCGGCTTGGAGGGCTTCCCCAATAAAGGTCAGGGTGCCAGAAGCATCAAGGCTTGCCAGTGCCCCAATGGCGGTGCGGCAAGACCCGTCTAGAGCAGTTAAGAAAGCGCGCTCTGCTGCTACTTCAATCTCTGTTACCGGGTCAGCGATCTTGGCGAAAGCAGCCGCAGTTGCTGCATCGCCTGCGCGTGCCGTAATGGCCAAGGCCCCTTGGCCAATCGCCGGTGGCATGGCGACAGGGTCTAACAACACATGCGGAACGTCGCTATAGCCCAGTCGTGCCAAACCTGCTGCGGCCAAAAGGGTTGCATCGCATTGGCCAGCTTTGAGCTTTTCAAGCCGCGTGCCGACATTGCCGCGCAAAGACACGATGGTCAGGTCCGGGCGGGCATGCAGCAATTGTGCGGCGCGTCGCAAGCTGGCGGAGCCTATGACAGCGCCCTGCTTAAGGTCGTCCAAGCTTGTGCCCGCGACTGTTACCAAAGCATCGCGGCGGTTCTCACGCTCTGGTCCGGCCAAGAGCACAATGCCGTCTGGCAATAGGGTGGGGACGTCCTTCAGAGAGTGAATGGCGCAATCGATGCGGCCTTCCAACAGGGCGTCATCCAACTCTTTCGTGAACAGGCCTTTACCACCTGCTTCGCTGAGAGGGCGGTCTTGAATCCGATCCCCAGTCGTCGTGATCGGTATGATGGGCAGGCGATCTTCGATCTCGGCGCTTGGAATTCCCAAAGTTTGTGCCAGAAGGGCGCGGAGTTGGCCGGTCTGGGCGAGCGAAAGAGGGGAGCCGCGAGCACCAATACGCATGATAGGTTCCAGTTCAGAGCGTTGCATCTCTTACTAATCACCCCTAGTGGCAAGGCAGGTCAAGCTTCGGAGCCAGCATGAGCGGACAGATCCTCCATTCGGATCCACAAATCGTCCTTGGACTAGAAACAAGTTGCGATGAAACGGCTGCCGCAGTGGTTATCTTGCGGGATGGTCGTGCGCAGGTTTTGTCCAGCATCATCGCCAGTCAGATCGATGCGCACGCCCCCTATGGCGGTGTGGTTCCCGAAATTGCAGCCCGCGCGCATGTCGACGTGATCGATCATGTGATTCTGCAGGCGATGACCAAGGCGGGGATAGGGTTTCAAGATCTGACAGGTGTTGCAGCAACGGCAGGGCCTGGACTGATTGGTGGGGTGATGGTTGGCTTATTGACAGGCAAGGCGATTGCACTGGCCCGCGGTCTGCCCCTGGTCGCAGTGAATCATTTGGAGGGGCATGCCCTATCGCCGCGCCTCGAGGCTGATGTGCCATTCCCCTATTTATTGCTGTTGGTGTCTGGTGGTCATTGCCAATTGTTGCGCGTGGCAGGCCTAGATGGGTGTGAACGTTTGGGCTCCACCATTGATGATGCCGTGGGCGAGGCGTTTGATAAGACAGCCAAAGTTCTGGGTCTGGGCTATCCCGGTGGGCCAGCGGTGGAGCGTGCCGCGCGGACGGGCGATCCCAAGAGGTTTGATCTGCCGAGGCCTCTTAAGGGCCGACCCGGATGCGATTTCTCCTTTGCCGGCCTCAAAACCGCTATCGCGCGGGAAGCTGCCGCAATGGGCTCGTTAAGCGAGCAAGATATAGCAGATCTATGTGCGAGTTTTCAGGCTGCCGTTGGCGATGTCCTTGTGGATCGCACCCGTCAGGCCATGGCGGCGATGGTGCTGCCCGAGGGACAATCTGGCCGTTTTGTTGTCGCAGGCGGTGTTGCGGCAAATCTGGTTTTGCGTAGCCGGCTTGAGGCCTTGTGCGAGGAGTTTGGCTGGTCCTTTTTTGCGCCCGCTTTGGCCTATTGTGGCGACAATGCTGCCATGATCGCCTTGGCGGGGGCAGAGCGCTTGGCACAAGGACTCTCAGACGATTTGGATGCGCCGGCCCGACCGCGCTGGCCATTGGATGCCGAAGCTGCCCGCGCTGCGCCGATGTATAAGACGGGGCGTAAAGGGGCTAAGGCTTAAGCCTTCGGCGCTGCTAGCTGCTTCTTTTGCGCGGCTGCACCATAAAACCCAACGCGGAAGGGGCCGAACCAGAGAACTTTGCCAAGCCCGCGCCACATCTTGTCATAGGCCCAGGCCAAACGCTCGTGCCGCGCGATCCAAAAGAGCGCGACCAAGGGCGCCAGCGCCAAAGCTTGGACCACGCCTTTGATCATCGAAATGACCATCCGGACATAATCCCTGTCGGCGCGATTATACCATTGGCCTGTGGTGTTATGACCAAAGGCAAAAGCGCGCTTGGTTAGATAAGCCCAGGTCGCGCGGCTTGGCGGCACGTCTTCATAGACCCAAGCATCGTGTGCCCAGCCGAAGGTGCCAGCGCTGGCAACCACCTCCCGCCACAAAATATCATCTTCGCCGCCGGTTTCATTGGCAGCAGGATTGAAGGGCTCTGTCTTGGTCAAAACGGTGGCGCGCTTCAACAGGCTGTTGCCACAGCCGTATGGGATCTCAATCAAGCGCGTTGGCCCATCGAGGCGGCGGGAGAAGAAGTTTTGAAAATAGGTGTGGGGTACAGTGTGCTGCGCGGGCAGGCGGGCCTCGATCGGACCGAAGACCACATCGGCACCTGTTTCTTGTTGCGCGCGGATCAAGTTCGCCAGCCAATCTGGCTTCGCCACTTCATCATCGTCTAAGAAGGCGACGAACGTCCCGCGTGCCAGACCAACTGCTTTATTGCGTGCATTGGCGACACCTGCTGCGGGCTCTACAGCATAGGTGAAGGGCGTCTGGCCCGCTTCCTGTGCCAATTGCTCAGCCATGGGTTTGCAGGATTGGTTGGCATCATTGTCGACCAGAATGATCTCCAGCGATGGCGCATGCGTCTGCGCCAAAACAGAGCGTACAGCCGCCAAGGCACCGTCCGGGCGGTGAAAGGTGGGTATGATCACGCTGAGGGTGAGCGCTTCTGGTGCCGATTTGGTCACGACAAACATGCCTTTTTGGCTGTTAGGGGCGTGAGGTGCCCCCGCATCTAGAAATCCTTATCGCACAAAAGCGTCGCTCATTTCTTACCAAGCTTCAGGTTTGGCACATGAAAATGCCGCCAAAGCATCAAGCTTTGGCGGCAGAGTAGCACGTCCGATTTTGGGGGGGAGACGTGGGGCTTGGAAAGGGTTTTGGCAAAGCCGAGCCGGGTGGACCCCAGCTTTAAGTGCTTAGTAGCCTGCTGCCCGAGCTGCCAACTCACCAATTGGGGTGAGGATAGAAGCGACGAGGAAAGTTGCGAGCATCAAGCTCCAAAGGTGTGGGTTCGTATTTGTGTTGGTCATGGGGAGGATCCGTTTCTGTTTTGTGTTTATGCAGTCTATATAGAAAAACGCTGCACGCTTGTCAATGAACAATTTGCATATCGTTCATTAATTATTGGAAAGGTGCAAAAAAGCCCGAGCCTTTCGGGACTCGGGCTCTTTTAGATCAGCGCTTCAGCAGGCCCTTGTAGATCAGGTCCATCGTGCCTTCGAGTTCTCGTCGAAGCATGTCGATGCGGAAGCAATTATAGAGTTGCGGATAGCGGAACTTCATGGTCGTGCATTGGATCATCTCTGCAAGCTCGTCGAGGCTGTCGTGCTGCTCAAACAGACCTTCCGCGATGCCCTCTTCCAACATACGCACCAGATAGACACGCTCAACCGCCAAACGTCGATTGGCATAGGCCGGGCGCTCACGCGAGATGGCTTGCGCCAGTTCGAAAATCTTCTTGCTCTCGTCGATCAGCTTGAACGTGTGCTCAAGGATCACGCGGTGAAACTCCCGTAGCCGGACACCGGCAGAGCCGCCAGATAACACAACGGCTTTCATCATCGCGTCCTCGTCACACTCATGCGCAAGCGCGTGGGCTTCGGCAATGTCGAGCTTCGACGGGTAGAATCTGTAAAGATTCCCAGTCGACATCTTGAGGTCAGAGGCGATCTCCGACATCGTGGTTTTGCTATAGCCGTAATGCTCGAACCGCCGACCTGCGGCTTCCAAGATACGATCGCGGGTTTCTGCTTTCTCATCCATGCGAAACCCTTTAGACTGGAAATGATGAACAATCAACAAAATGTTCAGTTTTTATAAACTTGACGGCTGCGTCAAATTTACACAGGGGAAGCAGGCTTAAAATGGCGCAAATTGGCATCCTAGGAGCAGGGGCTTGGGGCACCGCTTTGGCGCAAGTTGCTGCAACGGCCGGGCACGATGTCTGCCTTTGGGCGCTGGAGCCTGAAGTGCTGGACAGCATTCGGACTTCGGGCGAAAATAGTCTTTTCTTGCCGCAAGTTAAGCTCTCGCCACGCATCCGGGCCACTGGGCATTTGCCTGACCTGGCCACAGCCGACGCTATTCTAGCGGTGGTACCTGCCCAGTTCATGCGCCAGACCTTGACCGCGCTCGCACCCCATGTGCGCGCAGGCACGCCCATCGTTCTATGCTCAAAAGGGATTGAGCAAGGCACCCAGAAACTAATGACGGACGTGCTGGCCGAAGTTTTGCCCAACTGCGTCGGTGCGGTTTTGTCGGGGCCAAGCTTTGCAAAGGACGTTGCCATCGGTCTGCCAACAGCCGTCACCTTGGCTTGCAGCGACGCGAGTGTTGGCGCGCGCTTGGTCGACTTAATCGGCATTGCGACCTTTAGACCCTATTTGGCGACTGATCTTGTTGGCGCGGAAATCGGAGGCGCGGTCAAAAACGTCTTGGCCATCGCTTGTGGGATGGCGGAGGGCCGGGGCTTGGGGGAGAGTGCCCGTGCTGCTTTGATCACGCGTGGCTTTGCCGAAATGACCCGTCTTGGCATTGCCATGGGTGCAGACGCCCGCACTTTGGCGGGCCTGTGCGGCTTAGGTGATTTGGTCCTGACCTGCTCTAGCGCCACCTCGCGCAACTTCGCTTTGGGTTATGCCCTGGGCCAGGGGCAGAGCCTCCAAGAAGCCACAGCGGGCAAACGCAGTATTGCCGAAGGGGCCTCAACCGCCCCCGCGCTCCTTGAACTTGCCGCCAGCAAGGGCGTTGCCATGCCGATTTGTGAAGCCGTCGCTGCCATCTTGGCTGGACGCGTGGATGTGGCACAGGCCATTGGAAAGCTTCTTTCGCGGCCATTCAAGGTGGAGGCAGACTAATGACTTTATTTCTTTTGACATGCTTGGATCATGAAGGTGCCTTGGATAAGCGCTTGGCCACCCGCCCCGCGCATCTGGACTATGTCGCCACGTTTGGCGCCTCCGTGAAATTAGCCGGGCCCGTTTTGAACGCCCCAGACGGTGGGCCCATCGGCTCGCACTTTATCTTGGATGTGGCGGATCAAGCGGCAGTGGAGGCCTTTGCCGCCAACGATCCCTACGCCCTCGCAGGCGTGTTTAAGTCCCATACGATCCTTCCGTTCCGGGTGGTGGTGGGGAATCTCTGAAGGGCGCATTTGAAGCCCCTCTCCCCATGGGAGAGGGGTTGGGGTGAGGGCCTTACACTCACCTTGTTGACGAGCGCGTTGAGCAGCTTTCATGGCACTGAGCCACGCGCCCTTGCGCAAAATCCCCCTCACCCCCGCCCCCTCTCCCCCCAAGGGGGCGAGGGGAGAGCGCCTGCTCACCGAGCCGGCGTCACCTTAATCACATGCTCCGCTTCCTGCATGACCCGCGCGCGTGTCCAAACAAAGGGCACATAGCGGCCGCTGGCCCAGAGCGGAAACAGATCGCGATAGTGCGGGCTTGATGGATCGCCGGATTGGCCGGGATTATTGATCACGACGCTATTGTCCCAAGCGCCCACATCCATAACCAAACGCACAGAGGGGCCAGCCGCGAACTTGTAATCACCGGTCCAGCTCGTCGCATTAGGTGTGGAGTTGCTGCCGCCAATGGGAAGCGGACCCACACGACGCTCCGCATCCCGGCCGGGGATAGGCAGAGCAGGCTTGAAGTCGGCTTGATGCAAGGTTCCCCAGCGCCACTGACGAGCATCTGGCCTTAAGAGACGTTCAGTTTCTGCCCAAGCTGCACCGAGCGACTCAAGAAGGATCTCGCCGCGCAACTTGGCAGGATCTGGACCCAGCAACGTGCCAGCTTCCAAAACAGGAATGACAGAGGTTGCAGGCGGGCGGCCAAAATTGGCGCGCGATGCTTCTGGAACCAAATGCTTCACCGCACTCTCGCCCAGATAGCGGCCAGCCCAGACCTCAAACAAAGCCGCACTGGCAGAGTCTGCGCCCATATAGCCATCCCAGCCAATTAAAAGCGAAAGGGCCGAGACTTCAGCCGGGTTTCTGCCCTTGAGGTCTTTCAGCAATCCCACAGTTCGGCGCGCAAACGGTGAGGTGACGTCATTTTGCAAAGCCATGGCATCGGTGATGCCAAACTTGGGCTTGTCGCGGATCACTTCTTGGATACGCGTGACGCGGCTGGCATCAGCCCATTCCAAAGCAAGCAGATAGGGATAGCCAGCAGGCACATTCATTTCATTGGCGGTCGCGATCCAGCCCTCTTTCGGATTGTGTTTGATTGGCATGAGCGCGGGATCAAGAAGGCCTGTCCAGCGATAGGTTTCGCCCGCTGGCACTGGCAGCAGGCCATCACCTGCATTGCGCTTAGGAACAAATCCACCCGGAGCCCAGCCGATCTCGCCCTTCTTGTCGGCATAGAGCAGATTTAGAGGGGGTGCGCCCCAATGATTGCGCGCTACCAGAAACTCATCCCAAGACTTAGCTTTGAAGGCCCATGCGGCATTGAAATAGGCAGAGCCACCGGGCTGGTTCCAAGTCGTGCGCAGGGCGAAACTGCGCTGGGTCGCGGGGTCTTCGTAAAGAATGGGACCGTCAGCGCTGAACTTTAGCGTCACTTCTTGGGGCGCTTGCCCCTTGACCTCTATGGTTTCGCGGACCTGCGTAAGCAGGACCTTGGCGTCGTTGACGACCAAATCTTGTTGATCAATCGCAAAGATCGTCAGAGCCCAAGCGATTTCGCCATTATGGCCAAAGCTGATGCCCGGCAGCGCAGGCTCGCCTGCACCAGCGAGCTTTAGTTCGGGCGTATCAATGTGCGAGAGATAGCGCAGATTGGGGATGGATTGCGCACGATGTGGGTCATTAGCCAGAATGGGCCGACCGGTGGCGCTGCGTTCCGGGCCGAT
This sequence comes from Aquidulcibacter sp., assembly GCA_027532555.1. Taxonomy (GTDB): domain Bacteria; phylum Pseudomonadota; class Alphaproteobacteria; order Caulobacterales; family Aquidulcibacteraceae; genus Aquidulcibacter; species Aquidulcibacter rimovensis. Next base: position 201,689 of record JAPZTJ010000009.1, read on the forward strand.
CACCCAATTGTTGGAGCCTTCTTGGCTCTCCGTGTCTCGGCTCGCCATCACCAAGACCTTGCCGTCAAACTTCACATCGCTGGTGCCAAGCGTAAAGGTATCAAGGACGTTTTGCGGAATGCTGCAAGGGTCGACGCCTTTGGGGATGGTGACTTCTGTTGCAGGCTCCAGCCTGCGCCGCATTGGTTCCAACTTCACATCGCCACCACAAAGCGCGCGAGCGCGGGCGACTTCACTCGTCAGGTTTGACGCCAATGCGTTGGAGCGAATGCGCACCACATCATCGGCCTGCCACCGCTCTGGTTTGGTCCCGGTTGCCACAAATTCGAGGGGGAGCTTTTGTTGGCCGCGCTCGGTCTCTGCGATGTAGGCATTGATGCCCGCGACAAAACCTTCGGTCCAATCCTTGGCATCGGCTGGATAGGCCTTCCATTCGGCTGCCATATCGCCGCGATAGAGGAGCAAGCGCGACGCGCGGTCTTGCTCAACATAGGAGGGCCCAAAGCTGGCAGCGAGACGACCTAGACCGCGTTTACGCCAAAGATCGATCTGCCACAGCCGATCCCGTGCCACGGCATAGCCTTGTAAGAAAAACCCATCACGCGCGGTGGCCGCATAAATATGGGGAAAACCTGCGCGATCAATGATGATCTCACCGGCTTGAGAAAGGCCCGGCAAATTCCGCGATTCTTGGGTCACGCTGGGTGCCAAGTTCTGCGCTAAGTTCTGCGCTTGTGCTTGGCCTGCGACCAACAAGGTCAGCAAGATTGGCTGCATCATCCAAGACTTCATCGCATACTCTCCGTGCCACTTAGGCAGCCAGCCTAATCAGGGTCCGGTGAAAAGACCATGCGGCATCGCCTCATTCAATTTGAAGTCGCGCCAGACGATCTCATTCTGCTTGACGCCATTGTAATAGAGGCGGATGCGACCGGGCTGGACCCATGACAGGCCGGGTTTTTGGTAGAAGTTGGAATAAATGCGCTCATGCCAGCCGCGCGGCGTGGCAAACCCAACAGAGAGAACCGCATAATCAGCACGCGATATGCCAAACAATGTCTTCGCTCCGGTGGGGTCTGTCACTTCGATCCGGTAAACCGGTTGGCCATCGACCAGATCATCGGGCTGGCGGGCCAAGCTAAAGCCTTGGTCCAACGCAAAACGGATGACGCCAAAGCCAAAATTCTCCGCCCATTGCTTATCCGCAGCCGAAGGCGGCAAGACCCCGTCTGGCCCATAGGTTCGGCTGCCATCAAAGGCCAAGAAGGTCACGACCTTGCCATCGCGACGGCTCTCGATGCGCACTTTGCCGTCGGCATTGTGGGCTTGGGGTTTAAACTCTGGATACACCCGCCACATCCTGTGGCTTTCATTGATCAAAGGCGTGCCGTCTGGGGCGTAAAAGGTGGCATAGCCCTCCAGATACAAGGTCGCAGGCCGTCGCCAACTTTCCCCGCCTGCTTGGGCCGTCGCGCGTTCGACAATCGTGCGCGCACTTAGGGCTGGATTTTCCATCCGCGCAGCGACCAATGGCTGATCCGGCCCGGGCGGCGGTAAGCCTTTTGCCCAAGCTGATCCTGCCAAGACGATTGCTAAGCCGAAGGAGAAGAGCGCGCGCATCAGGCGATCTCCACCACTTGCACGTCAGCTTCGGAAATGGCCTGGCGTGCTGCTTTTAGGGGCTGATACTCGGGGCTATTCCAGAACGCCTCGATCGCGGCTTTGTTGGGCCATTCAGAGACCACAGCCGCTAGGCCGTTGGCGCGCGGGCCTTCAAAGCTCTCGCAGCCCGGACCGCGCACAATATATTTACCGCCGAAGCGCGCAATCAAAGCCGCCGTCGGCTTGCCGTAAACTTCCAGAAACTGCTCGCGATCATGAACCCGCACCGTGACGATCATATAGGCTGGCATAGGTCCGTCCTCGACTCTTTGTTTGGTTGCTTCCATAATTTCCGCAAAAGATATATCCATTGCTTTATAGGGAGGAAGCAAGTGAAACTTTTACGCGCCGCGACATTGAACGTTCGTGATCTCAAGCGGTCGGAGGCTTTGTACCGCGACTGGCTGTTTTATCGCACGGTGGAAAGCGGCGTTCTGGCGCGTGACCTTGCCTGTTCTTGGGGTGCACCTAACAGCGCTGGCCTGCCCTATGTCGTGATGCAGCCAGAGAGCGGGGCTGATATCTATCTGCGGCTGGTGCAGGATGAGCCGCATCCCGATTACGAAGCGCTGAAAACCTACGGCTGGGCCGCCATTGAAATCTGCGTCGACGATGTTCTGAAAGTGAATGAACGGATGCTGCAAAGCCCGTTCAAGATTATCGGACCACCGCGCGAATTGGACGGCATGCCCGCCATCTTCCCGATGCAAGTTCAAGGCCCTGATGATGAGATCGTCTATCTGACCCAAATCCGAGATGATTTGCCGATGTATGATCTACCCCGTGCGACCAGCCTGATTGATCGCCAGTTCATCCATGTCTGTGCGGTTTCAGATCTGACTGGCGCGCTCACCTGGTGCCAAAACGTGCTGGGTCTTAGCTTTGGGCGCGATATGGATATCGTCTACACCATGTTGGCCAATGCCTTCGGGGTGCCGTTTGAACAGAAGTTCACCATCGCGACGCTGACCCACGACCGCGATGTCTTTTTTGAGTTCGACCAATTGCCACCCGCTGCCGGGCCACGTCCCGGCTGGAAAGACCGCCTGCCACAAGGGGTTAGCCTCTCCACCATTGTCTTGCCCGACTTCCGTGAGCGGGTGCGAGAGCATGCCAAATGGCTCATCACGCCACCGACCGTGCATCAAGGCGAGATTTATCAGGGCAAGCGGGCCGCCACGATGCGCGGCCCCGATGGGATTTTGTTTGAACTGGTCGAGCTATGAAGCAAGTCGTCCTCAAGCATGTCCTCACCGCTCGACCCTGTGCCGATGATTTTGCTTTAGTCGAAGCGGACACCCCGATTTGTCCTGAAGGTGGGGTTTTGGCGCGGGTGGTGCACCTCTCACTCGACCCTTATGTCGGCTCGCGCCTGCGCGGCAAGCATATGGGTGAACCGGCCCCTCTGCCCGGCGTGGACGCCATTCCAGGTGCCGCTGTCTGCCAAGTGCTGGAAAGCAAGGCAGCAGGGGTCAAAGCGGGGGATTGGGTTCATGCGATGGAAGTGGGCTGGCGGGAAATGGCGGACTTAGGGCCGGGTACGTTCAGGCTGCTTGATCCAAAAGCCGCGCCTCTAGCCGCCCATGCAGGCGTGTTGGGTATGCCGGGCCTAACGGCGTGGGCGGGGATGACACAGCTGGCCAAGGTCGGCCCCGGCGATATCGTGCTGGTTGACGCGGCTGCCGGCCCCGTTGGCGGCACCGTGGGCCAAATCGCCCGCATCAAAGGGGCAAAGCGGGTCGTGGGTATCGCAGGTGGGCCCGAGAAATGCGCCCTCGTCACCGAAACCTATGGCTTCGACGCTTGTATTGATTACAAGCAAGGTGGTTGGGAGCAGGCCCTGACAGAGGCTTTGCCAGAGCCTCCGACCGTTTATTTCGAGAATGTCTCCACCCAGATGGCGTCTAAAGCGCTGATGCGCTTAGCGCTTTATGGGCGCATGGTCTTGTGTGGACTGGTCGATCAGTATCACGCCGATCAACCACCGCCCGGTCTCAACGCGGGTCTGATCGTCGGCAAGCGCGCGCAAGTCATGGGGCTTGTGGTCTATGATTTCTATCCTGAGTGGGACGCCTTTGTGAAAGAGGCCAGCGCTTGGATTGGGGATGGCACATTGGCTTTCAAGGAAGACCGCGTTGCCGGTTTAGAAGCCACTCCTGCTCTGTTTGAGCGGCTGATGCAGGGCCAGAACATTGGCAAAGCTGTGGTCAGCGTCTCTGCCGAATAGCACCGAGGGTGCGCTCTTTTGCCGCTTGAATGAAAGGATATATCATTTAATGTGCGGAAAGAGGGCTTAGGCGAGAGACTGGGGAGAATCATGGTCATCAATGAAGTCGATGTTGTGCGCTGGCTGCATATTCTGGCCATGGTCTATTGGCTGGGCGGTGAGTGGGGCGTGTTCCAAACCTCCTATCACGTGACCAATCGCGACCTCAGCTTGGATGAGCGTCGCCGTCACATGGAGACTGCCTATCGCATCGATATTCTGGCGCGAACGGGCATCATCATGTTGCTGCCGCTTGGCCTGCACATGGGCCATCTCTATGGCTTCGCGCCCTTTCTGGATGGATTAGGTCTCCCGATCATGTGGACCTTGTCGCTGTCTTGGTTGGCACTGTGCTGGGCTGCCTTTTTCACGCGTGAGACGGATATGGGCATAACTTTGACGAAGCTGGATGAGAAAGTTCGCTTTGTCTTGATTCCCGTCCTGTTCGCAGTGTCGATCCTTGCGTTTATGGGCCAAGGACCGCTGGCGATTGAGACAGGCTCTTACTGGTATCCCGCCAAAATGTTCACTTATGCCTTGATGCTGGTGTTTGGGCTGGGCCTGCGCTTTATCATGCGGGAATGGACGACTTTGTTCCGCGTGCTTGCTGAAGGGCCGAATCAAGCAGCGCAAACCCAGTTGGAAATCTCCATCGGGCGCGGGCGGATGATTGCCTATTGCTATTGGATCGGGATTGCCACGACCGCCTTTTTTGGCGCGGTTAAGCCCTTCTAACACTGGCCAGAAACGTCAAACGCCCGACCATAAAGGCCGGGCGTTCAGACGATCAGCGCAGGGCACGCCGGGTCTGCGCCGGGAAGAATTCCGGCGATAGGGACGCTGCACCTAGACTGAAAGCGGGGGGACGACGCCAGTCCGGATGTGCTGCATCCATGAGTGGCAAGATAGCAACATCCAAAAAGAAAAGCAAGATTAAAAGTATTTAATTGTTGCGTGTGACGCAATTGTCACAATTTCGCGAGCATTAGTTCTTGGGGTTGTACTGGCGGGTCGGCCCTGGGGTGACAAAAAGGCTCTGATTGATCGCGGCACCTGTGGCAGCTTCAACCAGACGTACCCGTGTTACCCGGCCCTGACGATCGGCAATCGCCCATTCGCGCAATTGCTTAGCGGTATCATCATAGATGATGGTCAATTCACCATCGGCCTGACGGGCCTTGTCGCGCACCGCCATGATGGTCATCCCACCACGCTTTTCGACGCCAGTCACCAACACGTCTTTTTCCAAGCTCACATTGGCCTTGAGCAAGAAGTACAAAGGCGTCTTGCGCAGGGGATAGCGGTCGGTGGTGCGTAAGCGCCTGTCCTGCAGGCTGACTGTCTCGCCATCAGATATCAGCAACAGCGGCGAAGGTGCATCATACTCAAACCGCACTTTGCCGGGCCGCTGCAACCAAAAGCGCCCACCGACTGTACTGCCATCGGGATTGGTCTGCAGGAACCGACCTTGAATACGCGTGATCGCATTGATCGATTGGGTCAGCGAAGCGATGGTTGCCGTACGCTGGGCGGGTGCTAAGGCTTGCGCCAGGCCAAAGCTTGGCATCAGGCCAATCAGTCCAGCGAGAAGAAGGTAACGTCTGTTCATGGCCACGTTTTAGGTTTCCGATAAGGCGATTTTACGGCCAACCCTAAGACGTAACGGCTACGGAGTTAAGGCCCCCAAACCTTACCCGTGATCCGGCAACAGAATCTCGCGCTTGCCGGCATGGTTCGGTGGGCTGATCATGCCTTCTTGTTCCATGCGTTCAATCAAGCTGGCGGCGCGATTATAGCCCAAGGACAGACGGCGCTGCAGATAAGAGGTCGAGGCCTTGCGGTCCCGCGCCACGATGGCAACCGCGCGGTCAAACAAATCATTGCCAGAGCCTGCCATGCCATCCAGATCGGCCCCATCGGCGTAGGGATTGTCTTCGTCGGCATCGGCGGTGATCTCGTCGAAATATTCCGGCGCGCCTTGCGCTTTCAGGCTCGCGACAATTTCTTCGACTTCCTTGTCGGCAACAAACGGCCCATGCAGGCGGCGCATTTTGCCGCCTTGCGCCATGTAAAGCAGGTCGCCTTGGCCCAAGAGCTGCTCGGCACCTTGCTCACCCAAAATGGTGCGGCTGTCGATCTTGGAGGTGACTGAGTAGGAGATGCGGGTTGGGAAGTTGGCCTTGATTGTACCGGTGATGACATCCACGGAAGGACGTTGCGTCGCCATAATCAAATGAATGCCCGCTGCCCGCGCCATTTGCGCCAATCGCTGCACCGCGCCTTCAATATCCTTGCCTGCCACCAGCATTAGATCGGCCATTTCGTCGATCACCACGACGATATACGGCATGTGGTCGAGCTCAAAGGTCTCGGTTTCATAGATTGGCTTGCCGGTCTCGCGGTCCCAGCCCGTCTGCATGGTGCGCGAGAAGGTCTCGTTTTTGGCTTGGGCTTCAGCTGCGCGCTGGTTGTAGCCGCCAATATTGCGGACGCCGATTTTCGACATTTTCCGGTAGCGGTCTTCCATCTCGCGCACAGCCCATTTCAGAGCGGCGACAGCCTTTTTCGGGTCGGTCACAACCGGGGCGAGTAGGTGCGGAATCCCGTCATAGACTGACAGTTCCAGCATTTTTGGGTCGATCATGATGAAACGGCACTGCTGCGGCGTCATCTTATAAAGGAGCGACAGGATCATGGCATTGATGCCAACCGACTTACCCGAGCCGGTGGTCCCGGCGATCAGCAAGTGGGGCATGCGGGCAAGGTCAGCAACCGAAGGCTCGCCGCCAATGGTTTCACCTAGCGCCAGAGGCAGTTCTTGGCGACCGCTCTCATAATCATTGGTCGATAGGAGGTCGCGCAGATAGACTGTTTCGCGCCGCGCATTTGGCAATTCGATGCCGATGGCATTGCGGCCGGGCACAACAGCGATGCGGCAAGCTTGTACCGACATAGAGCGGGCCACATCATCGGCCAGACCGATCACGCGCGCCGATTTTACCCCTGCTGCGGGCTCTAACTCATATAGGGTTACGACAGGGCCGGGGCGCACATTGAGGATCTCGCCCTTCACGCCAAAGTCGCTCAACACGGTCATTAACAGGCGGGCATTTTGTTTCAGGCCTGCCTCATCATGATGGGCGACCCGAGGCTTTGGCTTGGCCAAGAGGTCAAGACGCGGCAATTCAAAGTCTGCGCCTGCAGGATACATCGGCAGGACGCCTTGGGCCTCACGGCCGGCACGCTCTGATTGTCTGGGGCTTTTTGGCCGCTCGATGGGGATATCGCTAGCGGGATACCCGGGCGCTTCATAGGTCGTGGTATGGACTTCAGGCTCGCGCCAGACATCGCGCGCTGCACCGACTTTCGCGTCCGTTGGGGCAAAACGGGCAGCAATCGAGGCTACATCATGGGGGTCAATCTCACGGGTGGCGACGGGGCGCTCAGCCTTTTTTCGTGTGGTGGTTGCTGGTTTGCGGGTTGGGGCCTTGGCCACGCCAAAGCGCTCCATCAAACCATCTGCGGCGACCCGCAAGCTGGCCCAGCCATAGGTGGCCGCATCAATGGCGGCGTCAAAGTCGGTCCGCTTCAGCTGCATCGCGACACTACCGCAAGCAATAGCAATAGCAAAAGCGATGACGGCACCAAAGCCCTCACCACTTTGCGCGCCAGAGAAGGGCATAGCAAAGATGTGTAAGATGCTGTCGCCAATCAGACCACCAAGCCCAGTCCGCATCGGCCAAGATGGCGCATGGGGTAGGCCAGATACGGCGGCTGCAAACATCACAACGCCCAGCGCTGCCAGCCAAGCGCGCAAGCGCAAGCGCGGCACACCACCGGGGCCTCGGATCAATGCAAGGAAACAAAAGGAGATGAGGGCCAGAAGTGCTGGAATGATTGCGATGCCGAGTAGTTGCAACACGAAGTCAGCCAAAGTTGCACCGGGCTCACCCAGCCAATTTGACGTTTTGCTGCTGCCAGAAACATTCCAGCTGGGATCTTGTGCGTTGAAAGTCATGGTCGCGAGGCTCATGACGGTGCCGCCAAGGATGCCTGCACCCAATAGCCCGTCACGCGTCACGCGCTGGCGCCAATGCAGTGTATCTTGTTTTGACTGTGTGCGCGCACCCATGTCACAATCCCGTAAGCCAATAGCGAAAGGCCGCAGGGGCCCAATGTCCTATGGGATACAAAGGGTTTGCGTGGTTATCACCGAGTTAAATTAACTCTTTTTTTCTGAAATTAGAGGTCGTCAATCTCAGTTTGCCGCACTGGCGTCCATAAAGCTGGCCAACTCAACATCCAAATTCGTCACACCATCGGCATCGTGGGTGGCCAGAAGGACATGGACTTTGGCATAAACATTGAACCACTCGGGATGATGGTCCATCTGTTCCGCCTTCAAGGCCACACGCGTCATCCAGCCAAAAGCTTGCTTGAAATCGGCAAAGTTGAAGGTCTTTTCAATGGCTGCGCGCCCGGCAACTTCTTGCCAGCCAGCTAGGCCTGCAATGGCTTCTTGTGGGGTCATTTTGATCAGGTCGCGTGCCATGCTCTTCTCGTATTTGGATGTATCGTCTTACAAAAAACCCCTCCCAAATTTGGGAGGGGTTGGGACTTGTTGAGATCAAGCCGGAGAAGGTTCCGGGCCGGTGGAGGTCGTCCCCCCGCTCTTCTTGCCAATGGTTGGCAAGGCGGAAGAAGGTCCTGCCGGAGGTCTCGTCACCGCATCATCGCGCTTGATGGAGCCGCCTTCGAGCAAGATTTTGATTTCCTCACCCGACAGGGTTTCATATTCCAACAAGCCTTGCGCTAAGACTTCCAAATCCGCGCGACGCTCGGTCAAGATACGGGTTGCCTCAGCATTACCCCACTCAACGAGGCGACGAACCTCTTTGTCGATGGTTTGCGCGGTGGCTTCCGATACATTCTGCGTCCGCGAGACGGAGTGGCCCAAGAAGACTTCTTCTTGGTTTTCGCCGTAAGCAACCGTACCCAATTCGTCTGAGAAGCCCCAGCGGGTCACCATGGCACGGGCCAAGCGGGTTGCCTGTTCGATGTCGGACGAGGCACCAGAGGTGATGGCATCCTTACCGAAGATCAATTCCTCGGCGACGCGACCACCCATCATAACGGCCAGACGGCTCATCATTTGGCGATAGCTAAAGGACAATTTGTCCCGCTCTGGCAATTGCATCACCATGCCCAAGGCGCGGCCACGTGGAATGATCGTGGCTTTGTGGACGGGGTCTGTGTGGGGAACGGTCAAAGCCACCAACGCATGGCCACCTTCATGATAGGCGGTCAGGCTCTTTTCTTCGATGGTCATCGCCATGGTCTTGCGCTCAACGCCCATCAGGATTTTGTCCTTGGCGTCTTCGAACTCTTGCATGGTGACCAGACGGCGGCCACGACGGGCAGCCAGCAGGGCCGCTTCATTGACGAGGTTCATCAAGTCAGCACCCGAGAAGCCGGGGCAGCCACGAGCGATGGTCTTTGCGTCGACGTCGGACGACAAAGGCACATTGCGCATGTGAACTTTCAAGACCTTCTCGCGGCCCGAAATATCGGGCAGGCCAACGGTGACCTGACGGTCAAAACGGCCTGGACGCAACAAAGCAGGGTCCAATACGTCTGGACGGTTGGTCGCAGCGATGATGATGATGCCTTCATTGGCTTCAAAACCATCCATCTCGACCAAAAGCTGGTTCAAGGTTTGCTCACGCTCATCATTGCCGCCGCCGAGACCGGCACCACGGTGGCGACCGACGGCATCGATTTCGTCGATGAAGATGATGCAAGGCGCATTCTTCTTGGCTTGCTCAAACATGTCGCGCACCCGGCTCGCGCCGACGCCGACGAACATTTCAACAAAGTCCGAACCAGAAATCGTGAAGAAAGGCACATTGGCTTCGCCAGCAACCGCACGCGCGGTCAAAGTCTTACCCGTACCTGGCGGGCCGACCAGCAGCGCGCCTTTGGGGATCTTTCCGCCCAAGCGCTGGAACTTCGAAGGGTCCTTCAAGAAGTCGACGACTTCTTGCAATTCTTCGCGGGCTTCATCAATGCCAGCGACGTCTTCGAAGGTCACTTTGTTCTTGTTTTCGGTCAGCAGTTTCGCCTTGGACTTACCAAAGCCCATCGCACCGCCTTTACCGCCACCGCCAGACATCTGGCGCATCAAGAAGAACCAAAGGCCGACCATGATCAGCAACGGCAACAGGTTCGCGATCAGCGCAGTCAAGAAATTGGCCCGCGGCACCTCTTCAATGCGAATCTCGGCATTGGATTTTTCCAAGCGCGCCAACAGGTCAGTCGCAGGCGTCGGGACCACAGCAACAAAGGCCTTGTCATCTTGCATGCGGCCACGCGCTTGGGGACCAGTGATCGTGACTTCCTTCACGCGCCCGTTGTCCACTTCGGTCAACAGGGTCGAATAAGGCATCGTTGTCATCGAGGCCGACGGGGACGGACGGTTCATTAAGGTGAACACTGTCACCAGTGCCAAAGCCAAAAATCCCCAGATTGCAAGATCGCGCAGCTTCATCATTATCTCTTTCTGAAATCACCACTCTTTATGAGAAGTGATTAATCACCCTGCCGCATTGTTTTGTGGCGGACTAGACTAACATAGTCGTTCAATCCAATCATGTAAGCCCATCTTCTGCTCGAATTCGATTTTATTGGGTTACAAATTCGTGTGGTTGACGTGAAATGCCCAAAAGTCGCGCGTACTGGCTCTGGCGTGTTGGGCTTTGGACGGCCTGTTGTCCGCGTCGAGCCGGGGCGAGCTCAAAGAAAAACCTGTCACCCTTTCGTGCAACCCTTACCCCGCCAAGGGTTCTGGGCTGAGCTGGGTTTGCCATAAGACCTTCTACCAATCGGCCCAGTTTTTCGGCCTCTGGTGCTCGCTCAGTCTGGGTGAGGCTATAAATCAACCAGCCTAAGGCCCGCTCAATTACGACTGGTTCTCCTTCGCTAAGCGAGGTCGCATTTAGTTGCCAGCCTGCTTCGACCGGGGTCAGTTTGCACCGCTTCAATAGGTCCCACGTGGCATGTTCCTGCGCCGATCTCAGCGCATCAGCTATGGCCGCAAGGCGAACAATGCGCTCAAGGTCTACCCCGTGCGCGGCCATCTCTTGCACCAGCTTACGCGTCCGAATGCGGGCAAAATCTAGATTCTGATTGCTTTCATCTTCCAGCCAATCTTGACCTTCATGCATAAGCCAAGCGCGCAAATCGGCTCGTTTTAGCCCCAAAAGGGGTCGTCCCAGCAGATTTGGGGCCTCAATCTGGGCAAAAGGATTGATCGCTACTTCTGCCATACCAGCTAAACCGTCTAAGCCCGATTGCCGCGCCAAGCGCCAGCAAACAGTCTCAACCTGATCGTCCCAGGTGTGGCCAACGAGGATCATTTTGGCGCTCACGCGTTGTGCCACAGACGCTAAAGCCTGATAGCGCGCTTGTCGTGCCCAAGCCTGCAGCCCACCATGTGCGGGCCGATCATCCAACCGAACGACCTCTCCAGAAAGGCCAAGCGCGCGTGCCCAAGCAATGGCTTGGGCCGAATCGGCAGCCGAATTTGGGCGCAGTCCGTGATCAACTGAAGCGACATAGAGCGGCGCGCCCGTAATCTTCGCCCATTGGCTGGCCATCCGGCACAAAGCCATACTGTCACCACCGCCAGACAAGGCGATCAGCATGGGCGAGCCAAATTCTTTTTGCCAATGGTCCAGCTTTGAAAAGAAGTGGGGCAGAGCGTGGCCAATTGGGCAAGGCGCGGGGTCTTCCGCACCATTGGCCACTAGGTGGCCGGGCACGGCGACCGCGCCACTTCGGCGTCTGCCCGCGCTTTCAGCGTCGGATCTGGGTTGGGCGTCCGACGTTTAAACTCGTCGAGCGCTGAACATCGCAATTTAGCATTGCCCAGCTGACCAAAGGCCCCGGCCAAGCGCACTAAGGATTCAGAGGCACGCCCGCCTTGAGGGGCCGCTTCCAGATAGCTCAAATAGGCCTCAGCCGCAGGACCCCAAGCTGATTGGACAAAGCGGGTTTCACCAAGAAGCCAGCGACCTTCAATCCCTTCAGGCGCGGTTGGAAAATTGGTAACAAGATTAGTCAGATTGCTCTCAGCGGTCTGATAATCGCCGCGCTGTAAGGCCAATTGGGCAGCCGAGAATAAAGAGTCTGCCCCGGGTGGTGGGGCAGGGGCGGGGGCAACATCGCCAACTAAGGCTTGCGCGTCTTGCGCAGCCGCGGGGCTACTTTCAACGGTTGCTATATCGGCAACCCGTGAGCCGCTGACGGCTACCGCCGATTGATTGGCGCGCTCTGCTTCCAGCTCTTGCACCAATCGATCTTGGCTTGCTTGCTGCTTGGCTAGCAGGGCTTCCAAGACTTCGATCCGCCCAGTCAGTTCAGCCGCTTGGCGCTCAACTTGTTCCAGGCGGATGATTAAACGGGCTGAGATGGGTTCCGCTGAAATCGGGGGGACAGTAACCGGGGTTGGACCGCTCGGATTGGTGGCTGCCACCGGCGGATTTGCACCGCGCGCTTGTGCCCAAACAGGTTCAGCACTCAGCATCAAGCCAGCACCCACCACCACTAGGCTCAACAACGTTCCAAACTGCAGGGCACGTTGCGCCGCCCTGCTGGAAAGGGGGGCGATTTGGCTTGAGATCAAAGAGGCGACTTGCGGTGCGGCCATGATTAATCGAGCAACATGGTTTGGGCGTTCCGGTTCACGGCCCAACCTTCAGCATTTGGACGCTCATCGATTGGACGCTCCTTCCCATAGGAGACGGTTTCGATTCGATCAGGGTCGACACCAAGTCCTGCTAAGAAGTCGCGCGCCGCACTCGCCCGGCGTGCACCCAAGGCCAAGTTATACTCGCGTGTCCCGCGCTCATCACAATTGCCAGCGATCAAAACGCGCTTGCCCGGGTTGGCCTTAATCCAAGCCGCCTGACGGGTCAGAATGGAGCGGGCTTCATCGGTCAAGTCAAACCGATCGGTTGGGAAGAAAATGCGCTCACCGGCTTCGGCTAAAGTGGCGTAGGGTGAGAAGCTTTGCTGTGCTCTGGCCGTATCAGCATTGGTCGCGTTGCCGCTGGCAATAACTGGTCCAAGAGGGGCAGATGCCACAGGTGCTCTGGTCTCGGCCGCCGCTTGGGCAATTGTTGGTGCGGCCTCAGAATTGGCGACAGCCACAGGTGCATTTGTATCGGCAATCGGCGGCGTTGTTTTCTTGGTGCTCGCGCACGCCACCAAGGTCAAGCTTGAAACAAGCATCAGGGCGAGAGAACGGACTTTCAAGCCTGAGGATTGTTGGGTCGGGATTTGGGAAGGGGTCATGGCAGGCTCCTAAATGATAGGGTGTTTACAAAGGGCGGGGTTTATCGAAACAAGGTTAGACGCTTAAGGCAGGGTTGCGGACCAACCGGGGTCTGAACCCGGCGCGGACCAAGGGGATTTGCGAAGATTGGTACCAGAGACATCCACGGTCCACAGGCTTGGCGATTGACCGGGCCCGCCTTCACGTTGAAACATAATGACACGGCCATTGGGTGACCAAGTCGGGCCTTCAACCAGATAGGCCTCCGCGAGGATTTTCAAGTTTGACCCATCCGCCGCCATCACACCAATCTGAAATTGCCCACCGAATTGGCGCGTGAAGGCAATTAAGTCTCCCTTGGGAGACCAAACAGCGGTAGAATAGCGGCCTTCGCTGAAGGTTAGGCGACGAACGCCGGATCCATCGGCATTCATGGCATAGATTTGCGTGCTGCCGCCTCTGTCCGAGGTGAAAACAATCTGGTTACCGTTTGGGGACATATCGGGTGAGGTGTCGATGGCTGGATTGCGGGTTAGCTGGCTCAATTTGCCAGTCCGCAAGCTCTTGATGAACACATCCACATCGCCGTCGCGGTCCGCGCTGAAAATGATGGATTGGCCATCAGGGGTAAAGCGTGGGGCGAACGCCATATTGCCCGGAATAGCCACAGCTTCTTTCCGGCCGCTCTCAATATCGACCACCCAAATTTTGATACCCCGGTCTGACAAAGCCGAGTAAACGATTTGTTGGCCTTGCGCGTTAAAGCGCGGGTTGAGAACTTGTTCGGTGCCATCGGTAAGATAGCTGGGATTGGCCCCATCCTGATCCATCACGGCAAGCCGCTTGACCCGATTGGTTCGGCTGCCACTTTCAGCGACAAAGACAACCCGGCTGTCGAAATACCCGACTTCACCGGTCAATCGACGATAGATCGCGTCAGAAACTTTGTGCGCGATCCGCCGCCAATTTTCGTCCGTAGTGGCGAATTCTAGGCCCAGCATCTGGCTTTCGCCATAGACATCCCATAAGCGAAACTCGACCCGCAAACGGCCTGATACCACCCCGCCTCGCCCAATAACCAAAGCTTCGGTTTTCGTGATGCGCCAGTCGGCAAAGCGGGGCGCAACGTTCACATCCATATCGCGTTGCAAGAAGGAGTCTGGGTTTTGAACTTGAAACAGACCCGAGCGGGCGAGATTATCGCGCACCGCGCTAGCAATAGAGCTTCCGTGCGGGCCTGAGAAATCCGCAATCGCAATCGGCATAGGCCGCCGATGCCCCTCCGTTACACTCACATTCAATTGCGCCAGCGCTGGCGTTAGCCAGGCAAAAGCCATCAAAAGCGCGAGAAGCGTCGGGCGAAGGGCGCGGCAGAGAGCCGGAAGTAGGAGGCTGAGTGCTGTCATTAGTGGTTTCTTGACCCTAGAAGATGAATATTTTGCGGCAAGGTAAGACAAATTTCCGTTACAGGCAGCTTTGCATTAAGGCCGATCAGCCTTTCGCGCGTCAAAGTCAAAATTCACCAAGCGCCATTGCGTATGGCGATCGGCAGGCAAGGAAAAAGGTGCGCATTGCTGAACGGCGCGCCTCGCCGCCTCAATCGCCACCAAAAGCTTATTATCCGCGCCGGCTTCGCTTGAAGGGCGGATTAGTGTCGGAGCCTTCGCCAAATTTCCATCTGGCGTCAATTCGATTTGAAGCGTGACGATTAGGCGTGGCGAGTTCTCGGCCGGCCTGCGCCAACATTGGTAAATCTGTGCCCGAAGAGCCGATTCCAGATCGCCAGCGAGCAGGGTGCCGCCACCTGCACGGCCTTGCTTGGCGGACTGACCGGCTGCAGCCAGCTTGGGTGCTGTTCGTCCACCTGAATTTGCGCCGCTTGCCGCAGCACTGGCGGCCGCAAAATCGAAAGCCGGTTCAGGCTTGGCTTGCACTTTTGATTTCGTGTTGGCCTTAGATGGAAGGCTTGGCGCAACTTGCGTGGGCAAAGCGGCCTTCTGCGGGCTTGCTTTTGCAGGCGCAGTGGGCGTTGGCGCAGCCTTCTGCACGCTCGCCGGGGCAGGCTTTGGCGGCGGGGCCTTTTGGACCGGCTGCGGGGTCGGTGCAGCCGGAGGAGGAGGACTAACTTCTGACTTCGGCTCTGGGGCAGGCGCTGCATCCGCAACTGGGGAGTCTGCAACGACCATCTCGCTGTTCTCTTCACCCGTCCGCACCGTCTCGGCTTGGGTTTCGGGCCCGATCACGCTGGGTGTATCGGCGACTATCGCGACAGGGATCACGTCTTCTGGTGTAAACGCCGGCGGGTTCTGCCACAAGACAAGGCCCAGGGCGATAATCCCTGCATGCACAAAAGCCGAAACAACCACGCCCGGCCCGATTGGGCTGGGGTCCTGCCACTTCAGACTGCCGATATGGGGGTCACTGGCGCGCATGCGCTCGGGGCCTATCCTATTGCTCGACCGTATCGGTCACCAATCCCAGATTGCGATAGCCAGCAGAATTCACCCGCGCCATGACTTGCATCACAATACCATACGGGGCTTTTTCCGCGGCGCGAATAAAGATTCGGCGATCATAGCCCTCGCCGGCCAAGGCGGTCAGCCGTGGCAACAATTGGTCATAGGCTACGACTTCATTCTGCAAATAGACTTGGCCGTTGGCGAGGATCGTGACCGTTAGCGGTTCTTGCTCGCTGGGTAAGCTCTTGGCTTCCGTCTTGGGCAGGTCAACGGGCACACCCACCGTCAACAAAGGGGCGGCCACCATGAAGATGATCAATAGCACCAGCATCACGTCAACAAAGGGCGTGACGTTGATTTCGCCCATCAGGCGGCGGCTGCGTCTGCCGTGCTTGCCGGCTCCGCGCCGAGATCCGATCCCGACCGCCATGTTAGGTCGGGTCCTGCAGGCGGCGGGAAACGCGCGCAATCACATCATCACTCAAGGCGTCTAGGCGGGTTGCAAAGCGGTCCAGACTGCCAGCGAGCCAATTGTAAAAAATAACAGCGGGGATAGCGGCCAATAGGCCGAGGGCGGTCGCAAACAATGCCTCCGCAATACCAGGAGCTACGACAGCCAGATTTGTATCCCGCGATTGGGCAATGCCGCGGAAGGCATTCATAATACCCCAGACTGTGCCGAACAGGCCGACGAAGGGTGCAGAAGTTCCGATGGTTGCCAAGATTGCCAGACCGCGTTCAGCACGTGCCATCTCGCGCGCAGTGGCGGCTTGCATCACCCGTTCCATGCGCTCAATTGCTCGGCTAAGGCCTATTTCGGTTTGATTGGGTATGCGACGGGCAAGGCGGACTTCTGCCATGCCGACCGCGACGACCCGGGCCATCGCATCGCCGGGCTTGGCGCTTTCTTCGATGGCATCAATGCCGCGGCCTTCGGCCAAAGAGGCTTCAACAACGCGTGCGCCGGCCTCCAGCTTGCGAATTTGCAGCCATTTATCGATGGCAACAGCCCATGACCAGACCGAGGCCAAGGCCAACCCAATCATCACCGCCTTGACGACCCAATCGGCCTTTAGGAACAAATCGAGGAAGGAAAAGCTTGTTACTGTTGCTACCGCGTCCATGCACGCCTCACTAATGGGTTCAATGGTCAGCTCTGTTCGCGCGAACAGAAGTTAGGAACGAAACTGTTAGAATCGACACCTAGCTAAGGAATACGGCCTCAGTGCGGCGATAAGGTTAATATCTGATGAGAAAGCCGCAAAAAGCGGTCAGCGGCTGTCAGAGGGCAGCACAGACACGTTCAACACCGGTTTGGCAGTTTGAAACCAGCCTTTGTCTTGACTTTATCTTCGCAAACCCGTATCCGCGCCCCTCTTCTGGCTGGTCCAATCCTGTCCCGGCCCACGATGGTGTGGGCAGTGGGTTCTGGGCGAGGCAGAATTCACGAATTCGCCGATGAACACTCTTATTTGAGGGTGACAAGGCTTTAGCAAGAGAGAAATCGCCATGTCGCGCCGTTGCGAATTGACTGGAACTGGACCTATGGTTGGCCACATCGTCAGCCACTCCAACATTAAGACCAAGCGTCGCTATTTGCCAAACCTGCAAGATGTCACCTTGGCGTCTGACGCTTTGGGCCGCGCTTTCAAGTTGCGCATCACGATGGCAGCTTTGCGCTCGGTCGATCATAACGGAGGCCTCGATGGCTTCATTGTGAAAATCGACGAGACCAAGATGTCGGATCGTGCGCGCAAGATTCGTCGCGACATCAAAGCAAAGCTGGCTGAAACCGCAGCTGCCTAAATTTGTGTGTTGGGCAGTGGGTGACCCACAGCCCAAGTTGCACTGGCTCAAAAGCGCGACCTTTCGGGGTCGCGTTTTTCGTTTAAGCCAAGTTGTTCGAACAAAGTCGCCCGGCGGCTTGTGCGTCCATCCCTCGACCGACAGTCCCATGTCATGCTAACCGCCGCGGTCTCATGCGCCTGACCCAAGATCGCCTTTTTCGTGTTCTCGACCGCTTCGACGAGATTGATGCCCGTTTGTCTGTTTGTTCAGACGGGGGCGAGATCATGCGCCTGTCGAAAGAGCGGTCCAGCCTAGCCCCGGTTGCCGATGCAATCCGCGCACTCGACAAAGCGCGCGGAGAACGCAGTGAGCTGGAGCAAATGATCCTCGATCTGCCCAATAGCGACGAAATGGCGCAAATGGCGCAAGCCGAGCTTGAAGTCCTGCGGGAGTCGATCCCTGTGATGGAGCAAGATCTGCAAATCCTGCTTTTGCCGAAGGATGCCGACGACGAAGCCGATGTGATCTTGGAAGTCCGCGCTGGAACTGGTGGCGACGAAGCAGCTCTGTTTGCTGGCGATCTTTTCCGTATGTATCAGCGCTATGCGGCCACGCGCGGTTGGCGGGTTGAAGTTGAAAGCATCTCTGACGGCGAAATGGGCGGCTATAAGGAAATCATCGCCTCGGTCTCTGGCGAAGGGGCCTTTGGTCGGATGAAGTTTGAAAGCGGCGTGCACCGCGTGCAGCGCGTACCCGCGACGGAAGCTGGCGGCCGCATCCATACCTCAGCTGCCACAGTTGCTGTGCTGCCTGCGCGCGAGGATGTTGAAATTGAAGTCCATGAAAAGGACATAAGGATCGACACCTATCGCTCGTCCGGGGCTGGTGGTCAGCACGTCAACAAAACCGATTCTGCCGTCCGTTTGACCCACATCCCCAGCGGCATCGTGGTGACCTCATCTGAAAAGTCACAGCACCAAAACCGCGCCATCGCGATGCGCACGCTAAAGGCGCGCCTTTATGAGCAGCAGCGTTCCGCTCTGGCCGCTGAGCGTTCGGCCAGCCGCCAGTCCCAAGTGGGCTCGGGCGATCGGTCAGAGCGCATCCGCACCTATAACTTCCCGCAAGGCCGCGTGACCGATCACCGGATCAATCTGACGCTCTACAAGCTGGATACATTGCTTGAAGGCAGCGGTTTGGATGAAATGATCCAAGCCTTGATCGCAGATGACACCGCCCGTCGCTTGGCCGAAGCCGAGGACTAATTGCCTGCATATTTGATCGAGCAGCCATAAGCCGACGTCGCGCGAATGGCTGGGGCTTGTTTGTTTTTGACGGCCGTGATGGCTTCGCGCACATAGTTGCGGGGGACAGCTCCGGCGGGCAGGACGGCACGGGGTTGATCATCTATCGCCCCGGCATAAGCAATGCGGCCCGCTTCATCGATCACAAACATATGCGGCGTTGTCCGGGCACCAAACGCTTTGCCGACCACACCGGTTGGGTCCAGCACTTTGGCGGTGGGCTTTGATCCTTTTTCGGCCGTGAAATAATCCGCGCCGCGGCTATCCTGATAGCCTTGCTTGCCAGGTGCCGAGGAGAAGATCGTCAGCCACACGACGCCGTCTTTGAGGGCTGACGCTTGCACCGCTTGCATCGAACCGCTGTTATAGTGCCGGGCGACATAGGGGCATTCAAAGTTCGTCCATTCCAGCACGACAATTTTGCCGCGATAGGCGCTTAGGGTAAACTTGCGCCCAGTCGTGTCTTGCATCGAAATGCTGGGTGCCATGGCACCCGATACAGGGGGCACACCCTTCGTCTTGGGGTGAGAGTTGGGCTCGCTCGGGGAATAGATGCCGCCCGCCTGCGTCTCGATCCACGTGAAGCTCGCCAAGGCAAGTGCGGCTGTCAGCCAAACAATTCTCATCGGCACTCCTCCTATTTCAGCGCGGTCTTGACGATCTCAGGGCTTAGCAACTGCGGCAGGATTTGGGGTTCTGCCACGCCGGGCTTATACACGAGATATAGGGGTACACCCACGCGTCCGTGGCTTGCCAGCGCTTGGGCGATCACATCATCGCGACTGGTCCAGTCTGCCACCAGATATACGGCCTTGTCCCCATTTAGAGCCTCGCGCACGGCAGGATCTGCAAAGACGGTGACTTCATTGACCTTACAGGTCACACACCAGTCGGCTGTGAAATTGACGAAGACGGTTTTGCCTTCCCGTTGCAGAGCGTCGACACGGGCAGGCGTCCAAGGCTCACCGCCAAAGGTGGCGGTGGCGGCGTCCGTGGTCTTTGCGGGAGCTTGGGTGACATAGGTGCCAGCGCCAACAAGGCCTGCGACTAAGATCATCAGCGCGATGGCGCGCCCTTTGTGCCCAGACCAAGTCCGCCAAATCCACACAGCCATGCTAGCAGCCAAGACACCACCCAAGGCCGCCAAGACGCCCGCTTGACCCACTTGGGCGCTGCTGACCCAGATCAACCAGATTGCGGTGGCAAACATGGGGAAGGACAAAGCCTCGCGGAGGCGGCTCATCCAAGGTCCCGGCCGCGGCAACGCCCGCATCAGGCCGGGCATGAAAGTCAGGGCGACAAAGGGGGCCGCAAAGCCCAGCCCCAAAGCTGCAAACACACTCAAGGCCCCTATCGCAGGCTGAGTGGCGGCAAAGCCTAAAGCCACACCCATGAAGGGCGCGGTGCAGGGTGCAGCAACCACGACAGCCAAGACGCCCGTAAAGAACGAGCCTGCATGCCCACTCTTGCTCGCAAGGCCTGTGCCTGCGCCTTGCAGCGAGGTGCCAATCTCATAAAAGCCCAAGAGGTTGAACCCGATCAGAACCATCAAAATCGCTAGGCCGACAATGATGGCGGGCGATTGCAACTGAAAGCCCCAGCCAACTGCCATGCCAGCGGCCTTCAGGCCAATCAGCAGACCTGCAAGACCAAGGAAACTGGCAAGCACGCCAAAGCCGTACCACAGGCCGTGGGTGCGCGCTTCTGCCTTATCCCCGTGCGAAGCCTCCAACAGGCCCAAGGCCTTCATGGATAGGATCGGGAAGACACAGGGCATCAGGTTCAAAATTAGGCCGCCTAGAAAGGCGAAGAGCAGGGCCTGTAGTAGTCCAACGTCGGCACCACCCGCGGCCTTTGGCCCCGCCGTATCTACCATTGGGGCTGCGGCGATTAAATCCGCACTCAGGCTATAGGCTTTGGCATTTCTGCCCTCGCCAATCACCAAAACGCCGTCAAACGGGCCAACAAAGGGGTCTGGCAAGGATTTGGACTTCACAAGGTTCAGGCCAAAGCCATCCTTGCCGCGCACAAATTCTTGCGGTGCCGCAAAATCCACGAGAGCCCCGAGTTTAAGCTCATGAGGGAAGAAATAGGCCTTGCGATCTGCCGGCACGCCCGTGACCACCAATTGCAAGCCACCGTCACCCAGGTCGGTCAGGTGCGCTTTGCCGGGCAAGGGCTTGGGCAAGGACGCCAGTGTCGCTTGGATGTCTGAAGCATCGCCGCTGTCCCGCTTGGCAGCTTCAACAGGCAAAGTGATTGCAACACTGCCTTCGCCCGGAATGCACACATCGGCGCATTCCAACCAAGTCGCATCGACTTTCAGCGAGAGGGTGGTGCCGGGCTTTGCCGAAGCTGGAACTTGAACCTCTAAGGGTAGGACCACTAAGTTTGAAAAGCCGTAATTCACCAAGGGGCCAAAGGGGATGGCTGTGGGCGCTGGCCATTTGATTTCGCCCGCCTTCACGCCCTCAGGCAATGTCCAATTTAGGTAGGTAGGTTCGCCGGAATCGCCCGGATTGCGCCAATAGGTATGCCAGTCCCTTGCGATCTTTTGCCGGATGGCGACATGAAAGACATCACCGGGTTGAACCGCCGCCCGTTCGCTGATCAAGGTGATCTCAACATTTTCCGAGCTGGCGCTAATGCCAATTGGCGTGGAAATCCCGGCCGGGACTTGCGCCTGCGCGAAGCCAACCCACGAGATTAAGAGCCAGAGAGCTAAGAGCGCGCGTTTCATGCATAAAGTCCTTTTCCATCGCTACTTAGCGTCCTTCGAGGGGCTGGCCAATGGTGTGGGTCTGGGTCGCGCAGAAAAACGCTGTCGAGATTGAAACTAGGGCTGGAAAAAACAGGCGAAACAAACCACCGTTAGCGCTTCGCACCTGAAACCCTAACTGGGTCCGAAAACGGAAAGGACTTCTGCGTGAGTATTTTGCCGAGACAACCGGGTTGGTGGTTTGAAGACATCATCGTCGGGCGAACCTATGATTTCGGTGCAGCTTTGGTGAGCGCGGAAGATATCACCCTATTTCACGAGCGTTTTGCACCCAATCTCCCCCTGAAGGCCAGCGAGCAAGGACGCGAAGGGGCGGGGCCGCGCGCCGCAGAAAGCCATATCTATGCCCTCTGGCGGCGCATGTTGTGGGAAGAAACCCGTGAATGGCCCGTGCTGCAACGCTTGGGGCAAGATGCGTTGCGCTATTACAAAGCCGCCTATGCTGGCGAAGAGCTATCCGTCCGCTTGACGTTTTTGGCAACCGAAGACCGCAATGATCGTGAAGGCGTACTGACGGCCAGCCACGAAGTGCAAGATCAGGATGGCCTCTTGGTCATGAGCGTCATGACCCGCACCTTGATGGCCAAGCGGCCAGCAAAAACGGGCTGATCACTCCGTCCCAGTCACCTTATCCCAAAAGCCCTTGGCTTTATCGAAGAAGCCGGTGTGCTCGGGATGGCTTTTCTCGCCACATTCGCCGGCAAACTCGCGCAACAGCTCCTTTTGACGGGCAGTCAGGCTGCGCGGGGTTTCGACGAACAGCTCGACATGCATGTCGCCACGCAGCGCCGATTTCAGGGTCGTCATGCCGTGATGGCGCAGGCGAATGCGACGACCGGTTTGGCTGCCTTCAGGAATTTCCAGCTCAGCTTTGCCGCCGTCAATGGTCGGCACTTCGATCTTACCGCCTAAGGCCGCCGTCGTCATGGTGACGGGGATGCGGCAATAAAGCGTCGGACCATCGCGTTCAAACAGCTCGTGCTTATTGACTGACAAGAAGACATAGAGGTCGCCGCGCGGGCCGCCACGCGCGCCCAACTCGCCTTCGCCCGTCAAACGAACCCGGGTGCCATCTTCGACGCCAGCCGGGATCGCAACTGACAACGTGCGCTCCACTTGCTTGGTGCCGTGGCCGTGGCAGGACTTACAGGGCCTTTTGATGATGGTGCCACGCCCATGACAGGTGGGACAGGTCCGTTGCATCATGAAGAAGCCTTGTTGAGCGCGCACTTGGCCTGTGCCGCTGCAGGTGGGGCAAACTTCAGGGCGGGTGCCGGGCTCTGCGCCAGAGCCGTCGCAGACTTCGCAAACCTGATTGGTGGGGATGTTAAGTTCTGCATCCTTGCCCCGGAAGGCTTCTTCTAGGGTGATCTCAAAATCATAGCGCAGGTCTGCGCCGCGCGCGGGGCCTGCACGCTGTTGCGTACGCCGACCACCAAACACTTCGCCGAAAATGTCGCCAAAGACGGATTCGAAAATATCGCCTGCATCGCCTTGGAAGCCGCCGCCGCCGCCACCCATGCCACCATTGAGGCCTGCCTTGCCATAGCGATCATAGACCGCGCGCTTTTGCGGGTCAGACAGTGCCGCATAGGCTTCATTGATGTCTTTGAATTTTGCCTCAGCCTCGGCATTGCCGGGGTTCTTATCGGGGTGCCATTGCATGGCCTTCTTGCGGTAGGCGCTTTTCAGCACGGCCTCATCCGCATCACGGGCCACGCCCAGAAGATCATAATAATCGTCGCTCATAGGATCCCCGAATTAGAGCAGGATTGTTAGCCAGAAGTCGCTTTGTGTGTGCTCTGCGTGTTGACCACGGGCATCAGCGGACACTTGAGGCCTGGTTGAGGCGTAGGAGAGGCGGCGCATCCGTCAACCAAGGCCCGAAGCGAACCCCTTTGCAAACTGGTCACGAGACCCATTCGCAAAGGGGTTGTTTCGATTACTTCTTGTCGTCGGTGACGTCTTCGAAGTCTGCGTCGACAACGCCGTCGTCGCCTGCATCTTTCTTGGCATCGGCTTCCGCCGCACCGGCTTGCTGCTCAGCATACATGGCTTCACCAATTTTCATGGCAGCCTGCATCAAAGCTTGGGTCTTGGCTTGGATGTCTTCGACATCTTCACCCAAAGCGGCTTCCTTGGTTGCGGCGACGGCAGCCTCAATGGCTTCACGATCAGCAACTTCGAGCTTGGTGCCAAACTCGCTCAATTGCTTTTCAACCATATGGACCGAGCTTTCAGCGCCATTCTTGGCTTCCACCAAGTCGCGCTTCTTCTTGTCGGCGTCGGCATTGGCTTCAGCGTCCTTGATCATTTGATCAATATCAGCATCGGACAGACCGCCATTGGCTTGAATACGGATCGATTGCTCTTTGTTGGTTGCCTTGTCTTTTGCCGAGACCGACACAATGCCATTGGCGTCAATGTCAAAGGTCACTTCAATTTGGGGCACACCGCTTGGCGCCGGTGGGATACCGACGAGGTCGAATTGGCCGAGCGACTTATTGTCGGCTGCCATGTCGCGTTCGCCTTGGAACACGCGGATGGTCACGGCGGACTGGTTGTCATCAGCGGTCGAGAAGACTTGGCTCTTCTTGGTTGGGATGGTGGTGTTGCGCTCGATCAAGCGGGTAAAGATACCGCCCTTGGTTTCGATGCCCAAAGACAAGGGCGTCACGTCCAGCAACAACACGTCTTTCACGTCGCCTTGCAGAACGCCTGCTTGGATCGCCGCACCCAAAGCCACCACTTCATCTGGGTTCACACCCTTGTGTGGCTCTTTGCCGAAGAATTGCTTCACCGCTTCTTGCACCTTGGGCATGCGGGTCATGCCACCTACAAGCACGACTTCATCAATGTCTGCCGCAGTCAGGCCAGCGTCTTTCAACGCGGCTTTGCACGGATCAATCGTGCGCGAAACCAGATCATCGACCAAGGCTTCCAGCTTCGAGCGGGTCAGCTTCAGGTTCAAGTGAAGTGGGCCGGTTGCGTCCATGGTGATGAACGGCAGGTTCACTTCATACTGAGCGGTGGTCGACAGCTCTTTCTTTGCTTTTTCGGCTTCTTCCTTCAGACGTTGCAGCGCAAGCTTATCGTTGCGCAGATCGACGCCTTTTTCCTTTTTGAACTCATCAGCCAAATAGTCGACGATGCGCATGTCGAAATCTTCCCCGCCGAGGAAGGTGTCGCCATTGGTGGAGCGCACTTCAAACACGCCGTCGCCGATTTCAAGGACGGATACGTCGAACGTACCGCCGCCCAAGTCATAAACAGCGATGGTGCGGTTGCCGCCCTTGTCCATGCCGTAAGCCAAAGCCGCTGCGGTTGGCTCGTTGATGATGCGCAGCACTTCAAGGCCGGCAATCTTGCCTGCATCCTTGGTGGCTTGGCGCTGGGCGTCGTTGAAATAAGCAGGAACGGTGATGACGGCTTGGGTCACGGTCTCGCCCAAATAGGCTTCTGCCGTTTCCTTCATCTTGGTGAGGATCATGGCCGAGATTTCAGAAGGGCTGTAATCCTTGTCGCGGCCCGTCACATAGGCGTCGCCGCTCGGACCCTTGGTGATTTTGTAGGGAACCAGATTGATGTCCTTCTTGACCATCGGGTCGTCAAACGTGCGGCCGACAAGGCGCTTGATGGCGAAGAAGGTTTGTTCTGGATTGGTGACGGCTTGACGTCGAGCTGGTTGGCCGATCAGGCGCTCCCCATCTGCAGCAAAGGCGACGACCGACGGCGTGGTGCGCGCACCTTCAGAGTTTTCAATCACTTTGGCTGTTTTGCCGTCCATGATGGCTACGCAGGAATTGGTGGTCCCGAGGTCGATACCGATGACTTTGCTCATGTTCTTCAAGTCCCTTAAAAGCGGACACCGAACTTTTTGTCCCCCATGCGGAAGCCCAAAAGAACGGCTATGTTGTTTTGCCAGTAAACTGCCCGTGAAGGGCGCTGAGGCTCATATGGTGTCACTCTGTTGGACCGCAAGGTTAGAAGGTGAAATGCGTGCGCAACCAATTGCATTCGGGTTTTGACTTCTATCCCGCCTATCTGGATCGGGCCGCGCAAGAAGCCCTACTCGCGACCCTTGCCCCCTTGATGGAGCGCGCGCCCTTCTTTCGTCCAACCATGCCGAAAACCGGTAAGCCCTTCAGTGTGGAGATGACCAATCTAGGTCCACTCGGCTGGGTGTCGGACAAAGGTGGCGGCTATCGTTATCAGGCCACGCACCCTGTGACCGGCCAAGCGTGGCCCGCTATTCCGCAAGTGCTTCTCGACCTCTGGCAGGGGCTAGCCAATTACCCAGTTCTGCCGCAAGCATGCCTCGTCAATCTCTATCGCGATGGCGCGAAGATGGGCCTGCACGTCGATAGCGATGAGCGCGATCGCGCCGCCCCGGTCGTGTCCATCTCCTTGGGCGACAGCGCAATCTTTCGCCTTGGCGGGGCAGAGCGCGGTGGACCGACGTCGTCCTTAAAGCTGAGCTCCGGCGATGTGATCGTTTTGGGTGGCGCATCGCGGCACTTCTACCACGGTATTGACCGCGTCCTGTCGGGCTCCTCCACCTTGGTACCGGGCGGTGGACGGATCAATTTGACGATGCGGGTGGTGGGTTAGGCCCCCCGCCTCAATCCCCGCCACGCTCCGCCGCCAGATTGTTGCGAGAGCGCATTTCGTAAAGCCCTCGAACTTGGCAGTACCTGCGAAGGCCAGCCCGGTCCACGCGGTGCATTTGGCGGCTTATTTTACTGGGCGCTAGCGCCGCAGATATTTGGCTTTGATGGGTCTGCAAATCCGTTTTCGCCTAAGGATTTGGGCCCAAATTGAGGTGCTGGCCCTGCGGCGGTTTTCTTTTGTGGGAAGGTAGCGATAAAAATGGGCGGCGCTAAAATCCCCCAAGTTGACACCAATTTCGCTTTCATCGGTGTCGTTTTAGGTTTTGATACAAACGGGAACAAGATTCGTAATCCGCTAACCTGTGATGAAACAAGCAGATGGTCGCCATTTAAGAGGGACATTTGTGGTCCAATATCACCGTCTATCTCTAAGGCCTTGTAGCAACTTCCCTGCTTACAAGCCTTTATCAACAAGGTGCTGCCACCCGCGGCACCAAGGTGGTTAGTCATAAAAGCGGAGTAGGTCGTACCGTCTTGTGCGTTTAAAACTTGCGGCAGGGGCTCCAACTTATCAGAGGGGGAAAACCAAGCTAAACGCTGAAAAGATAAAGTTGGTGTGACATAGGGCAATAAAAGCACCAATGAGAATGCTATGAGCGCCAATATGCCCAACAGAACAGCTTTTCTTGATCGCTTCTCAATCGCTACGAACTGTGGCGCTTCAAAGGTTTCAGATAACACGGTATTTGAATCTAGGTCCGGCATTGTAGGTAACTCGGAAAAATTGCTAACTCACAAAGCCCAATCTTTTGCTTATCGATAACAGATATTAGAGTAAATATGCCTAAGGTTATGCTTAGGGTTTCGTGCCGCATGCTGGCAGGAGCAGTGCAGCACTTTTGAAGCTGTCCGACGATATTCCAAAAAATAGTTCACCGGTCCTTCCTTAAAGCTGAGCTTGGGAGACGTGGTCGTTTTGGGCATCGACTTCGTCCTATCGGGCTCCTCCACCTTGATACCAAGTGGTGGGGTAGGCCCCCCGCCTCAATCCCCGCCACGCTCCGCCGCCAGATACTCGCGGGAGCGCATTTCATAGAGGCGCGATGCGGTGCGTTCGAATTCAAAGGCTTGGTCGCCCGTGCCATAGAGGCGGTCGGGTTCGGCCTCGGCACTCATGATCAGCTTGGTTTTATTCTCATAAAGCGCGTCGATCAGGGTGCGAAAGCGGGCGGCCTCATTGCGCTTTTCAGGGCCCATGATCGGGACGCCGTCCAGCATCAGGGTCTCAAACCGTTTGGCCAGCGCCAGATAATCGCTGGCCCCAAGGGCTGCGACACACAAATCCTCAAAGCTCATGCGGGCGCAACCTGCGGCAGCGCGCGCGATCTTTACTTCCCGGCCTGAAACCACCAGCGAGGTGGGGCGGGGTTGGGCGCCTTGGGTGAGAGCGGCCCAAGCTTGGTCCATCGCAGCAAAAGCGCGACCATCGAGCGGGCTATGATAGACGGGCTGGCTTTCCAGCCGCGCGAGGCGATAGTCGCGCTGGCCGTCTAGGGCGTGTAGCTCCAGCTTTTCTTCCAGCATGGCGATGAAGGGCAAGAAAAGTTGGCGATTGATGCCATTCTTATAAAGCTCACTTGGATGGCGGTTGGAGGTGGCGACCACGACGACTTGGCGCATCCATAATTGCTCAAACAAGCGGCCAAGGATCATGGCGTCGGCAATGTCGGTCACTTGAAATTCGTCAAAGCACAACAGCCAGGCTTCTGACGCGATGGCTTTGGCGACTGGCGGGATCGGGTCATCGCCCGCGCCTTTGACAAAGTGGGCCTGTTGCTTGCGCTCCTGCGTGCTCATCGCCCGCCAAGCATTCACGCCAGCATGCACCTCGGCCATGAACTCATGGAAGTGGACGCGACGCTTCTTTTCGACCGGGGCGACTTCAAAGAAGAGGTCCATCAGCATACTTTTGCCGCGCCCAACCCCGCCATAAAGATAAATGCCCTCCGGCGCAGGTTCTGGCCTGCCAAACAAGAACCGCGCTTTACCCGGCCGCCAGTCGCTTAAGCGGTTGGACAAGACGCCCAAGAGTTCGACAGCCGCGGCTTGAGCCGGGTCAAATTGCAAGATCCCGGCTTGCGCCTTGTCACGGTAAAGGGCGGCAATGGCCGACATGGGCTGGCTTATTTCATCGTCGGGATAACGAATTCCGCCGCGCCCGCGCCTTCAGGCCAGCGTGCGGTCACGGTTTTGACCTTGGTGAAGAAACGCACGCCTTCGCTGCCATGTTGGTTCGCGTCGCCAAAGGCAGAGCGCTTCCATCCGCCAAAGCTGTGATAGGCCAAGGGCACGGGGATGGGCACATTGATGCCCACCATGCCGACTTCAACCCGGCTGGCAAACTCGCGCGCGGCGCGACCATTGCGGGTATAGATGGCCGTGCCATTGCCATATTGGTGGGCATTGGGCAGGGCAATCGCGCTTTCAAAATCTTCTGCGCGCGCAATCTGCAAGACGGGTCCGAAGATTTCAGTCTTATAGCTATCCATGTGCGGCTTGACCTGATCGATCAGGGAACCGCCGAGGTAGAACCCGCTCTCATAGCCTTGGAACGAGACTTTCCGCCCATCGACAACCAGTTTTGCGCCTTCTTCGACGGACTTATCGATCCAGCGGATCACGTTTTGGCGGTGCTCGTGGCTGATGAGCGGGCCGTAATCGACTTCGGGGTCCAAGCTTGGGCCAACCTTTAAGGCTTCCACGCGGGGTTTCAGACGTTCTATGAGGGCATCCGCTACTTTGTCCGTCACAGGTACAGCTACCGAAATCGCCATGCAGCGTTCGCCCGCACTGCCATAGCCTGCGCCGATGAGGTCATTGGTGACTTGGTCTAGGTCAGCGTCGGGCATGATGATGGCATGGTTCTTGGCCCCACCCATGGCCTGAACGCGCTTCCCATAGGTCGCGCCCTTGGCATAAATATATTCCGCCACCGCAGACGAGCCGACAAAGCTGACAGCTTTGACATCAGGGTGCTCGAGGATGGCATCCACGACCGCCTTATCGCCATTGACGACTTGGAAAATCCCGTCGGGCAGACCGGCCTCTTGCAGAAGCTCACCCAAGCGCATGGGCACGGAAGGGTCCTTTTCGCTTGGCTTACAAATGAAGGCATTGCCACAGGCAATTGCCACACCAAACATCCACATCGGGATCATGGCCGGGAAGTTGAAGGGCGTGATACCCGCCACCACGCCTAAGGCCTGGCGCATGGAATACATATCAATGCCGGGGCCCGCGCCTTCGGTAAACTCACCCTTCAACAGATGCGGAATTCCACAGGCAAATTCGATGACTTCAAGGCCGCGTTGAATATCGCCCTTGGCGTCTGCAACCGTTTTTCCGTGCTCGGATGATAACAGGCGCGCCAAATCTTCCATGTCACGCTCTAAGAGGGCTTTGAAGGCGAACATGACTCGCGCCCGCTTTTGCGGGTTGGTCGCCGCCCAAGCAGGCTGGGCCTTTTTGGCACCTGCCACGGCTTCAGCCAGAAACTCACCCGACGCCAGTTCGACCAAGGCCTGGACCTTTCCCGTCGACGGGTCATAAACATTGTTAAAGCGGCCTGTATTTGCCGATTTTGATTGCCCGTCGATGAAATGATGAATTTCGCGCATGGTCCTGCCCCTTATCATGCCATAGCCTTAGCCTGTGCTGGCCAAGAGATAAACTATGGCGGTTCAGCCTGACTCAGGTTGCGCTCGACCGCGCCGCAGAAAGTGTGATGAGCCCGGTATTACACACCGCCGAGCTCTGTTCCTTACAAGTTGACGCCAGTCATTCACGCGCTAGAGTTTAATGTGCTTAATGTTACGAGTGTTATGTATTGTAACCAGATCAATCCGAATTGCGGGGAAGCAAGATGAAATTGTCAAGAAAATTTCTAACAAATACAGTAGCAAGTTTAGCGCTGGGTTTAGGTTTTACCACGGGTGGGTCTGCGATCGCGCTGGTTACGCCGTCTACGGTCACGCCGGCCTCGGTCGTCGATAGCTCAAATTCGCGCCCCTATTGGGTTGGGCTTGCCATCCGTAACGAAGCGGGGAGTGGCGGTGGCACGTGTACGGGCTTGTTGATAAATCCTCGAACAGTTTTGTTTGCGGCACATTGCGTCGACGAGCTTAGCCCATCTGCCTTTGACGGCAATTCACGTGGCAATCGTGCACAAGTTGGCTACACCACGGAGGCCACGTTCGGGCGCACCAACCTTCGCAATTGGCTTTTTGGGCAGGACTTTATGGTGCCAGCTGGAGACGGGCGCACCATGGTTTCGTCTACCATGGTCTGGTTTGATCCACGCTCGAGGTTTGGGTCTGAGGCCGATCCAAATGCAGGCGCGTTTTTGCCTGCGGACATCGCTTTGGCCGGCTTTAATACCCCGACTGAATTATTGGGTCGGGATGGCCAAAATGGCATCGGGCTTTTGTTCTCTCAAGTTAACGGCATCGTTCCGGTGACTATTGGCGGCTATGGAGCCTCTGGAAATGGGTTAACCGGTGCACGCACATCGGGGTCCTTGGAAGAAAGCTTCTTCCGTCGTCTTGGGCAAAACGTTCTCGACTTTCTGGGTGACGAGCGCGCCTTAAGCATCGGCATTTATGGCCAAGCGATCGCCGACATTTCCGACCCTACTGGCCTGCGCTATCAAGACATGTACTGGATGGATTTTGATAATCCGAATTTTGCAACCCAGCCGTTTTCCTCCAGTGTGACGCGTACGGCGTCCAATACCCTCGATTACAACACTTTGGGTGGTCGAGCTGTGGCCGGGGAAGCGATCACTGCGCAAGGTGACTCAGGCTCACCTTTGATCACCTCGGTATTTGGCCGTGACGTTTCTCTGGGTGTGTTAAGCCAAGGCAGTCGCGTGTTTTTTGACTCGGTTGGCAACCCAAATGATAATTTTGTATTTCCCCAAACCTTTTCCAACTACGGCTCTATGGCGGGCTATAATCCACTCTTTTTGTATTGGGACCAGATTCTTATCAACAACCCGTACAAATATGTGACGACACGAGCCGGCGACGGCGAATGGACAGACAGCACGCGCTGGACCCAAGAATTGGACCCGCTCTATTTTACGCTTGGCGCGGGCAATACCTTGGTGAATGCGGTGCCAACCACTGCGGCCTTGGGCTTCAGCGCTGCTGCGCCTGACTTCGGAACCGTCAACCCCAATCCGGTCCCACCCGCGACCTGTGCGTTTTTGAGTAACTGCCCCACGACGGGCGGAAAAACCGATCCAGTCGTATCATCGGCATTGGCAACTCAAACATTTGCTGGAAATCGCTTGAGCGTGTTTGATGAAGCAGGTGATGTGGATCACGGCTCCACCTATTCCGGGGAGATTAGCGGCTTGACCGCAGTGGCTCAAACGGCTTCCAGCACCGTCTCTTTGGGGCAAGTCAGCGCCACCCAAGTTGCCAATGATGCGGCTCCGATCATTGGCCAAGCCATCAACGAGGCGCAAACGACGAAGGCTTGGACAGCCGGTCGTCTAGCCCTTAATTCCGGTGCGCTAACAGGGGTTGGCTCAAGCGGTTTCACACCGAATAACACCGATGGCGTGGCAGGCTTGCAAAACTCCACACGCTATTTCGAAGTCAATTTGCGCGCCGCTGGCACCACGTCGATGACAGGCGTCACTGCTACGATCGACCGCCTCAACGTTCGTGGGGCGCAGTCTGGCCTTAACATTAAAGTGGGCAGTCGCCTCACTACGCTGATCTCATCCTTTGTCGACGCGGGGACGCTCAACGTCGATGGCGTCTTCGCGCCCCGCCAACTTAATGTTTTGGGTGGGACTGTTTCTGGGTCCGGCACCATTTTAACCCAATCCGGCGTCCTCGTTGCCGGGGGTATTTTGAGCCCAGGCGCGGTCGGCGGTGTCGGCACGTTGTCTGTCACCGGGGGTGCAGGGTTTGGTGGCACGGGTATGCTCGGCATTGATTTCGCCGGCCTTACATCGGCAGACCGACTAAATGTCACCGGCAATCTCGTACTCGGCGGTGGCTTTGCCGCGAACTTCCTGAATGGCTATGTGCCAGACTTTGGCACCAGCTGGACGATTGCATCGGCCACAGGCACGACCAGCGGCAGCTTTGCCATGATTGCATCGAACCTGCCCGGCGTCTTGCGGGCAACGCCACGTGTGGTTGGCAAGGATGTTTTGGTCGACATCACGGCCTTGCCTTACGCGACCTTTGCTGCGTGTGCCAATGTCCAATGTTCCAGCTTGGCAACGCTCCTTGATAGCAGCCGCGCCAGCAATTACAGCGCCTTGGCTTCAATCTACCGCTATTCAGATCGTTTGAACGCGGCAGAAGCGGCCAATTTCTTGCGATCCTTGACCCCATGGGACAATGGGCTCGCCGCCCAATCCATGTTGCGGACATCCGAATCCATGAGTGCGATGGTGATGGGCCGCGTTGCTCAAGTGCGCCAGACTGGCGCGCAAGGGGCCAATTGGGGCGGTGTGCAAATGGCTGCGATCAGCAGTGGCACGGGCGTCATGACCGACGCGGGCGATGTTCTGCCGGTATCGAGCGGCTCTAGCTCCATGAAACCAGGTTGGAGTGCATTTGGTGAGGTGCGGGGCTTGCGGGCGAATGCTGAGGCCCAGCAAGGTTTTGTGGGCGCACGCACGGAAACAGTGACCGGGCTTGTCGGGGTCGACTACACCCAGAAGAACTATGTTCTGGGTGCGGCCCTTCATCTAGCCAATGGCACCAGCAAGCTGTCCAATCGTGGCGCCAAGACGAAGTCTGACGCTGTTGCTGTGTCGGTTTACGGCAGCGTGTCTGGGCCCGTTCTTGCCTTGGATGCCTATGCATCACGCGGCGGCGGTAACTTGGACATGACCCGGGCTGCTGGCCCCTTGGCCGCATCTGGTTCCACCGACAGCACCTTAACCAGCTTTGGGGCGGCGCTTAGTGCCACCAATAAGACAAGCTGGGGTTCATATGTGCCCAGCGTGTCGATGGCTTATGATAAGGCTGAAATCGATGCTTACCGTGAGTCCGGCCCCATTGGTTTGAGCATTGGGGAGCGCACCGTGGAATCAATGGTCGCGCGATTGGGCGTGACGGCCTATGGCGATTTTGGCACTGCCGAGACGATTAAGCCGTGGGTTCGGGTCGCAGTTGCGCATGACTTCCAAGCGTCCGACACCGGTGCAGCCGGTTTGGGCTTTGCCTCCGCGGCGGGTGGGGCTGTAGCCAATGTTGCCGGCCTCAGCCAAGATGAGTCATGGGGCGAGCTTGGACTTGGCGTTGAGGCGAAGGTGAAATCGGCTACCTTGGGCCTTAGCTATGAGACCACCATTGACCGCACCGATGTGCGCGTTGAGCAAGTGCGCGCCCGCGTTCGCGTCACTTTCTAACCAGCCTCACGTGTCAGGCGGCCAAGCCTAGGGTAATGAACTCTAGGCTTGGCACCGGAGAGCCATGGGCTTGCCAAGCTCGGCCAGTCCATGGCAGTTTGTCCTCACTGGCCGCCTGTGTCGTTGGACTGACTGATGTTTGAGCAGCAAACCCATGCCGACAAGCATATCATCGATATCCTGATCGAGGAGCGGGCACCTAGTCTCGCGAAATCCGTCTTTTGGCCGATCATGCGGGCGTCGCTGAATAAACTGCTCGACTATGATCAAGCTGTCACGATGGCCGATACCATCGCTTCTTTGCCGGGGCTGCCAGCTCTAGAAGAAGTGGCAGAGCGCTTATCCGTTCGCACGCAGACCCATGGTTTTGACCATATTCCCAAAAGTGGGAGGTGCGTGATTGTGGCCAATCACCCCACTGGGATTGCCGATGGCATTGCTGCTTGGGATGCAATCAAGCCCATCAGGCCTGACTTGATCTTTTACGCCAATGCTGACGCCCACCGTGTTTCGGCTGGATTTACCGATGTGTTGGTGCCGGTGGAGTGGGAAGAGCACAAGCGCACGCGCGAAAAAACGCGCGAGACCCTGCGATTGACGCAAGGCGCGTTTCAAGCAGAGCGGGCTATTTTCATCTTTCCAGCCGGTCGATTGGCACGTCATGTGAACGGCGTATTACAAGACCCAGAGTGGATGAGTTCGGCGGTTTCCATCGCCCGTAAAAACCATGCCCCGATCGTGCCTATTTATATGACGGGCCCTTGGAGCTTTTGGTTTCACTTCTTTGATAAATTCTCCAAGGAATTGCGCGATATCACGCTGTTCAAAGAGCTTTTAAACAAGAAGGGCCAGCTCTTCACCCTCACAGCCGGTCCTGCCATTCCGGCGGAGCATCTTTTAGGCGATGCCGCCGAAGTCACCCAGCATCTAAAGACCCATGTCGAAACGGTGATGCCGGACCAATCAGATGCGCCCTTCGTACCCTTAGCAGTACCTCCAACGGATTGAATCTCGTCCCTCACGAGGTTGGCATAGAGCAGCCTGAGTGGCTTGGCTTTCATTATGACGCGTTCCGCGCTAGTCTAGGTGCGTTATGAAATTCCTTGATCAAGCAAAAATCTTCATCCGTTCTGGCGACGGCGGGAACGGCTCGTCCTCTTTCCGGCGCGAGAAATACATCGAATATGGTGGACCCGACGGTGGTGACGGCGGTCGCGGTGGCGATGTTGTTGTTGAAGCTGTAGACGGACTTAACACACTCATCGATTATCGATACCTGCAGCATTTCAAGGCCGACCGGGGCCAGAATGGCATAGGTCGCCAAAAGCATGGGGCTTCAGCAGAAGATCTCGTCTTGAAAGTACCCGTTGGGACGCAGATCCTGGAAGAGGATCGTGAGACCCTGATCGCCGATCTGGCCCAAATCGGCGACCGCGTTGTCCTAGCTAAGGGTGGCAATGGTGGCTGGGGTAATTTGCATTTCAAAAGCTCGATCAATCAAGCACCCGACCGCGCCAATCGCGGCCTTGAAGGCGAAGAGAAATTTGTTTGGTTGCGGCTTAAGCTGATCGCCGATGCCGGCCTTGTGGGCCTGCCCAATGCGGGCAAGTCGACCTTTCTGGCTGCGGTTTCGTCGGCCAATCCGAAAGTGGCCGCCTATCCCTTCACCACTTTGCACCCCAATTTGGGCGTGGTGATCCTGGGGCCTGATACGCGCTTTGTCTTGGCCGATATTCCAGGCCTGATCGAAGGGGCGGCTGAAGGTGCAGGTCTTGGTACCCGCTTCTTGGGCCATGTAGAGCGCTGCGCCGCCTTGATCCATCTGATCGACGGCACCGAAGAAGATGTAGCTCTGGCTTATCGCACCGTACGGGATGAGCTTGAGGCCTATGGCGAAGACCTCGCTCGCAAGCCAGAGATTGTTGCTCTCAACAAGATTGATGCATTGAGTCCAGAGGAAGTCGCGGAAAAGCGCGCCGCTTTGTCCAAGGAGGCTGGGCGGACCGTGCTGGCGATTTCTGGGGTGTCACATTCCGGTGTGCGTGGTGCCTTGGGTTTGTTATGGCGCGAAGTCGCAAAGTCACGCGGGATTTTGTCCCCTGATCTGGATGATGTTGACTCGTTCGGTGAGCCAATGGCTGAAGCCAATGAGGACGGCTGGGTACCATGACGCATCGGGCTTTGCGTCAAGCCAAACGCATTGTTCTGAAGTTTGGGTCTTCGCTGATTATCGATCCGGCAAGTGGGGAAGCCCGCAGCGCTTGGCTTTTGACCGTGGCGCAAGACGTGGCGCAAGCTCGTAGCCTAGGCCAGCAGATCGTGATTGTCTCCTCAGGCGCGGTCGCGCTAGGGCGCGGGGCGCTAGGCTTGCCAGCTGGCAAATTAAAACTTGAAGAAAAGCAAGCCGCCGCAGCGGCGGGCCAAGTCCGCCTGATGGCGGCTTGGGGTGAGGCGTTTGCGAAACAAGGCATTGCAGTGGCTCAAGCGCTGGTCACGCCCGATGATACCGAGCGGCGGCGGCGCTGGCTGAATGCGCGGGCAACCCTCGACACCTTGCTGACATGCGGTGCTGTGCCAATCGTCAACGAGAATGATACCGTCGCCACCGACGAACTGCGTTATGGCGACAATGATCGGCTGGCCGCGCGCGTGGGGCAGATGGTTGGGGCAGATGCCCTAATCCTTTTTTCCGACGTCGATGGCCTCTATGAGACCGATCCTCGGCAAAATCCCGCCGCCGCCCATATTGGTGAAGTCCGTGACATCACGGAATCGATTGAGGCTATGGCCGGGGGAATCAATCAAAAGGCCGGTGTTGGCTCTGGTGGAATGCGGACGAAGATTGAGGCCGCGCGGATTGCGACGGCGGCTGGCTGCAGTGTCGCCATCAAGGACGGCT
Organism: Aquidulcibacter sp.; assembly: GCA_027532555.1. Classification (GTDB taxonomy): domain Bacteria; phylum Pseudomonadota; class Alphaproteobacteria; order Caulobacterales; family Aquidulcibacteraceae; genus Aquidulcibacter; species Aquidulcibacter rimovensis. The sequence goes on from JAPZTJ010000009.1 coordinate 238,231, forward strand.
ATTTAGACCATCCCTTCCGCCGTCTGCTAGAAGGCGGTCGTTCGACCTGGTTTATCCCTGCCGCTGACCGCGAAAGCGCAAGACGGGCTTGGTTGGGTCATAGCCTCAATCCAGCAGGCTGTTTCTGTGTGGATGCTGGGGCTGCTAAGGCCTTGAAGGCTGGGGCCAGCCTGTTGTCCATTGGGGTGACGTCTGTCGAGGGGCAGTTTGACCGCGGTGACACAATCGCCATTAAGGATGGCGCAGGCCGTGTTATCGCCCATGGCATCTCTGCTTATTCCTCTTCTGATGCCCTACAGATCCTTGGCCGCCATAGCGACGAGATCGAAGACATTTTGGGCTATGCAGGGCGACCAGCTTTGGTCCATCGCGACGATCTGGTGCTCTCCTAGCAGCGCAAATCAGGCCGCCCAGCGCTTTTCGTTCAATTCGCGATCAATGGCTTGGGCAAAGTCCTGCTTGGTCAAAACTAATTTGCCCTGGTCGGAACCCTGCTTCCCAATCTTGCGTGCGACATAGCGGTGCAATTGCCCGTCCGCGCGAATACCCGTCAACCGTTTGAGATAATTGACTTGGGCCGATGTTGGCCGACTGACCGTGGGGGGGAGGGAATCCTGTCTGTGCGAGGGGACTACGGGCTTTGCGCGGGGGCTTTCTGCCTCCAAGGCTGGCAAAAGGGATAATTGCATCGCCATTCCTTTCTAGACGTGCTGTGTTTAGCAGGAACAAGATAGGAACAAAATGCTGAGTCTGCAAGTGAAATCGACCAATTTCGGCAAAATATACGTCCGAATATGACGTTATCTTATCACGATTCAGCAGTTTGGGTCGTTCAGACCTTGTTTCAAGACCGCAATTGGGCCTTAACCTATTCCGAACAAGGGAATGGCGTGCACTTGGGAGCGGGCATGAACGAGCATATGATAGTTAGCCATGACGGAGTGAAGACCTTCGTCGCTGATTTTGATCCAGTAGGGGCCTATACCGGCCCTCCCGTCATGTGTTTGCACGGCCTCACGCGGAACCATAAAGATTTTCTTGGGGTGATCGAACCAATTCGCCGGATGGGTCGCAGAGTACTTGCGCTTGATGTGCGGGGTCGTGGTCGTTCGGATTGGGACCCCAATCCAAGCAATTATAACCCCCTTGTCTATGCCCAAGATGTGTTGACCATTTTGAACCGCTTGGGCCTAAAGCGGGCGGTATTTCTCGGCACAAGCATGGGCGGGATCATCACCATGCTGGTCGCCGCATTCTCCCAGTCGACAGTAGCTGGCGCAATCTTGAATGATATTGGTCCTGAAGTTGATCCAGCTGGGCTCAAGCGGATTCAGGGCTATGTAGGAAAAATCGGGCGGGCTTCTAATTGGGAAGAGGCTGCGGCCATGATTGCCGTCATTGGTGAATCCGCCTTTCCAGGCAAAGACGCTGTATTTTGGGAAGATTTTGCTCGAAAAACCTGCATTGAAACCCCTGACGGCATCCTATTTGATTATGACCCTGCCATTGCCCAAGTCGCCAATTCTGGCGGGACCGAGGCCATCCCGACCTTGTGGGATCAATATGCGGCCTTAGCCCCTATCCCAACGGCGGTGATTCGTGGTGCGCTTTCGGATTTGTTGTCTGCCGACATTGTGGATCGGATGAAAATCGCCAAGCCTGATCTGATTACGGCTGAGGTCCCAAATGTTGGTCATGCACCAACCTTAGAAGAACCAGAGGCTTGGACGGCGATTGAAGCTATTATTCGTCAAACAAAATAGGCTAAAACGCGTCCTAGCATACTGATCAACGTCAATCTTTGTAAACTTTAACGTAACCAGTTACCCGATACAACGACCCCCAGAATCTATAGCGCTGAGTTCGATCGAGGCAGGCTCGATTGATGGAGATATCAGCACTGGACCGGGGAGAGTTGTAATGTTGTCTGGGCTCAATAAAGTAGCGATATCCAAAAAGCTACCAATGGTGATTGCGGGCCTTGCGGTCTTTGCTGCGGCAATGACGGGTGGTGCCGCCTACTTAAATTCTCAAAGCAACATCAATTCCGAGGTCCAACACTTACTGACCGAAACAGCAAATTCGCGAGCTGAAGCCGCGAAGGCCTTCTTCGACACCTCTGGCGCGCAAGCTAAAGAAATGGCGTCCAGCGCGATTGTTTCTTCGGCACTAGATCGCTTCTCTGCCGCTTACGCGCAAATGGGCCCAGATGCTGAAGCGCAACTTCAAGCCATCTACATTGATCAAAACCCCAACGCCGCAGGCCAAAAGGAAAAGTGGGACGCAGCCAACAATGGCACGGCCTATGACGCCGTTCATGCGGAATTGCATCCTTGGTTGCGCAATATTCTGCGCACCAACGACTATTATGATATCTTCTTGTTCGATGCGAACGGTCAGAACGTCTATACGGTCTTTAAAGAGCGCGACTTCGCGACCCAATTGGCGACCGGCAAGTGGAAAGATTCCGGTCTTGGCGTTCTGGTTCGCGACGTGATCGCCGCTGGTGCAAATGCCGAGCCCAAATTGGCAGACTTTAAACCTTATGCGCCTTCTGCTGATGTACCAGCTGGCTTCATCGCTGTGCCAATCAAAGGCGGGAATGGCGAGCTCAAGGGTGTGCTTGCGATCCAATTGTCGATCAACAAGCTGGATGCGGCCATGCGGCCTCAGCCAACCAATGGCAAGACGGGCGAGAACACGCTGATTGGCGAGGATTTCTTGGTACGTAACAACTCACCCCATTCGAAAGAGCCAACGATCCTGAAGGCCAAGCTGGAAAATGACCTTGTCAAGCAGGGCTTCGAAGGCAAATCCATCACCACCATCACCAATGATCCAGATGGCAATCCAGTGATATCAGCCTTTGTGCCGTTCACCACACTCGGCGCAAAGTTTGTTGTCGCTTCGGATGAAACCGTGGCCGAGGCTCAAGAGCCGCTGCGCGCCTTGGCAATCAACATCCTGTTGGCCACCCTCCTTTCCATGGGGGCTGCTGCCGCTGCAGGCTTCTTCTTCGCCCGCAGCTTGTCCAAGCCAATCGCGGACCTCACTGACAGCATGCGTACTTTGGCTGGCGGGGTGACAGACATGATGATTCCAGGCCGGGATCGTGGCGACGAATTGGGTGAAATGGCTGAAGCTGTTGAAGTCTTCCGTGAAAACGCCATCGAACGCATTGCTCTGGAAGCAGCTGCGAGCGAAGAGACCAAGATCCAAATGCGCCGCGCAGAAGCGATTGCCTCGGCAACCCAAGCTTACGAGCAAGTTGCTGGCGACATGCTGCGGACTGTCGCTGCTGCATCGGCAGAGTTGGAAGCAACCGCTCAAGCCATGACGGCCGCAGCTGACCGCACCAACATGATGGCCTCCAGCGTGGCTGCAGCAGCAGAAGAAAGCACCGTTAGTGCCTCGACCGCTGCTGGTTCGGCTGAAAGCCTCACCACCTCGATCTCGACCATTCAGTCCAACGTGTCTGAATCGAGCTCGGTTGCCATTGAAGCCGTGCGCTTGAGCGGTGAAGCCCAAAGTGCTGTTAGCGAATTGGCCAACTCGGCCCGCCGCATCGGCGAAGTGGTTGAACTGATCAAGGGCATTGCCGACCAAACCAACCTCTTGGCCTTGAACGCCACCATCGAAGCGGCGCGAGCCGGTGAAGCTGGCCGTGGGTTTGCCATCGTGGCGCAGGAAGTTAAAAACCTCGCCAGCCAAACCGGTAATGCGACTGAGGACATCGCCGCCCAAATCGGCTCGATCCAAGGTGCGGTCGATGGCGCAGTCGGTGCTATGTCCCGCATCGAAGCGGTTATCACCCGCATCAACCAAAATGCTGGCATGATTGGTCAGTCGGTCGATATGCAGGCAACGGTGACCCAAGAGATCGCCAGCGCGATCACCCAAGTGGCGGCTGCATCTCAATCGGTCGCTTCCGATGTGTCGCGTGTGACTGAGACCGCTGGTGAAACCGGTGCCGCTGCAAGCCAAGTTTTGGCCGCCAGCCGCGAACTCTCTGTCCAAGCCGCAAAGCTGGATCAAGAGACCCAAGAATTCTTGGAGCGCGTTCGCGCCGCTTAATCTGTCAAATAGAACAGAGAAAAGGCCCGCTGAGCGATCAGCGGGCCTTTTTGTTTTACGCCACCGCCAGTTGAAGGGGCGGGGTTAGGCTCTTCTGAAAGGCCATCAGTGGGATTTGGCCCTGCTGGGCCAAACTGAAGCGCTGAATAGGGCCCCTATCAGCAAAGCCCATCTTCTCCAGCAAGTGCAGGCTCGCAGGATTGTCGTGATGGGTTTCGGCCTCAATAGTGGTGAAGCGCGCTTGGCGAGTTGCCCAGTCGAGCACGGCCTCCAAGGCCTCGCTACCAAGGCCTTGACCCCAGAACTCGGGCAAGAAGGCATACCCCAATTGAGCACAGCCCGGGCGAAGCTGGCGCAGGCCAATCTGGCCAACCACATCGCCTTCACTGTTCTCAACCGCCCAGACAAATTCTAGACCTCGGGTCTCCGCGGCACGGATCATCAAGATCATGGCGCTGGCATGTAGGGGCGTGAATGGCTTTGGGATGGTGCACAGGCCGCGCGCCACTTCCGGTCTGTTCAACAGGTCGGCCAGTGCCAAGCAATCCTCATGCTCCAGCGGACGAAGCAATAGGCGCGGGGTCAATAAAGCTGGTGTCATGGCCTCGGTCTCCTTTCTGCTTCCGCGATGTCGCGACGCATCACTTGCGTGGGTGAAGTTTTGCCGGTTGCTAAGACGCTCATCCCGCGAATCGCATCGACCTTGTAGAAGCCAAGTTTTTCAAGCACGTGACCAGATTGTGTGTTTGCCGTGGCAAAACCAGCCACTAAATAGACAGGATTGAGGTCCTCGATAGCGGCCGCGATCAAAGCTTTCCCCGCTTCGGTTGCAAATCCCTGACCCCAGTAAGGAACGCCCAGCCAATAGCCGAGTTCCCAGGCAGAGCTGCCATCGAGCGTCATTCGGTCCATCCAATGCAGACCCATCGCACCGACAAAGCCGTCTACCTTATGCTCAATCGCAAATACGTAGTCTTCTTGACCAGCCCAGAGTTCTTGTTGTTTCTTCAACCACTCTTCGCCATCTTCTTGGCGGTAGGGGTGGGGCATGCGGGACAGATTGCCCGATACACGAAGATCATTGGCCAAGCATACGATGCGGGCCAGGTCCGTCATTTGCATTGGGCGCAGAATCAATCTTTCAGTCGCGATAATTTGGCGCATCATGGCGTTAAAATCCTCATGTCTGTGGTTTGTAGGTTGGGGGTGGGGCGCAGCATGGACTTTTGTGGCACCTCAAGCCCGCGAGCGACACAGAACAAGGGACTTGGTTGCCCCACATAATGGAAGCCTAACTTCTCTAGGACGTGCCCTGACTGTGGGTTTTCCGTGAAATGTCCCGAAACCAAAGGCTGCGGCCCTAAATCCGCGTCAAAGGCGGTCAGCACTGCCCGCCCGGCCTCAGTTGCATAACCCAAGCCCCAATAAGGCTTGCCCAACCAATAGCCGAGCTGAAAAGCGCCCAAGGCTTTCCATTCGTTGCTGGTGGTGACTTGAACCCCGATGCGACCGATCAGGCCGTCGGCTTTGGTTGTGATCGCAAAGGGAAAGTTAGACCCCTCTGCCCATTTGGCGCGGCGCTTTGACAGCCAGTTATCCGCGTCTTCCCTCGTGTAGGGGTGCGGGCAGCCCGATAACATTTTCGCCACATCATAATCACCGACTAACGCGCACACCTTCGGTGCGTCCGCCAAAGTGAATTGGCGCAAGGTCAGGCGGTCGGTGGTAATGGTTTCGCGCATCATGATCAGGACTCCTAAACTGGAATCCCGCGCGGGGTGGGGGGGAGACTGGCCTTTAATAAAGGACCCGCGTGACGTTGAAGGGGCATAACGCAAACGGGGGGCCGGTGATCCGGCCCCCCGCGCGGGAAATGGTCTGTTTGACCGGATCACCCCTTTCAAGGGGACGATCCGGAGTGGTTCAGGACCGCCTTATTCTGCTGCTTCCGCAATCGGCATAACGGAGACAAAACATTTGTCGTCGCGCTTGCGGGTAAATACGACCTGGCCATTGGCGGTCGCAAAGAGGGTGTGGTCGCGGCCAAGGCCGACGTTTGCACCAGCAAAGAACTTGGTGCCGCGTTGACGCACGAGGATGTTGCCCGAAACAACCATCTCGTTGCCGAACTTCTTGACGCCAAGACGCTTGGAGTGCGAGTCGCGACCGTTGCGTGACGAGCCGCCGGCTTTTTTATGTGCCATGTGTCAGTCTCCTGTGCGCTTGGTTACGCGTTGACGGCAGTGATGTGAACGACACTGCCCCATTGTCGGTGGCCGTTACGGCGACGATAGGTCGAGCGACGGGTCTTTTTCATCACCATCACTTTGTCGCCCTTGCGGGTTTCCAGCAAAGTTGCGGCAACGGTTGCGCCAGCCACGAGTGGGGCACCGACAGTTACGCCAGCTTCACCGCCAACCATCAGCACGTCGCTGAAAGTCACGGCGCTGCCTGCTTCGCCTTCTAATTTCTCAATCACAAGCTTGTCGCCTGCAGCGACTTTATATTGCTTGCCGCCAGTTTTGATCACCGCGAACATCGCGCTGTTCCTTGATAAGGGGCGAACGGACCAGACCGGGGATCGGGATGGCGTTCGCGGAATAAACGAAAGCGCCCGCCATGACGGCGAGCGTTAGGGAGGGTGTCCTTAAAGTCGCAAGCGCCCGAAGTCAATTGAGAATGCTGATGTTCGCGGCGCTTTATGGTGCCTTGCGGTCAAGAAATTCCAGCGGAGCTAATCATAGGCCCGCGGCACGCGCGCAGCAGAAAAGCCAAGTAGACGCGCTTGTCCATTCTCAATGCTGATTTCAATCGGTGCCGACAATGCCGCGATGGCCATACCATTGGGCTTAAGCGCCCCTTGTCCACGAATCTCGCCTTGCCATTGGCCCTCTGGCGTGACTTTCAATCGGCCGGTACCGGCATCAAAAGACAAAGGACCCCAGGCAATTTGGGCTGCCATAATCGTAAACTCGCCCTGCGCTTGTGCCCACGCCTTGGTTGACTTCAATAAAGTCTGGCCTTGGCTGATTGGACCCGTGAAGCGCACATGGTCGATTTTGTTGCCCAGAATGGCCGCAGGGCCTTCCGGCAGGGCGCTGAGTTCTACAGCGGATAAGTCCAACGCGAAGGCAAGTCGGCTGGTGTCTTTGGGGTCCGCGATCAAGTGAAGGGCACCAGCGCCGGTTCGCCAGAGCCCTGATGGATCAGCCGTTCCTGCCTGCAAGCCTTGGAACGTCAAAGAGAACCGTGCCAACTGGCCTTCTTTTAGGCGCAGGCTGGCCTTTAGGTCGGTCGCTTTCAACGGGCGCATTGGCCCGCCGGGTAGCTTTAACTTGGGCTCAAGCGCCCCTTCGAGGGCCCACAGGTTCAGATTGAACGGCGAAGCAACTGCGACAAAGCGGGAGGCTTCAAAGACAAAGCCCGTCCCTGTCTGAACCTGAAGACCTGTAATGCGCGCTTCAAATCGGTAAGGGAAGCCTGTGACCTTGACGCTTTCCTGAGGCAGAGCGGGTAAAGCCTGCGCGACATACATCTGGATTTTTTGCGCCGTCTGCGTCCAATAGACATAGTATCCGGCTAGAACGAGGCCGCCCAAGGCAAGTGGGATGATAAGGCCGCCGAGCGACCCAGACCGGGTTTCAGACATTAGTCGCCACCGCCGCCACCGCCATCGCCGCCGCCGTCGCCGCCGTCAAAGTCACGATCTCTGATCCCATTGCTCTCGCGCGCCCGATCGCCATAAGCCTTCCAGTCAAACTCAGCCTCGCCATCGCCTTCTTGTTTGGGTGGAGCTTTTTGACCACCGTTGGAATCAACCGGTCCGGCCATACCGCCCCCGTCACCACCATCACCATCTTTCTTCTTGCGCGCTTCGCGAACAGAAATTTCTTCGTAATGCTCTTCCAGCAAGGCTTGGCTTGCGCCTTCAATCCGGCTCTCGAGCAACTCCATGAACGGGCCGCGCTTTAGGCCAGGCGGGATGACAGGCAGGAATTCAAACACCACTTTGCCTGGATAACGCCAAATACCCTTTGCAGGCCAAGACATGCCTGTATTGAGGGCTAGCGGCACGCAGGGTACACCGAGCAGCATATAGATGGCAGCAACACCTGGCTTATAATCGGGCGCGGCACCAATCTTTTGGCGTGTGCCCTCTGGGAAGATAATGATGGGACGGCCTTCGTCCATTCGTTCTTTTGCTTGCGCTACCAAAGTCTTCAGCGCACTCATGTGTCCTGAGCGGTCAATCGCGATTAGACCCGCCTTGCGACAATACCAGCCAAAGATCGGTAGGTTTAGGAGTTCCTGCTTCAGCACGTAAACGGGCAAATTGGTAAAAAGCGTTGGCATAATCGTGTCCAGCACGCTTTGGTGCTTGGCTGCGATTATGATCGGGCCTTCGGGCAGATGTTCTAGCCCGCGCACTTCATAGGTAATGCCACCAATCCATTTCGCGCCAAAGCGCATGGCTTTGGCCCAAGCCTCCATGACGCGCGCGCCTCCCAAAGGCGATAGGAACACATAGGGCGCGCCTAATGTGCCTACGATCAGCACGCTGCTCCACATCCATACCATCAATAAGAGCGACCGGATTAAGGTCATGGAGTCTTTCCTTTGTGAAACAGACCGACCTGTTTCAGCGCAATTTCAACATCGCCATCCAAAAGCCCGCGCCCGATAGAGACAAGATATTTGCCATATTCCAGCGCCAGAGCCCGGGTAGGGCGGTCATTCTTCCACCAATCGCCATCAAATTCACGCGTGGTTTGCACAGGGTAGGGGATCAGGACCACATCGGGAATAGCGCGGCGCATCTCAAACAGGCTACGCGGCATATGATAAGCGTCAGTGATGACAACCAAACTCTTGATTTGATGGACCTGCACCCAGATAGCAGCCTCTTCGGCATTGCCAATTGTGTCGGTCGCCCGGCGGCCGATATCGATGCAGCAGGCGTAAGTCTCCTCTGCCCCGCCAGCAACCGCACGCACCTCCTTTGCGGTGGTCACACGATTAACGCCAGAGATCAATAAACGCGGCACGGCCTTGCTCTCGACAAGCTTGACGCCGGCAATCAGTCGCTGGTCTGACCCTCCGGTCAAAGCCGCCGCGCCATTTGCACGGATCGGTCCGCTTGGGGTTTTAAGGGCGGTCACGTGGTCGCCAAACCGGATGAAGCCAACCAAGAGACTTAGGCCGCCGAGAAGACTTAGAACAAAGATCAGGCGAGAAATAAACGTCGACGACCGCACAACCGTGCCCGATGGGCGGTGCAGCCCCCGTTCACGGGTCTGTCGTCGGGGCCATGCCATCTCACACCAAATCCCTCAAAGTTTCCCGTGCAGCGCGGTCAGCGGCAACGGCACTAGCGCAAGCCGTCACAAGGGGTGCGACCAGCAATATCCATAAGTCTGTCCAATTCAACAAGGGCGCACCGCTCGTAAAGTCGGACGCCCCAAAAGCGAATACGGCCGAACCGATCAATGCGATCACACCGGCCGCAGTGGCACCCAATAGGCCTGCCACAAAACCCAGCCGCAAAAAGCGGATTTGAACCTCGCGAGCCACAAAGGAATCCTTTGCTCCAACAAGATGGAGGATGTTGACAGCTTCCCGTCGTGTTTCGAGTGCAGCGCGCGCAGCAAACCCAATAGTCGAGATCGCTGCAATCACTAACGCCACTAACGCCGAGATGGCTACAATGCGAACAACGGTTGAGGTGCGCAGCACCTCGCCCGTAAAGCGGCTGTGATCATCCACGACGAAACTATAGCCCGCAGCCTTCAGGGCTTTTTCGATGTCAGCCTTCACATTGGTTTGCCCAGCTGTCACGCCCACTTCAATCAAACGCGGCACGGGTAGCGCATCCAATGTTGAGCCCATATCGGTGCCATAATTACGCAATAAGTCCTTCGCACGTTCGCGGCTCATAGCTTCGCTGCGCGTCACGCCTTGCACGCGTCGGACAATTTGGGCCGCCCGGGTCAAATCTGCATCCGTACGGGGGCTTTGGACCACCACGCTCATCGCGCTCTTGAGATCGCTGGTCCAAGTGTTGGCGACCCTAAGCCCGGCTGAAGCACTAAGTCCTGCTAAGCAACCCAAAGCACACATAATCGATACAACGATGGTCAATGGTCGCGCTTGTCTCGAATCGGCTGGCAAAAGCGCGCGATCTGAGTCGCGGGTGATCTGTCTCCAAAACGATTGCAGTGCGCTGATCATTGATTTGCCTTTGGTGCCAGGCTTAAGCCGGGGGCTTGGGTTAACTCGCCCGCCTCCAATCTCAGCACAGGGGCCCCTGAACGCCGCACCAAGTCAAGATCGTGCGTTGCAATCACGACTGTTGCACCCAGCTTATGAAGTTCAATGAACAACCGAATGATCCGGGCGCCCATTTCGGGGTCAACGTTGCCGGTTGGCTCGTCAGCGATCAGGAGAGAGGGTTTGCCAACCACGGCCCGAGCGATAGCCACGCGTTGCTGTTCCCCACCGGATAGCGTCTCTGGCAAGGCATTAATTCGACCGCCAAGCCCGACCCAGCGCAGCAAATCATCCACATCTTCTGCATAATTGGCCAGAGGCACGTCGCGTACACGAAACGGCATGGCGACATTATCAAACACAGACAAATGGGGCAGCAGCCGGAAGTCTTGAAACACCACACCAATTTTGCGCCGTAACATCGGCAGATCGTCACGACCGGCGCTTCCAACATCCACGCCGAACAAATTGGCCCGCCCATGGCTAGGCCGCAGCGCCAGATACATGAGTTTCAATAGTGTCGATTTACCCGCACCCGATGGACCCGTCAAAAAGTAGAAACCACCGCTCTCCAACTCAAACGACACATTGCGCAAGGCTTGGGTGCCGGAGCCGTAGGTGACGCCAACTTTATCAAAGCGGACAATCGGTCCGCCCTCTCGATAGGCAAGGGTGCGAGTTTTTTCATTCATGAGTAGACTCTGAGAGCGAATAAGCGCTTTTTTATGGTTGCGCTAGCCGGGTGATTCGTCTCTTTCATGCTACTCACATGCCCTCAATGTTCTGCGAAATACAATGTCGCTGACGGAGCGATCCCAGCGTCGGGTCGCACTGTCCGCTGTGCGGCATGCGGAAACTCGTGGCGGGCCATGCCTGCAGGTGCCATTAGCTACAATGCCAACCCCCAAAAGGTACCAAGCGCGGCCGAAACAAAAAAGGCGGGTCTGCTGGCAAAACTGGGTCTTGGCAGCAAGAAAGTTAAGCGTGGCAAGCTAGAGCCCCATGAGGTAGCGCGGAAAAAGGCGCTGGACCAAATCAAGACCACCAATCGCTTGGCAGCCGGAATTCCGTGGGCGATTAGCCTCAGCCTGCTGATCGGTGCCTTGGCTACTGCCGCAATGTATCGCACAGACATTGTGCGCATGTGGCCGAAATCAGCCAGCGCGTTTGCCGCGGTGGGCCTGCCTGCTAACCTCTATGGGGTTGATATTCGCAATATCACCATTACTGCCTCAGCCGATGCCAAAGGACCCAAGATTGAAGTTAAAGGTGTGTTGCAATCGGTATCTCGCACATCGGAATTCATTCCATACCTCAAAGTTTCACTGGTTGACGCAAAAGGCTTAGAGCGCCTTTCTTGGATGGTGGATCCCGGTGTCGAGAACTTAGGCCCCGGCAAGGCCCATGCGTTTGCGAGTTCCCGCTCCAATCCCGTGCGCGGCACCCTGAAGGCCGTGATCACCTTCGCCGACCCGCCCCGCAAAGGCCCTCGTCCAAAGCTAGAGCCACCGACCGGCAAGTCAGGCCTGATGGGTGCACAACCCGCCGCACCGGCCAAGCCAGCAGATGTTCCCATGGTCGATCATGGCGAAGGCCATGACGCCCCTGTGGCTGCGCGTTAAGCAAGAGGATCGCAGGCGTGACAGCACATTTGGATATTCTGGTTTCGGCGCAAGAAATTGACAGCCGCATTCAAGATCTGACCGCCCAGATTGCTGGCAGGCTCGAAGAAGATGCCGTTGTGGTTGGCCTGTTACAGGGCGCCTTTATCTTCATGGCTGATGTGGTGCGCGGTCTGGCCCGCCATGGAAAAACCCCCCGCACCGACTTCCTTTGGCTTTCGAGCTATGGCGATGCGCATGAAAGCGGTGGCCGCATCAATGTGTTGGCTGATTTGCAAAAGCCCATTGGTGGGCGGCAGGTTCTGATCGTCGATGATGTTTATGATACCGGCCGCACGATCCTGTTTGCCAAATCCTATTTGGCCTCCAAGGGCGCAAGCGAAGTTTTGACCTGTCTGTTGGCGCGTAAGCCCTTGGCAGCAGAACTACCTGCTCCCGATTATCTGGGCTTTGACCTGCCGGATCGGTTCTTGGTTGGCTATGGTCTCGATGACGCAGGCCGGGGCAGAGGCCTCCCGGATATTTGTGCCGTCAGGACTTAGGGTCGGCTGGGGGCTCAGTCGGCTCAATCTTCAGTCGCGCCAAGATTTGCGGCCAACGCACAGCAACCCAAACTAACGACCACGCATTGCCAAGAAAGATAACAGGCACAGCCCATAGAAGGCGAGTCTTGAGGTCTTTTTCCACGACCCAGACCGCAAGCCCATAAAGCAAGAAACCTAGATAGAGATCGACAAGAGAGACTTGCCCCCAAGGCATGGCGGTGATGGCAGCAAACTCTGCCCCAAAGTCACCCCGCACGCTGGCCCAGCCTATGAGGGCGGTGAAGGCAATGGCGAGGATCAGGCATAGCAGTCGGATGGGATGGGTCATACCGAGTGATTTAGCACGATTGCGCGCAAGTTCGAGGTTTCTTTGCGTTTAGAGAAATCGCGGCGGTAGTCCGACGATCAAGCCTTCTCATGCCGCTTTGCGTAATATCGCCCGACCCACTGAAAAAGGCGCTGGAAAAGGAGCATCAAACCATCAAACAGGCAAGCAGCGATAAATCCGCAACCTAGGGCGATGCCAAAGCTTATGGCATTAAGCTGATGACCTTCAACCAACCGGATCGCCAGCATGGCCGCTGAAAACGCTAGAAATGAGGTGATGAAACTTTTCATATCGGAGTATGTTCTCCTCAAAAATTTAGCTCTCAGCCATAGCGCCCCTATTTTAGGTCAAACTTCACGCCCCTTCAAGCCGGGCTCGCGAGGCACTCTTCTCGCAAAATAGCAGCTTCGTGCTTTGGCAGCGCGGACTTGGACCTATAGTAAGGCTAAGACAGATTTACGGGAAAAACCATGGTCACGCTCAATAAGATTTACACGCGCACCGGCGATAATGGCACCACAAGTCTTGCCACGGGCGAGACTGTGCAGAAGTTTGATGCCCGCGTGGAAGCCTATGGCGCGGTCGATGAAGCCAATGCCGCCATTGGTGTCGCGCGCTTGCACAGCGCTGCTGATGCCGAACTCGACGCGATCCTTGGCCGCATCCAAAATGACCTCTTTGACCTAGGCGCGGATCTGGCGACGCCAGAACGCGGTAAGCCTTTAGCTTGGGAAGCCTTGCGCATTTTGCCCAACCAAGTGACCCGGCTTGAAAGCGAAATCGACGCGATGAATGCGTCCATCCCGGCGCTTGATTCCTTCATCCTGCCCGGTGGCAGCGCGCTGTCAGCCTATTTGCACGTAGCACGCACCATAACGCGGCGGGCAGAGCGGCAGGTGGCTTCCCTGATGCAGACTGAAGGCGAAGTCGTCTCAGACGCTGTGTTGCACTATCTCAACCGGCTCTCGGACTTATTGTTTGTGGCTGGCCGTCGCGCCAATGCCAATGGCGCTGAAGATGTGAAATGGGTGCCCGGCTTAACGCGCTAGGCAAACGGTTTCCCGAAGGCCCTATTGGGCAACGTCTTCCACAATTCTAAACTCAATCCGCCGGTTCTTGGCGTCAGCCTCGGCATTGCCAGCGGCATCCTTTGGCTGGGTCTCGCCATAGCCTGACACGCCCAACAAACTGGCCGGAACAGACTTAGACACTAGATAGTCTGCTACAGATTGCGCGCGCCGCTCTGACAAGGCTTGGTTGGCCGTGGCGTTGCCGCGAGCATCGGTATGCCCGCCCAACTCCACCCGATAAGTCTCACAGCGCTTTGCGACAGCTGCTAGAGCATCTAGCAAAGGCTTAGACTCTTCGGCCAGAACCGCACTGCCCGAGCCAAAATTGATCACGCGCCCATCAAGCAGCGTATCATAAGCGGTCTGGCAGGCCTTAGCATCAGGGGTCTTCCCCATGGTGGAGGCCGCGTCTGGCGCATCGGCCATCTTTTGCCCATCGAGTGTGATGGCGTTCTCCAGCGCGAGCACGATGCCAACATGGCTCGGATCGCTCAAGATCGCCTCCTTCACCACCTCAAACGCCCGCAAGCGATCTTCCGCTTCATCCGTATCGCCTGTGACGGTGAGGACGCCCGATTTAAGCGTCACTTCAGCGAAACCAAACTTTCCCTTACCCAAGGCTTGGCGCGCAATTTCGCGCCAATCGGTCATTTTCGGAGCCTCGACCGTGGTTGCTTCGTCGAGCTTTACAGGCTTCTGAGGACCGGTAAGCGAAAGACCTGTGGCCGCCAGTGCCGCGAAGATCGCAATGGCCACGCCTGTTCCCGAAGCAAGGGTTTTCCGGCGACGCTGCGACTTTCCGCTCATGACGCTAACTTTCTATGAAAAGCACGCCCGAGGCTGCTTACAGACAGAATCTAGACAGATTGTCTAACCTTGCTCTCCCCCAGTGTCACCTTGATTCCTGTATCAAAACACCGTGTGGTGGGGCAGATGTCATAGCGATATCAGGCAGATTGATTGCCGCCTGCGCCATGTCGCGATAAACACCGCCTCCATCTTTTCTCCCACCGGGCTTTTACATGACCGAAACGAAACCAAATGCGCCGAGCCGTCCGCTTGCTCGCTCGCCGCGTGGCTTTATTGATCGCCGGGCCGACGCCTTGGCGGCTGAGCGCAGCGTCGTGGAAAAAGTCCTGCGGGTCTATGAATCTTGGGGCTATGAGCGGCTGGAAACCCCCAGCTTTGAATATGCCGATGCGCTGGGTAAATTCTTACCCGATCAGGATCGTCCCAATGAAGGCGTGTTCGCGTTGGAAGACGATGACGGCCAGTGGATGAGCTTGCGCTATGATTTGACCGCACCCCTTGCCCGCTTTGCCGCGCAAAACTGGGATGGCCTGCCTAAACCCTTCCGCCGCTGTGCTGCAGGCCCTGTCTGGCGCAATGAGAAGCCGGGCCCCGGTCGCTATCGAGAGTTCTGGCAATGTGACGCAGACTGTGTCGGCTCTGCCCGCCCTGAAGCCGATGCAGAGGCGATTGCGATGGGTGCAGCGGCGGTAGAAGCCGCTGGCGTGCCGCGCGGGCTTTATGTGGTCAATGTTTCAAACCGCAAATTGCTCGATGGGTTGTTGGCCAAGATCGGCATCGATGTCGCCGATACAGCCACCCGTCTGGGCGTGCTCCGGGCTGTCGATAAGCTGGATCGCTTGGGCCCTGAAGGGGTTGAGCTCTTGTTAGGCGCTGGGCGCAAGGACGAGTCGGGCGACTTTACCAAAGGCGCGGGGCTTGGCTCCGATGCGATTGCCCAAGTCATGGCCTTTACCTCCACCCGCAAAGCGACCCGCCTTGATACGCTAAACGCGCTGGACGCAGTGGTGGGCGATACTGTGCTTGGGGCGGAAGGGGTGGCCGAGCTTGGTGCCATTGATGCCACCTTGCGCGCGTTGGACATTCTCGAAGACCGTGCCTTCTTTGATCCTGCCATTGTGCGCGGTCTGGAATATTATACCGGCCCTGTGTTTGAAGCCGAGCTTTTGGCCGAGACCTTGGATGAAAAGGGCAACAAAGTTCGCTTTGGCTCCATCGGCTCTGGTGGGCGCTATGATGACCTTGTGATGCGCTTTCGCGGCGAACGCGCGCCTGCAACCGGGTTTTCGTTGGGTGTCTCGCGCTTGGTTGCAGCTTTGTCTGCCTCAGGTCGTGCGCCAGAGGCCGCCCAAGGCCCGGTCGTTATCCTCGCCCTCGATGGCGATGCGATGGCGGGCTATATGCAGATGGCCAACGAATTGCGCCAAGCAGGCATTGCGGCGGAAGTCTATCTCGGTAGCTCTGGCATGAAGGCACAGATGAAATATGCTGATCGCCGGAAGGCGCCGGTCGTCGTGATGGAAGGAAGCCAAGAGCGCGAAGCGGGCAAAGTCACGCTCAAAGACCTCAATCTGGGTGCGCAACTGGCCCAAGAGATTGAATCGAATGAAGCGTGGCGGCGGGAGCGTCCAGCCCAAGTTGAAGTGCCGCGCGCCCAATTGGTGCAAGCCGTGCAGGACATGCTGCAGCCATGAACCAAGAGACTGGCCCAAAAATGCAGGCTGCTTGGGCTGCTTTGAAGGCCCGGGGTGGGCAAGAGGTGGCCTTGCCCACGCTGTTGCCTGCAGCTTTGGTGCTGGAATTGGCCGGCGAAGATGTGCGCCCACGGCTCTATTTTGCTTCGGGCCCCGATGGGGCTGAATTGTGCTTGCGGGCCGACCTCACCATTCCTGCGGCCCTGCATTATGCGCAAGTCGCTGGGACGGATCACGAGCCTGTTGCTTGGGTGTGCGAGGGCAAGGTGTTTCGGGCCCCAAAGCCCGGTGAAGATCGCGCGCCAGAATTTGTCCAAATCGGTCTGGAGCGCTTTGGCGATGCTGACCGGATTGAAGCCGATGTGACTGTGTTTCTTGCCGCTTGGGAAGCGTGCCAAGCGGCCGGAGAGCGCGATCTTTATGTCCGCTTGTGTGACGGTGGCCTATTGTCGCACATTATTGCCAAGGCGGATCTGCCCAGTCCTTGGAACCAGGCTCTAAGTGAAGTAGCCGGTCATAAAAGTGCGCTGAAGCGCGTCCTGGCTCAGGCTACGGGAACCGGGCCAAGCCGTCAGATCAGTGCCCTAGAACGCACCATTGCCGAGTTGGAGCCCGAACGCGCCCGCAGCACCGTTGCAGAAGTATTGTCCCTCGCGAACCTGTCGCTGCCCGGCAATCGCCGACTCAGCCACGTGGCCGACCGCCTTGCGGCACGGGCCAAACGCGCCATTGCCAAGCCGCTCGCGCCAGAGCTGGCGGAGACTTTGTCCAAGCTGATCCATTTGAGCAGCCAAGGCTCGCTCACCGCTAGTTTGGATGAATGCGTTACTTTGGCAGCCAAGCTCGGTGTCGATCTGATGGATTGGCGGCAGGCTTGGACCTTAAGGCTTGACCGCATTCAACAAGAGGCACCAAAGGCTTTAGCGCGGGCTCATTTTGAAGCCTTGAGCCCAGAGGCTTTTGACTATTATGACGGCATGGCCTTCGATCTGGCCGCTGAGCCAAACTTCGCACGGCCTGTGGCAACCGGTGGGCGCTATGACACATTGGTGGGCGAGATTTCGTCGGGTGCACGCCAAGCCCGCGCCGTTGGCTGTGTGATCCGCCCGGCGCGATTTGGAGGGCAATGAGATGGCAAGCTTGACCTTAGCCTTGCCCTCTAAAGGGCGCTTGAAAGAACAATGCGAAGCCTGGCTGGCCAAGAAAGGCCTTGTTCTGCGCCAGACCGGCGGGGAGCGCGGCTATAGTGCGACGCTGGATGGGTTTGACGACGTTCAAATCCGCTTGGCCTCAGCCAGCGAAATCGGCAAGGCGCTGTTGGCCGGGGAAATCCACTTGGGTATCACTGGCGAAGACATCGTGCGCGAAGCCGCCAGCGACGTCGACACCCGCCTCACCATAGAGGCCCGCTTGGGCTTTGGTCGGGCGGATGTCGTCGTTGCCGTGCCTAATGGCTGGATCGATGTTGAGACCATGGCGGATCTGGCCGAAGTCGCCACCGACATGCGACGTCAAACAGGGCGGCGGTTCCGTATTGCCACCAAGTTCACCCGCCTAACCGCGCAATTCATGCGCGACCATCACGTCGCCGATCACCGCATCGTCGATAGCGCTGGGGCGACCGAGGGCGCACCCGCTGCTGGCATTGCTGAAGCCATTGTCGATATCACAACGTCGGGGGCAACGCTGACCGCCAATGCACTTAAGATTTTGGATGATGGGGTGATTTTGAAAAGTGAGTCCTGCCTGATGCGCTCGACCTTAGCCGATTGGAACGATCAGACGCGCGCGACAGCGGCGCAACTCTTCAAGCGGTTGGAGCTGGCCTAACCATCAGCCCTTGGGTGACGGGCTGGCAAAGGCGTGGGCAACACGGTTGACGTCGCGCGTGCCACAAGTTTGCCGTCTGCATCAAACAAATCTGCTTCCAAGAAAGCTGCTTTGTTGCCCCATTTGACGACGCGGCCTTCAGCTTCCACAGGGCCAGCAGGGCAGGGGCGCAGGAAGGTGGTTTTCAGTTCCAAAGTTGGCACCGCAAAGGCCATTTGCCCGGCAACAATGCCTGCAATGGCCATGGCTTCATCCAGCATGGCCGTCACAAAGCCACCTTGCAGCGCGCCACGTGGATTACACCACGCGGCTTGGCCAACCATTTTGATCCGCACGCGACCAGCGGCTTGATCGATCGATAGCACCTCAAGACCCAGCGTGTCGGAACAGGCGGGGCGAGACTTGGCTTGGGTAAATTTTGCCAGAACTTCCGCGTCGGTACGGGGCTGGCTGACCTCTACGCTCACTTCTTGCGCCGGAACGCGTCGAGGCTGACGACAGCACCTGTGCTTGGCGCTTTGACGACCGTGTCCTCAACCTCGGATTCCAGCACGTCATCATCCAAGTCGGCATCGGGCGAGAGATCGTCAACCACATCAAATGGCAAAGCAAAGCGCACGGAAGGGTCATAGAAACGGGTGATTGCCGCAAAGGGGATCACAATGCGTTGCGGTACGCCGCCAAAGTGCAAGGTGATGGCGAACCAGTCATCGAGCACTTCTAGCCCTTCATATTGATGCTGGACCACGATGGTCATCTCATCAGGATATTTCGCAGCCAAATATTGCGCGACTTGCACGCCACGGGCACGTGTCCGGAAGCTGATATAGAAATGGTGGTCACCAGGCAGGCCCGTCAACGCAACCTTGATCGCGTCGCGCACGACGCTACGCAAGGCATCTTGGGTTAGCTTTGCATAGCCGATGAGGTCTTCCGACATCAGGCCTGTCTCCTGCTTTTGGCCATTTCTGGCGTGAATGAAGTGAGTCTCTTCTTAATCCCGCTTGCGCATAGGCGCAATCGACTTCGGTGTCCAAGCGAAACAAAGCACCCAATGCGCGAGTGATTCTAATTCGGCCGCAGATTCATGCCTTAAAATCATGCTGCATGAAGTGAGATGCAATTAAGGAAGCAGCTGTTTCTCAAGAAAAGTGGAGGGGGTTGCTGTTGCCGGGCCCCCCTCCGTGCCCCGCCTTCGGCCGAAGCCTTGGGACTTAGTCGGATGTCAATCAGACCGCATTACGCAGCCAAACGGACTTCCTGTGCAAAGTTATCGTTTGCATTTGTGAAAATGGGCGGTTGACGAAGCCCACGCGGGTAAAAGTAACGTCTTTACACATCCGTCGATCCTGATCGGCCCCACACTCGCGTCGATACACGCAGAGAGCTTGGTGGAGCCGCGGGGAATCGCACCCCGGTCCGGCCTGCTTATTTCACGCACGTTTATCACCATAGTCCGGCGAACCGGACACCAACAATATAGGCCCTCTTTCCAGCTATGGGAAGGGGAGCGTCCAATCCAGCGCCTAATCTTGCTTCAACCAAGCCAAAAGGTCTCGGCAGACGCGCGCTGGGTCTTCTAATTCGGGAGTGTGTCCGAGGTCAGCATAGCTGATGTAATCGACGTGATCGGCCAAATAGCGTGCACGTTCAGCGTTTTGCGCGGGGTGACTTCGGTCGGCTTCGCCCCAAAAAGCCAATAGCGGCTGCTGGGGTTTTTCCAACTGGATCGATGGGTCCATGTAGAGCTGATAGGCGCTGGCAAGGGACCACATGGCACCATGCTCGAACGACCGGCAGGCACAGGCCACAAATTCATCCAGCATGTCCTTTCGACCAATCGACAAGCGGTACCAGTCTGGCATGCGTTTGGGTGCAAGCTGCTTCATCACCCACTGGCCCAGAAAGGGCCGCGCCAAAATGCCCTTGGGATCACGGCCTTCCTTCCAAGCTGCGAAGGCTGCAACGTCGCCAGCCTGTAAAAGGGCAAGTCGGGAGACCAGCTCGGGTCGGCGGCAGGCCAAATCAATCGCGCACAGGCTTGCAACGCAGGAGAAAGCCAGAATAGCGCCTTCCTCGGCCACGTCTTTCAAAAAACGGGCAACGTCATCATTGGTCTCGTAAAAATCGAACCGATAGGCTGGATCAACGGCGCTAAACCCCATAGCGGGGAGTTCGAAGATGATGACGCGAAAATGTGGGCTGAAGGCATCCAGCAACGCATCGTAGTTTTCCAGTGTCATCGGCGGGTCGGCGGAAAAAACCAGCGTAGGCCCGCTGCCACGCACCCGGTAGCGGTATTGGGTCAGAGGTGTGCTGTAAAAGCCAATCTCGGGCGAGGTAGTGGCCGCCCATCCAGCCTTAAAGGTGGCCATCTTGCGACGGCCACCCCACGTATCCAGCTTGGTGCCCAGTTCACGTATCGCTTTCATATCAAGGTTTCTCCGATTTGGCGGGTTGGATCATGCTGACGGGGGCTTTGAGGAAGGTGACTTTGCCATCCTGACCATATCTTTTGGTCACGCGCGCATGCCAAGCTGGCCCAAAAAAGGCATCGGCGCTGGCCTGATCTTCCCAAAGATAAATGCCACCAAAGCTGCGATCGGTGCCTTGGGTAAAGTATTTGTAGATCAGATGTGGTGTGGCGGCATACGTTGGGATGGCGTCTCGCAGGCCCTTCTTAACCAGTCCGTCAGTCGCATACCAAGGCGTCTTGATCTCGATAATGGTTGCAACATTGGTAGCCGACGGGGCCACTAGAGCAGCGCCGGCTGTCAAGGCCGGGACAGAGAAATAGATTGGTTCAGCTTTGACCCCATAGGTTTTTTGTACCCGTTCCAGCCACGCAGCATTGAAATGGGCTTTTGCGGCGGCTTCATTTTCAAACAGATAAAGGCCGCCAAAACCTGTTTGGCTATAGGTGAAATACTTGCGCTCAAGCCCTGGTACCTTTGCATAAAGGGGGATCGCCCGGGTGAACTCAGCATTGAGAGTCTCATCCGTCACGCCGGCTGGGCGCGGGATAGATACATAGACGGCGACTTTGGTTTGAGCCGCTTCTGCGGCGGCACGTTGGGGAGCTAATCCAAACCAAGTACCCAGTCCAACCAACGCAACCAGCGCGAGCAAAGAAAGAAAAAGTTTCATCCTGAACATCCTTTCGTCGGGGGAATACACCACCCATTGACGCCAAATAGGCCTTGACCGATCGGTCTAGCTAGGCATAAAAATGGAAAATGGATTTTCAAAAATGGTAAATGAACAGGCGATCGATTGGGAAGCAATCCGGTGCTTTGTCGAGGTCGCCCGCCGCGGTTCCCTTTCCGAAGCAGCAGATGCATTAGGTCTATCCATTCCGACGATTAGTCGGCGTATCGATGGGCTTGAGGCGCAACTGGACTTGCTACTGCTGCGCCGTGGTCCGCGTGGGGCTCATTTGACCGAGGCTGGGCACGCTATCTTGCAGGTGGCAGAGCCTGGTGCTCGTCAATTGAGCCAAATTGCCCGCCGTGCCCGTGCCCTTCAAGATGGGCCCAACCTACCGTCTGTGCGCATTTCGGCGACAGAGGCGGTGATTGCCGATGTGCTGGCCCCGCGATTAGCGAATCTGCGAGCGCAAGATGCGTCGATCTGCATTGATTTGGAGGTGTCGAATGACATCGCCAATCTCAATGCCGGGCGCACAGATATGGCGATCCGCATGGTGCGGCCGCAGGAAGAGACCTTGATCGCGCGTCGCTTGCCTGTGATCCGGCTGGGCCTTTTTGCTTCCCCTGACTATCTAAGGGGCAAGGCTTTGGACCGCTTGGTCCTACAGGATGAACATCTACTTTGGCTCGACCGTCAGTATGGTGACATCGCTGAAAATCTTTGGCTGAGAGCACAAGGGCTAGACGCGACCATTCGCTTTTGTTCTTCCAGCGTACGGTCGCTCCTCAATGCTGCAGTCGCAGGTGTTGGGATTGCACCGCTGCCGGCCTTTGCAGCCCTGCAAGCAGGCTTGATTGAAATACCCCTACGCATCTTGCCGGATCGCCAGCCTTGGCTTGTGTTCCACCGCGACACGAAGACCAATGCGCGCTTGCAATTGGTCCGCGATTGGATCGTGGCCTGCTTCAAAGATGCCTTGGCTGAGGCTTAAGGAACAAAGCTAATCACGGGCGGGGGCTTAGTTTCCTGATGCAGCAGGCCGTCATAAATGTGGGCGGCAATGGATAAGAAGGCATTGGCTGTGTCGCTTCCAGGCGCGGCAACAACATAGGGCACCCCGCCATCACCACTTTCGCGAATGCCCACTTCTAAGGGGATTTCGCCCAGAAACGGCAGGCCCAATGCTTCTGCCGTGCGCTTCGCGCCACCTTCGCCAAACACATAGAGGCGGCTCCCATCTTGTTGGGTCAGCCAAGCCATGTTCTCAATCACGCCCAACACAGGCACATGGGTCTTCGCGAACATGCCTGCGCCACGGCGCACATCGGCCAAAGCAACTTCTTGGGGTGTTGATACGATGACCGCCGCGTTGAGGGGTACGCGCTGTGCCAAGGCCAATTGGGCATCGCCTGTACCGGGTGGGGTGTCCATCACCAACACGTCCAAAGGTTCGGCGGCAGTGCCCCACGTCACATCTTCCAGCAATTGCCTGATGGCGCTGGTCACAATTGGGCCGCGCCAGATCATCGGGGCGTCGCCGTCGACCAGATAGCCGATCGACATGGTTTTAAGGCCATAGGCCATAACCGGAAGGAGCTTCTTATCCTCGCCCACTTCTGGCTCAGCGGTAACGGTCCCCATCATCGTGGGAATCGACGGCCCATAGATATCGACATCGAGGAGGCCAACCCGCAGACCTAAGGCGGACAAGGCAGCGGCTAAATTGACCGCCACGGTCGACTTGCCGACCCCACCCTTGGCAGAAGCCACGGCCAAAATCGAAGTGATGCCTGGAATACCTGCTTTCACAGGTGGGGCTTGGGCGACGCCCTGTGCGAGGGCTGCATCGGTCAGTTTTGCGCCCTTGCGAACGCGCTGCTGGCCTGCTGGCGGCGCGTCGGTTGTTGGTGGGTTTTGGACAGCACCAACATGGGCAGTCATCACCACAGTGACCTTTCCTGCGCCGGGTAGACCCTTGATGGCGGCCGTTGCGGCCTGTTGCCACTGGCTAGCTGCACTTTCTTCACCTTTTGGCACTGAAATTGTTGCCAGCACGTCACCCCCTTCGGAGACACGCACATCTTCAATAAATCCTTTATGTACAAGGCTTAAGCCGTCGGACGCGCGCACAGTATCGAGAATTTTTAACACATCCTCGCGTTTGAGTGATCGTTTGATTCCAAACACCTTCTTGATCCCTTTAGCTGAGCACGCACATAAGGGACTGTAACGCCCGCTTGCAAGTCTTTGGCATGTGCCTTTGCCTAGGTTTAGCGGCTCTGGAATGGAAACACGTCTCTATGCCTTGGAATGATAATTCGTCTGGTGGCGGTGGTGGCCCTTGGGGCCCCAGTGGTGGTTCGAATGGCAATCAGCAGGGCAATGGCTCTGGGCCAAAAAATCCGTGGGGCAATGGTACAAATCCGCCACCTCGGCGCCCCGGTACAACGGGCGAAAGCGGCAATTTGGATGAATTGGCGAAACGCGTTGAAGATCGCTTGAAGAGCGTCCTTGGCGGCGGCGGCAATGGCGGCGGTGGCCCTAAAGGTGGCGGCGGTGGCGGTGAGCCCATTCAGTTCGACAAGCGCACCATCGGTGCGATCGTCTTGGTCGCCGTGTTGGGCTGGGCTGCAACTGGTGTTTACGTTGTTGATGCCGGGGAAGAGGCTGTCATCCAGCGCTTTGGTAAGTATGTGTATACGGTCGAGCAAGGCCTGCAGTTCCATCTGCCTGCGCCGATTGAGACCCGCCAGATTGTCGATGTTCAAAATGCCCGGTCTTTGACGGTTGGCGGTGGCTCAGAGGCGGGTGCCAATGACGGCCTCATGTTGACGGCTGACGAAAACATCGTGGACGTTGGCTTCCAAGTTTGGTGGCGCGTTGAAAACTCCCGCGATTATTTGTTCCAAGTTGCCCATGGCCCTGAAGGTCGCGGCAATGCCGAAGAGACCGTGCGCGCCGTTGCAGAGTCTGCCATGCGTGAAGTCGCCGGCAAGTCACAGCGTGAGCAAGTGCTGTCTACCGGCCGGGCACAAGTGGAAGCTCAAACCCGCGACCTCATCCAGCGCACGTTGAATGAGTATAAGGCTGGTATTCGCATCACGCAGGTCAACTTGACCAAAGCTGAACCGCCTGCAGCGGTGAATGACGCATTCCGCGAAGTGGCGGCGGCAAGTCAGGAAGCTGAAACCAAAATCAACCAAGCCCGTACTTACCGCAACGCCGTGGTGCCCCAGGCCCAAGGTGACGCAGCACGCTTCAACCAATTGTATCAAGAATACAGACTGGCACCTGAGGTGACACGCCAACGCCTGTATCTGGAAACCATGGAGCGGGTCTATCAAGGCGCAAACAAAGTGTTGCTGGATTCTGGCCGTGCGGGTGCAAGCCCGATGGTGGTCTTGCCACCTGAATTGTTGAAAGGGGCCGCTGGCCCAGCTGCTGCTGCCTCTGCGCCTTCTGCGCAGAATCAAAACCCACAGGGAGTTGTCCGATGAACGCGCGTACCCTTCCCATTCTGGGTAGCTTGGCCTTTGGTGCCATGATCTTGGCCAATGCGTCTTTGTTCACCGTCAGCGAAACGCAACAGGCGATCACGCTGCAATTCGGTCAACCCAAGAATTTCTTCAATGTCGATGGAACAAGCCCAGGCTTGAAGGTCATGATCCCCTTTGTTCAACAGCGGGAGATTTATGATCGTCGTATCCTCGATCTGGCACCCTCGGGCAAAAGCGAAGTGGTGACCGCCGACCAAGAGCGTCTGGAAGTGGATAGTTTTGCCCGCTGGCGCATCGTTGATCCGCTGCGCTTCTATCAGGCTGTTCGCACCGAAGGCCGTGCCCGTGATCGTTTGACCAGTTTGCTGGAAGCGTCTCTGCGGCGCGTCTTGGGTTCGGCTCAATCGACGGATATCATTTCAGGTCGTCGCTCAGCCTTGATGAACTCGATCCGCTCTGAAATGAACCGCGAGGCAACCGCGCTCGGTATTCAAGTCGTTGACGTGAAGATTCGCGCTGCGGATTTGCCGCCAGCCAACCAAGAGCGGGTGTTTGAGCGTATGCGCTCGGAACGCCAACAAGCAGCTGCCAGTGTTCGTGCTGCCGGTGACCGTCAAGCGCAAGAGATTCGCGGTGGCGCAGACCGTGAGCGGGCCAAGATTATCGCAGACAGCTATAATCAAGACCCAGACTTTGCGGCCTTCTATCGCTCCATGCAGGCCTATGAGAAGGCTTTGCCAGCTGGCACAACGATTGTGACGACGCCAGACAGCGACTTCTTCCGCTACTTCAAGAGCCGCCGTGGCGGCAGCGGCGAACAATAGAATCTGCCTAACCCGGCACGTGCCCTCCCTCGTTTATCGGGGGAGGGGCGTGACTTAACCTTGCCGCGTTCACGCAGCAGGTCGCAAGCCCGCTTTACGCGGGATCTCAAAATCCAAAATTATTGCAAAAAGGGCGGCTTAGGCCGCAGCGCGGATCGCTTCGAGACGCGCGAGCTTGCGTTCAGCAGCGGCCTTCACGTCGGCATCCTTGGCATCGCGCACGTCTTCACGGGCATTCTGCAGGTCTTTTTCAAGGCCAGCAGCATCCAGCTTTGCGAGGTCCACAGCATCTTCGGCCAGAATTGTCAGGCCCTGTGGCGTGACGTCGGCAAAGCCGCCACCGACGTAAATCTTACGCTCGCTCGCCCCATCAAGAATGCGGATCGCGCCTTGCTGAATCACCGTCATGAATGGCGCATGCTGGCTCAATACACCAAACTGGCCATCGACACCGGGTACCACCACCTGATCGACTTCACCCGAATAAAGGGCGCGCT
This sequence comes from Aquidulcibacter sp., assembly GCA_027532555.1. Taxonomy (GTDB): domain Bacteria; phylum Pseudomonadota; class Alphaproteobacteria; order Caulobacterales; family Aquidulcibacteraceae; genus Aquidulcibacter; species Aquidulcibacter rimovensis. Next base: position 264,439 of record JAPZTJ010000009.1, read on the forward strand.
CAGGGGAGACCAAAGAAAAGTGAAGTTTGCCTGTGGTGGCCATGGATATGCTCGCTGATTGCGGGAAAGGATTTGTTGCGCTGCGTTTAGCATTTGAGCGCCAAGCATGCAAAGCGCTGCAACAGTCGAAACGTCACCTCGCCGTGATCAAATGTGGTTCGTGCGCCAACTGTGTCCCTGACTTAGGACCGCTTCCAAAATGCTGAAACAAAAAGGCCCCGCAGCATCGCTACGGGGCCTTCTTTTTGTTCTGTGCAAGCAGCGCTTAGGCGGCTTCTGCAGCCATCTTTTGAGCCTTGGCAATCGCTTCATCGATATTGCCAACCATGTAGAAGGCTTGCTCTGGCAAGTGGTCATAGTCACCGTTCACGAGGCCTTTGAAGCCGCGGATGGTGTCTTCCAGCGAGACGAGCTTACCGGGCGAACCGGTGAACACTTCTGCCACGTGGAATGGCTGCGACAAGAAGCGCTCCACCTTGCGGGCGCGCGACACGACCAATTTGTCGTCTTCCGACAATTCGTCCATGCCCAAGATCGCGATGATGTCTTGCAGGGCTTTGTATTGCTGCAGGATTTCTTGAACCCGACGGGCGGTTTGGTAGTGCTCTTCACCCACGATACGTGGCTCAAGAATCCGCGAAGTGGAGTCCAGTGGGTCCACAGCTGGATAGATGCCTTTTTCGGCGATCGAGCGGTTCAACACGGTCGTTGCGTCCAAGTGGGCGAACGAGGCGGCTGGTGCAGGGTCGGTCAAGTCGTCGGCTGGCACGTAGATGGCCTGAACCGAGGTGATGGAGCCCTTAACCGTCGAGGTGATGCGCTCTTGCAAGCCACCCATGTCGGTTGCCAAGGTTGGCTGATAGCCCACGGCCGAAGGAATACGACCCAAAAGTGCCGACACTTCCGAACCAGCTTGGGTAAAGCGGAAGATGTTGTCCACGAAGAACAGCACGTCTTTGCCTTCTTCGTCGCGGAAATATTCGCACTGAGCCAAGCCGGTCAAAGCCACGCGTGCACGGGCACCTGGGGGCTCGTTCATCTGACCATAGACCAAGGTGCAGCGCGAGCCTTCGGTAGAGCCATTGTGCTCCTTAGGGTCGACGTTCACTTTGGATTCGATCATTTCGTAATAGAGATCGTTGCCTTCGCGGGTACGTTCACCCACACCGGCCAACACCGAATAACCACCATAGGCCTTTGCGATGTTGTTGATCAGCTCTTGGATCAAAACGGTTTTGCCCACGCCGGCACCGCCGAACAGACCAATCTTACCACCCTTGGCGTAAGGGCAGAGCAAGTCCACAACCTTGATGCCGGTGGCCAAAACTTCTGGCGCTGGCTTTTGGTCGACAAAAGCTGGCGCTGCTTGGTGGATCGAGCGCTTGCCTTGGGCCGACACGATTGGGCCAGCTTCGTCGATTGGCTCACCAATCACGTTGATGATGCGGCCCAAAGTAGCCGGACCAACTGGCACCATGATGGGGTTGCCGGTGTCGGTGACTTCTTGGCCACGAACCAAGCCTTCGGTGGCGTCCATCGCGATGGTGCGCACGGTCTTTTCACCCAGATGCTGGGCGACTTCCAACACAAGGCGCTTGCCATTGTTGCTGGTTTCCAAGGCGTTGAGGATGCTTGGCAGTTCGCCATCAAACTCAACGTCGACAACGGCGCCGATCACTTGGGCGATTTTGCCTTTAACATGGATGCTCATCTGATTTGCCCTTCGTAGTCTCTTGCTGCGCGATCTGTGCGTGGCTTAAACCGCCTGCGCACCCGCGATAATTTCTGTCAATTCGGTAGTAATCATGGCCTGACGCTTGCGGTTCATTTGCAAAGTCAGTTTCTTGATCAGGTCGCCTGCGTTGCGTGTCGCATTGTCCATAGCACCCATTTGGGCCCCATAGAAACCAGCAGCATTTTCCAGCAAAGCGCCCAAAATCTGGCTGTCGAGATAGCGTGGCAGCAAGGCTTCCAGAATCGCTTCTTCGCCTGGCTCATAGGTATAGACGCCACCGCCCGTATCAGACGTTGCAACGCCCTCTGGGGCAACAACCGGGATCAATTGTTGTACCGTGGCGATTTGGCTGATGACCGACTTAAAGCGCGAGAACACCAGATGCGCGACGTCAAACTCACCGGCGTCGAACATCTCAACCAATTTGTGGCTGACTTGCGCACTTTGAGCCGCACCCAAGGTGCGTACGCCGGCAAATTCAATATGGCCAACCGACAAAGACGAATAGACCCGCTTTAGTTGATCGCGACCCTTTTTGCCCACGGTCAAGATTTTGACCGTTTTGCCCCGCGCTTGCAGGCTGACAATCAGTTCACGCGACTTCTTGACGATATTGGTGTTGAACCCGCCGCACAGGCCGCGCTCAGAGGTGGCAACCACCACCAAATGGACCTGGTCATTGCCAGAGCCACGCAGCAGCTTGGGAGCCGCATCAGAGCCCTGCACCGACGTAGCCAGATTGGCCACGGTCCCGGCGACTTTTTCACTATAGGGGCGCGCCGCTTCGGCTGCCTCTTGCGCACGCTTCAGCTTTGCCGCCGCCACCATTTGCATGGCTTTGGTGATCTTCTGCGTCGACTTCACCGAAGCGATACGCGTGCGAAAGTCCTTTAAGCTGGCCATGGATTGGTTCCCTCAGCCCCGCTCTTAAGCAAACGTCTTGGCGAAATCATCAAGCGCTTCTTTGATGCGCGCTTCGATATTGTCGGCCTTGATGTCCAGCTTGGTTTTGATCGCGTCAGACAGGTCCTTGTACTTCCCGCGCAAGGCAGCCTTCAATTCGGCTTCATAACGCTTGATGTCGCTGACGGGGACGCTGTCCAAATAGCCCTTGGTACCGGCATAGATCAGGACAACCTGATCTTCGACGGCCACTGGCGCGAATTGGTCTTGCTTCAGCATTTCGGTCAAGCGGGCACCACGGGCCAGCAAGCGCTGGGTCGACGCATCCAAGTCCGAGCCGAACTTCGCAAAGGCGGCCATTTCACGATACTGGGCCAATTCACCCTTAATCGGACCAGCCACTTGCTTCATCGCCTTAACCTGAGCGGACGAACCCACGCGAGACACCGACAGACCAACGTTCACAGCTGGACGCACGCCTTGGTAGAACAAGTCGGTTTCCAAGAAGATCTGACCGTCGGTGATCGAAATCACGTTGGTTGGAATATAGGCCGACACGTCGTTAGCTTGGGTTTCGATGATTGGCAGAGCCGTCAACGAACCAGAACCATTGTCTTCGTTCAGCTTTGCAGCGCGCTCAAGTAGACGCGAATGCAGATAGAATACGTCACCTGGATAGGCTTCACGACCTGGTGGACGACGCAGCAACAAGGACATTTGGCGGTAAGCCACAGCTTGCTTGGACAAATCGTCATAGATCATCAAAGCGTGCATGCCGTTGTCACGGAAATACTCACCCATGGTGCAAGCCGAGAACGGTGCCAAGAACTGCAGAGGCGCAGGCTCAGAAGCGGTTGCGGCCACGATGATCGAATACTTCAAAGCGCCGGCTTCTTCGAGGGTTTTCACCAACTGAGCAACGGTCGAACGCTTTTGGCCGATCACGACATACACGCAATAAAGCTTTTGGCTTTCTGGTGCGTTATTGTCGTGCGCTTCGCGCTGATACAAGATCGCGTCGATGGCGATGGCGGTCTTACCGGTTTGACGGTCGCCGATGATCAATTCGCGTTGGCCGCGGCCGATTGGGATCAGCGCGTCGATCGACTTAATCCCGGTCTGCATCGGCTCATGCACCGACTTACGAGGGATAATGCCGGGGGCTTTAACGTCCACCTGCTTACGCTCGGCTTCGATATCAACCAGAGGGCCTTTGCCGTCGATGGGCTCACCCAGCGGGTTGAGCACGCGGCCGAGCAAACCTTTGCCGACAGGAACAGACACGATTTCGCCGAGGCGCTTTACAGTGTCGCCTTCTTTGATCCCGCGGTCTTCACCGAAGATCACGACGCCGACATTGTCGCGCTCGAGGTTCAAGGCCATGCCCTTGATCCCGCCTGGGAACTCAACCATTTCGCCCGCTTGGACGCTGTCGAGGCCATAGACCCGGGCGATACCGTCACCAACGGACAACACGGTGCCGACGTCAGCAACAGCTGCCTCAGCGCCGAAGTTTTTGATTTGATCCTTAAGGATCGCGGAAATTTCTGCGGCGCGGATGTCCATGCCTCAGGCCCCCTTCATCGCAATTTTGAGTGCGTCGAGTTTAGATTTGACAGAATCGTCGAACAGCCTGGAACCAACCTTGACGACGAGGCCGCCAAGAAGTTCAGGCTTTAGCGTGGTTTCTACATCAACCGGTGCCTTAAAGGCCCGGCCGAGTGCTTCAGTCAGGCTCTTGAGTTGTTCATCACTCAAGGGCTCTGCAGTCGAGACTTCGGCCAGAACGGCGCCACGTGCTTGAGCTGCTAAGCCCAAGAATGCCGCCAGCATGCCACCCAGATCCGCCGAACGACGGTTTTGGGCTGCAAGGCCGAGAAAGTTTTGCGTGATGGCGTTTGCCTTCATCTTTTTGGCGATGGCACCAAGTGCTGCGGCCTTTTGTTCCACAGGGAACAGCGGGCTGGTCAAGGCAGCGCGCAAGTCCGCGCTGGTCTGCCAAGCGGCCAAGAGCGCCTTGGCGTCTTGCTCCACAGCAGCAACCTTCTTGGATTCAGTCGCCAGATCGAACAGCGCCGCGCCATAGCGCTGGGCTGCTTCACTGATGGCGCTGTGATTTGATCCACTCAAAGGGTCTACTCACGTGTAAGACACGCCAAAGCTACCAGACTGAGCGAGGGCGTGCACATTAGATTAAAGGAACAAAATCAGGCGATTCGATACCATAGGTCTCGAGGCTGCTTTGTGGTGGGTGGCGTCTAGCATGCGGTAGGCGCATTCGCAACATTGAGGAGGCAGGGAGTTGCAGGGGTTTTGGGGAGACAAAGGCAGTAAGGACGATAGGCCCGTGACTAACCTTTGGCTTGATCCCCGACAATCGATTCCGCCAAGCCGCCACTGACGTCGGCCAAGCGCTCATCATTTGTCCAAAGGGCCGTACAGCCATGGAATTGTGCGCACGCCAAATGTAATGCATCGGGCATTTTCAAATTTCCTTGCGCGCGTATTTGCGCCGCTTGGCGAAAGACAGCTTCATTTAAATCAAGCACTACCACGCGTTTGAACAAGGCTTCATAGTCTTGCACGACAAAGCTATTCCCACTTTTGAGCGGGCCAACCAAACATTCGGCCATGACCAGGTGCGAGACCGCAAACTGCGCTTCTGCATGGCGCGCCAGTGCCTTGATAACATTGCCGTGAAACCGCGATGCAGACTCAATGGCGTAGACGCAGATACAGCTATCGAGATAAATTAGTCCCATGCATCACGATTTCGTTGGACTTGGGCCTCAATCTCCTCATCCTTCAGCATAAGCCCCCGCACAGGGCGCGCTTGTAACCAAGCTGACAGGGCCGCACCGCTCTTGACCGGAGCCGCTTCCGTATCCCCCACCTCAATGGGCGATAAACGCACAACAGGCTGCCCGCGATTGGCAATGATAACCTCTTCGCCCGCCTGAGCCGACTTCACGAGCTCAGACAATCGGTTCTTGGCTTCCAATATATTGACTTGCACGATGGAGCGCTCCCAATCTGGCTAGGTTTATAGTATGATCTGGCTAGGTTGGGAAGGGCTTTGGTTAGGGGAACAGGAACTTGGTGTGTTCGATGTTGGATGCACCCTATTATTCTGCGCCTGTTACAAACCCCGCCAAGGCCGCTTTGGATCGGTTTTGGTGAACCCCGTGTTCACGCAAAACCTTGTCTCCATTGTCTTTTGCTCTTTCAAAGAGGTCAAGGGACGCTTCGCTTCTGCCCTTGACCTTTTTGAAAGAGCGGCGCGCTACTACACAAGCTGGGGGCCGCCAGTTCAGGCGGGTCAAGGGCAGAAGTGAAGCGCAGCGGAACGTCCCTTGAGGCGGCTGGGCTGGCATCTGACAATCGAGACAAGGTTTTGCGTGACCATAAAAGTCACCAAAATCGTTCCAAGACCTCTTTTTTCCCTTCTCCCAATGCAGGCCTGTTTGCAGAACAAATCCCCCATCTATCCCACCCTTCAAAAGCGTCCGCCATAATTCAGCGATGTCGTTTTCTCTCACCCCTTTTGCCTTTGCCCTGTCTCAAGCGTCGTACCTGCGCGACCGGGTGCTTGGGGCAAGCGAGTTACTGGAGAGGCCGGGCTTTGTGAGAAAAGCCGTGGCGGCGCGCTTGCGCAAAGGGGTGCGGGCGTTGGAAGCTTTCTTGCGACGTTTCCTGATTTTGATGGCGCTGGATATTGAGCCTGATCTGGTTGCCGAGATACAGACTGAAAACTTGGCACGCGCCAAAGGGCGGAAAGTGCGCGCCACAAAGGCGTTTCTGCGGATTTTTCCCACGCCCAGCGGGGCTCACACATTTGACTTTAAGCAACGCCTTGGTGCGCCCCGCACGTCAGAAATACCCCCACATGCCGCCGCTTTGCCACCCGTAACAGTGCCCATTGGCCGTTGGTTGCGGCAGCTGGATTATCTTCAAACCATCATCAAGGACCCAGTTGCCAAAGCGCGGCGGTTGGCTTTCTCCTTGGCGCGGCGCCATCACGGCCTGCTGATGGCACCCGATCAACACTGCCGCGTGATGCGCGGCTGTGGCACAGAACCCAACTCCATTTTTGACGCTATGGCGTTTCAGATCCTGCAGAAAAGCCGATCAAGGCCACCACCTTTACCCCCGCCACGCCGCTGGCCAAAGCCCACGATCACACTCTTGTAACGATGCCCCCGCTCTGGCGATGCAGCGGGGTCGCGGTCGGCTGGGCGTCTATGACCTTCGCCCCCTAAATCCCCTCGCCATCCTGACCTTCGCGTTCATTCTTGCGTTTAACCGCAATGTTGAGGGCTTCAACCATGACGGAAAAAGCAATGGCGGCGTAGAGATAGGTGCGTTCGATATGTTGACCAAAGCCGTCGGCGACCAAAACCATGCCGACAATCAACAAGAAAGCGAGTGCGAGCATCTTTGTCGTCTCATATTTATCGATAAAGGCAGAGACGGTTTCGCTGGCAAACATCATCACGGCAATGGCGATCACAACCGCTGTCACCATAATGGAGAGATTGTTGGACATGCCAATCGCGGTGACAATCGAATCAATCGCGAAGATGACGTCAATTACGGCAATTTGAGCGACAACGACCATGAGCTTCGACGACCTTGTCTTTGGCCCGGCGTGATCTTCCACACTCTTAGAACGCACGATCTCATCGATTTCCAGTGTGGCTTTGTACAGAAGATAGCCGCCCCCAGCGATCAAGATCAGGTCGCGCGCCGAGAAATCATGCCCCAGCACGGCAAAAAGTGGCTTTGTTAAGCCAGCCAACCAAACCAGCATCGATAAGAGGATGATGCGAAGAATGAGGGCGAGTGCCAAACCCATCCGACGCGCCGAAGCCTGTTGTTCTTTGGGGAGTTTAGACGCGGCAATCGAGATAAAGATGACATTGTCGATCCCGAGAACGATTTCCAACAGCGTTAATGTCGCCAGCGAGGCCCAACCATCCGCTGTTGCCATCCATGCAAACCAATCCGCCACTTCACTATCTCCCCGCGATGCAGAAGCACCACGCTTGCGTATCTTGGTTGCCTGCCCTGCTCGGGGCGGTCAAGCCAATGAGCGGCATCTAGCTCACAAAATTGTGAACTACTGCAGGACCACAGCCTGTGAAGGCATTCGTTAACCACGTTTGTTTATCTGGATTGAGGAAATTGCGTTGTAGGATCGCGTCATTCCGACGTTATCCCCTCAGCGCCTAAGGCACGCAGGAGCTTGAAATGCCGCTGAAATTATCCCTGAAGCCGAATGAGAAGATCGTGCTGAATGGTGCCGTTGTTCAAAACGGAGATCGTCGAACCACACTTTTGCTGCAAAACAAGGCGTCCGTCCTGCGTGAGAAAGATATCATGCAATTGGAAGAGGCTAACACGCCTGTCCGTCGCATCTATCTGCCGATCATGCTGATGTACTTGCAGGGCCAAGAGTCACCGGACCAATACAACGAGTTCGCGCTGCGCATGACCGAGTTCATGAGCGTGGTTCGCGTGCCTGCCATATTGGAAGAGTGTGTGAACGTTTCCCGTGAAGTGATGACGGGTGAATATTACAAGGCATTGTCCAGATGCCGGAAACTCATGGATTATGAAGCCGAACGGCTGAGTATAGAAGGGACTGAGCATGTCGCTCTCAGCGTATCAGAAGGCGCAGCAACGAGTCGAAACGCCGCGTGAACTTGAGTACCGGCTTTTCGGTCAAGTCACCCGCGCGCTGATCGATATCCAAGATCTGCCGCGTCATGAAATTGCCCGCCGGATGGACGCGCTGGATTGGAACCGGCGTGTCTGGTCGTTTATGGCCGCTGATTGCGCAAACCCAGACAATGCGCTGCCTGAGAATTTGCGGGCCTCGATCATCTCGCTCAGCCTATGGGTTAGCCGCTATTCCAGCGAAGTGATGCACAAGGGCGAGGATGTTGAGCCTTTGATCGACATCAATCGTTCCATCATGCAAGGCTTGGCGAGCCAAATTGAGCTTCAAAAAGAAGCGCTACAGGCTTCCGGGGCCGGCTGAACACCGATAGCCGCGTCCTATCAGCGTTGATTGATGTGGAGCGCGGCTAAAGTCACCGAACGAATCAAAAGGTCGCTAGAGCGTGACATGCGGGCGAGGCTGATGCCGCCCTCTAAGCTCGCTAACGCAAGGCAAGCTTTGTCATGGGCCGCTTCGGTACCACCCAAAGCAGTTTCAAACCGAGCCAGCCAACGCTTTTGAGCATCACAAATGGCTTGGGTCAGCGCGCTTTCGCCGGGACTGGCGGCTAAGAGTCCCAAGAGGGGTGTTTGGGTATAATCGCTCCGTTGCAGCCAACTCACACATTCATGCGCCAATTCCAACAAGACCGCGCCTGCGCGCTTGTTCTTAGCAAATTCGGAGGCGAGTCGGGCATCGACTTCGTCCGCAATAAAGCCGACAGCGGCAATCGCCAGTTCTTCTTTGCCACCTGGGAAGTGATGATAAAGCGAGCCCTTGGGCAGGTCTGCCGCTTCGAGAATGTCAGAGATGGCAACGCCATGGTACCCCTTAGCTTGAAACAGCGACAACGCTGCTGCAACCAGGCGCTCTTTCGAGCCCATCAGGGTGGGTGTTTCTAGGTCGTGATTTGTCATGATTATTTTTCTGAAATGAGGACTTTAAAGGTGGCACTTGCCCGGGCAATGAGTGTGTCGTCTGCATAAATCAACGCATCGATAAGACCTGTTCTTCGTGAGGCTGTGACCACACGGGGCACAATAGAAATCCATTGGCCAATCTTGGCTATGTCAACATAGTCGACATGAAGGGCGGTTGTTACAATGCCTGAAACAGCTTGCGCCTTTCCCTCCTTGGCTTCGTCGCCTTTCAGACGCGCCATGCCAAGTGATAGGCCCATCGCATTATCCGCTAACGCAGCTATCACACCCCCATGTAACAGCCCTCGCCCGTTGCAATGGCACGTATCAAGAATAAAGCCTAATTCATAAACGCCTTGATCGGTTCGGGCATAAAGCGGCTGCCAAGGATCAGTAACAGGACTCTTGCGGGTGTGAGGGGTAAACCCTGAAGGAATATCTGACATAAGCGCTTGATAGAGAAACTAGACCGGCTGGTCTAGAGCGGTGCTGGGTTGAACAGAACGCGCCTATTTAGCCTTTTTCTCTTTCTTCTTTTTCTTCTTCTTGTCTTTCTTCTTTTTGCTCGTCGCTTTGGTTTCATCAAGATCTACGGTCGGCATCGCCAAGCGCGTTAGAAGTTCGACGAACCCCGCCCGCTTGCTGGCAGGCAGACGGGCCAGCACAGCGGCGTCTACGTCGGCAAGCTTTGGCATAGCCTCTTGATACATGGCACGGCCGGTCTCAGTCAGAGTCACTGAATTGGCCCGGCTGTCTGTTGTCGACTTTGCTCGCTGGGTAAGCCCTTTGGCCTCCATCCGCGCAACCATTTCCGCCAAAGTCGATCGGTCAATGCCTGTGCGACCCACCAACTCGCTTTGCGAGACGCCATCTTGTTCGGCTAAAACCGCTAAGACTGCAAATTGGCGCTGGGTCAGGCCATTGGCCCCCAGTGCAGCGGCGTGCAGATCGGCTGCAGCCTGCTGTGCCCGATGCAGCAAATGGCTGGGTGAGGCATTCAGCGCGAAAGATGTGGCGGCAGAGCTTTGCTGTGCCCTGGGTTCGCCTGACCCGGCAACTGGTTGCACGGGCGACGCTTCTTGATCTTGAACACTCATCTCGCTACTCGCCTGCTTGCCCCAATAATGGGTTCATTTCACTCCGTCAGCGTCCTATCATTGATTTTTGACGGCTGCGCGACACCTCTTTAGCTATACATGATCCTTTCAAGGAATAAGTCGCCCGATGCCAACCAATTTCTCGTTACAAATCCCGGCCGGAGAGGATCGCATGCGGCAAGTCTGCGATACGTGTGGCTTCATCAATTATGTGAACCCGAAGATTGTGGCCGGGGTTGTCGTTGATGATGGGCAAGGCCGCGTTCTTTTGTGTCGGCGGGCTATTGAGCCGCGCTATGGCTTCTGGACGGTACCAGCAGGCTTCATGGAGGAGCGGGAAACCACGGCCCAGGGCGCAGCTCGGGAGGTTTGGGAGGAGGCCCGCGCCAAGGTCTCCATCAACGCGCTTCTTGGCATTTATGAGGTGCCGCGCATTAGCCAGGTCCATTTCATGTATCGCGGCACGCTCAGCGAGGACGGCTTTGAGGCTGGACCAGAAAGCCTTGAAGTGGCGTGGTTTGCTTATGAAGATATCCCTTGGGACCAATTAGCTTTTCCAACGGGTGTTTGGGCTCTTAAGGATTGGGCGAAGGTCCAGGATCAAGCCGCCTTTGTCCCATTTTCAAACCCGCCTGGCAGTGAACATTTGACCCATCCGCGCGCGCCCGCGAGCGACTAAACGCCTTAGATTAGATCTTTAATAGCCCCAGAAAAAGAAAAGGCCCGAACCTGTCAGGCGGCCTAAAGGCAGCTCAAGACAGGTCGGGCCTAATTGGACTTTTGGGTGGCAGGTTTAGGTCACTACGAACCGATTGACCGAACCCTGCCAAACCCGTTTAGTTCAATGCATCTTTCAACGCTTTGGAAGCTTGGAATTTTGCAACAGTTGCCGCTTTGATTTCGACAGTCTCGCCAGTCGAAGGGTTGCGGCCTTGGCGTGCATCGCGCTTCGAAACTTTAAACTTGCCGAGGGGGGCCAAAGTAACTTCTCCGCCAGCCTTCAGGCTCTTCACGATCGCTGCAGTCAGCGCGTCAATCGCAGTATTGGCTTTGTCTTTTGTGATGTCAGCAGCTTCTGCGACGGCGTCGATCAAATCTTTTTTGCTCATTGTCGTTTCCTTAGTCATTGGCTGCAGCGCCCGAGGCGGATCGCTGCAGCGTTGCGCACCCGTCCGTAACCCGAGAGATGCAATGGCCGCAAGCAATGGCGCTTCGGGTCCAAAGGTCAAGGCCATCTTGAGGTACGAAACCCCAGATTCTGCTGAGAATCATGGGGTTTCGCTGACAATTATCGGTGATCAAGCCGCGCAAGCACGGAATCCCGCCTCAATTTCTGCCCGAACTAGTGGGTCGGCGAGGTTTCGTCCGATCAACACGAATCGGCTTTCACGAACCGAATCAGCTGGCCACGGCCCCTGATAATCCCCCTCCAGCATCATATGAACACCATGGATGATGTAACGTCGCGGGTCATCGCCCATCTGAATGACGCCCTTGAGACGCAAGATGTCGAGGCCGCGACTGCCAACGAGCTCGGACAGCCAAGCATCAAACAATTCCTCCGACAAGGGTGCGCTCACGCGCATCGCAATCGAGTCAATCCCCTCATAATGGCTATGCGCGTGATCATGGTGGTCGTGCCCGTGATTATGTCCGTGATCGTGATCGTTGTGGTCATGATGGTGCGGTTTGGGCAGAAAGTGCGGATCAAGGTTCATCGCCCCGTCCAACGAAAAGGCTCCAAGATCGAGAATGGCGTCTAGGTCCACGAGCGAGCGCGAAGTTGTCACCACCTTCGCCCCACGATTGAGCCGTTGGATGATTGCTTGGGCAGCTTCGAGTTGTTCAGGGCTGGCAGCATCAATTTTATTCAGCACAATGACGTCAGCAAAGGCAATTTGCTCAACCGCTTCTTGGCTGTGTTCGATCTGACCAGCGATATGGACGGCGTCGACAACGCTCACCACGGCATCGAGATAGGCGCGGTTCTTGATCTCATCATCAGCAAAGAAGGTTTGGGCGACAGGGGCTGGGTCTGCAAGACCAGTTGTCTCAATGATCACCCCGTCAAAGGTCTGTCCCCGACGGAACAAGGCCCCGAGAATCCGGATGAGGTCACCACGCACCGAACAACAGACACAGCCGTTGTTAAGCTCGAAGATTTCTTCGTCCACGTCCACAATCAAGTCATGATCAATCCCGATTTCACCAAACTCGTTGACGATCACGGCATAACGCTTTCCGTGCGGCGCTGTCAGAATATGGTTCAAAAGAGTCGTCTTTCCGGCTCCTAAATATCCAGTCAGCACGGTTACAGGGACCTTGGCTGTCGAGTCACTTTGCATGTCTTAGTTCGCCTTGCATCTCGCTTTTAGAGTGAGTTCCTAGTCAGTTATAACCAGAAACGTATGTGTAGTCTCGGGTAACGCACTTAGAAAGACTTCGAAGGTGGACAGCTAGGTATCGTTAATCTATCCACCCGCCGCAAGATCGCTTTCAAGCGGCATTTCGGCGAGGGCACCACCAGTTTCTGCACAAGTGTACAAGACTTGTGTCCTTCGAAAGCTAACCAATGCTGTGCCAACATAGGACTTTTACTTCCGGGCCTGCAACTTGCATTGAGCCAACGCATACGTCTCAATTTGGGGCAAGGGTGTATTAGATGAACAATATTACCGCAGGGTTTGGTGCCGATCTTGCAGCGGTTAGTTTGTACCGACCAGTGCCCATCAAAGAGCTTTCGGATTCTGCCCGCAGTTTACCTAAGCGCCTGTTTGATATCGCCTGTTCATGCATCGGATTAGTCTTTCTAGCCCCCCTTTTGATTGCGATTTCTATTGTGATCAAATTGACAGGGCCTGGCCCCGTCTTGTTCAAACAACTTCGCACTGGCTTGGGTGGAAAAGCCTTTGTGATCTACAAATTTCGCACAATGTCCACGCTAGAAAATGGTAGCCGGGTTGTGCAGGCCTGCCGCGGAGACAGCCGTATCACGCGGGTCGGCTCGTTCCTTCGTCGTTCCAGTTTGGATGAGTTGCCGCAATTGTGGAATGTCCTAATTGGCGACATGTCGATTGTTGGGCCACGCCCTCATGCGGTTGCCCATGATCATTATTACGGGGCTCTTTTGCCAGACTATCGTGATCGATTTCGGGCAAAGCCAGGGATAACCGGTCTCGCCCAATGCAACGGCGCGCGCGGTCCCACGGAAACTCTGGACAAAATGAGCCGGCGCATCCGCTTGGATCTAGTTTATATTGAGCGCTGGTCGCTAGCGATGGAAGCCCGAATCCTTGTCAAAACGGTTTCAATCATCGTCACCGGGGACGCCTGCGCCTTTTAAGGCAGTGTAATTTCCAATTACGCCTAAGAAGGGTCTCGCCAGAACGTCTCGCTGCACTATGATAGAGACATCGTCATAGGAGACTTGGCTTGATTTCGCGTCGCACCCTTCTTGCAGCCAGTTTGGCTACACCATTAGCCCTATCCGCCTGCGGTCCAGAAAAGCCCGCAGAGAAAGCGGGCCGTGTGCGCATCCGCTTCGCCACAGACTGGCGGGCGCAAGCCGAACAAGGCGGCTTCTACCAAGCCGTTGCGAAAGGGTTCTATGCGGACAAAGGCTTAGACGTTTCTTTGATTCAGGGCGGACCGAGTGTGAATGTGCCGCAATTACTGGCGGCGAATGCCATTGAAATGGGCTTGGGATCCAATGCCCCCATCGTGCTCAGCATGGTCCAAGCTGGCGCAAAGGCAAAGGCGGTCATGGCGTCGTTTCAAAAGGACCCACAAGTCCTGATCACCCACCCGCGTGCAGATATAAAGTCACTGGCCGATATGAAGGGCAAACCGATCCTATTGGCAGATGCGTCGATCAATGCTTTCTGGCCATGGCTTAAGGCCAAATATGGCTTCACCGACGATCAGGTCCGCAAATACACCTTCAATTCAGCACCATTTTTGGCGGATCCTAGTTCGATTCAGCAAGGCTATGTAACCAGCGAGCCCTACACCTTGAAGACACAAGGCAAAATTGACCCGCAAGTCTATTTGCTCGCGGATTCTGGATACCCGGGCTATGCTGCGATGACGTTGGTTTCAGACGCCTTTATCGCGGCTCATCCAGAGGCAGTGAAAGGCTTCGTTGAAGCCACCATTGCTGGCTGGAAAGACTATCTTCGTGGTGATCCTGCCCCCGGCGATGCCCTGATTACCAAGGATAATCCTGACATGTCGGCCGATCTGTTGAGCCAAGCCCGCGAGAAGCTGTTGTCCTATGGCATTGTTGAGACCCCAGACGGGGAGATTGGCACAATGAGCCTCGACCGCTGGAAAAGCTTCTTCGACATCATGATTGCTGCAGGTGTTTATCCCGCTGATTTGAATTGGGCGTCGGGCATTGATCTCAGCTTTTTGCCACAGAAGTCTTGATGCCGACTGATCCCCCCATCCGTTTGAGCGCGCAGCAGGCCTGCGTGCGGTTCGGTACCTTAGAGGCGCTAGGACCGATCGACTTAAGTGTTCGGGCGGGTGAGTGTGTGGTGCTGTTAGGGCCGTCCGGATGTGGGAAAAGTACGCTGCTGGCTGCGCTCGCGGGCTTACAGGCGGTAGCAAGCGGGGCGGTTCAGGCCGATGCTGCTGGTGGCTCCGATATTCCTGGCGTGGTATTTCAAGAGCCAAATCTGATGAATTGGGCGACGGCGCAGGACAATGTCGCTTTACCGCTAGCGCTGGCCGGTGTTGACAAGGTTGAACGTCTGGGCCGCGCGCAAAAGGCCTTGAAGCAGGTTGGCTTAGCTACTTTTTCGGCCGCTTATCCACGGACGCTCTCTGGCGGCATGCGGATGCGGGTGGCTTTGGCACGTGCTTTGGTCAACGAACCGTCGGCCTTGCTGCTCGACGAGCCCTTTGCAGCCATTGATGAATTGGGGCGGCGCGCGCTGGACGATTTGGTTCTGGGGGCTAAGCGGGACCAGAATTTGGCCGTCCTCTTTGTAACACACTCCGTTGATGAGGCGGTTTATCTGGCTGATCGCATTTTGGTGTTAAGCCCAAGGCCCGGGCGTATCATGGCTGAAATTGCCGTTCCCCATGTGCCGCGCGATCCGGCCTTCTTAACCTCACCCGCTTTTGCAGAAGCCGCAGCCGCCGCAAGGCGCGTTTTGAGCGCGCAATTGGTAGCCGCATGAACCGGATCGACATTGCCCCTATTTTGGCCGGCCTAGCTATGCTCGCCCTATGGGAGGGGCTCACCCGTTTCTTCCAGGTCCCAACGGTGATCCTACCTCCGCCCAGCGCGATTGGCGCGGCATTGGTAGAGCGCGGACCCCTTCTGCTACCCGCCGCTGGCGTCACCATGGGATTGGCGCTGACGGCTTTAGCGATCTCCATTGGGCTTGGAACCTTGATTGCCCTTATCTTTGCCCGCGTGCCGTTATTGGAGCGCAGCTTGGGCCCCTATGCTTTAGTTCTGCAAGCCACGCCGATTGTTGCTATTGCGCCCTTGGTGATCATTTGGACCGGTATTGAAAACCCCCGCCGGGCCATTCTGATCCTTGCCGTCATCGTGGCGGTATTCCCGGTTCTGACCTCTGCATTGGCTGGCCTAAAGGCAGTAGATCCCGGTCTAGACCGCTTGTTTCGCCTCCACAAAGCCAGCAGCACGCAGCGCTTCCTGCGCTTGGAATTGCCAACCGCCGCGCCCTTTTTATTGGCGGGGATCAAGACGGCGGCTGGTTTGTCGCTCGTCGGTGTCGTGGTGGCCGAATTTGTCGCCGGAACCGGGGCAACGGGTGGCCTGTCATGGCGCTTGGTGGAGGCTGGCAATCGATTGGAGACGGCAACCATGTTTGCCGCGCTCTTCCTGTTGGCATTGATGGGCCTTGCCTTAAATGCCGTGCTCGCCCTGATTGAGAAGCGAATCCGGGCTTAGAGTCCTTGACGCGCTTTGAGGTCCGAGAAGCAATCAGCGAGGCCTTCGACATAGCTCGGGAAAGCCAGCTTCCAGCCCAGTTCCTCTTTCGCGCGCGCATTCGAAACACGTTTGCATTCACTGTAAAAGCGCTTGCCCATTTCCGATAGGCCAGCTGCCTCAAATGGGATCAATGGCGGCGGCTCCCGCCCCAACAACTTGCAAGCCTCAACAATCACCTCGCCAGAAGCACAGGGGTGGTCGTCGCAAATATTGTAAATGCGGCCGGGATTGGGTTTGGCGACGCTGGCAGTCAATGCGGAGACAATGTCTGCGCGGTGAGCGCGTGAAAACACTTGCCCGGGCTTATCGATCCGCCGCGCGGTGCGCGACAGGACCTGTTCTAAAGCGCTGCGGCCAGGGCCATAAATGCCGGGCAGGCGAAAAACATGGGCTGGGCTGGGTATCGCCCGCCACGCGGCCTCTGCCTCTGCCCGTCGTTTGGCTTCGATGGATAAAGGCGTAGGCGGATCATCCTCAAACGCCCAGCCACCGGCCCGGTCGCCATAAACCCCGGTGGTGGACAAATAGCCGATCCAAGTCCCCCCTTTGGGAGTCCAAGTTGGGGATAGAGCCAGAAGGGCAGGGTCTCCCTCCGTGCCGGGCGGGATAGAAGCAAGGATGTGGGTCGCAGTTTGGGCGGCCTCAATCAGTTCGGCACTTGCGGTCCCAGCAAACAGGATTGGTGTGATGCCCGCTTGGCGTAGGCCTTCAGCACTGTCAGCACTTCGACATGTGCCTTGCACCAAGGCCCCTTGTTCGGCCATGGTTTGGGCGAATGCGGTGCCGACATAGCCGCAGCCCAAGACTAAAACGCGCATTTGTTCAAACCCTTTGCCTCAGTTTTGCCTTTTAACCGCATCAAAAGAACCCGATGAGCTCTTCTGTGACCCTTCGATCCGCCCTTTTTACGACCCTGATCCCGATTGCGCTATCGGTCTTTCTTTTGGGGACTTCAGCGCAAGCTGGAACTGATCCACGCGATGCTGGGCGTCTGCAAGCTTGCATGACCAAGGCAGAGACTAAGCCAGAAGAAGCGTTAGAAGACGGATTTGTCTGGCGCAGCCAAGGTGGCGGCGCATTTGCGGAGCAATGTATCGCCATCGCCCGTATCGAAAGCGGCGACATTGGTGGTGGGGCAGAACGCCTAACAGCTTTAGCTTCCGCCCCCGATGCCGGTGATCTAGATCAACGCGTTTTGATCATGGCGCGTGCGGCCAATGCGTGGCTGATGATTGAAGAGTTCAAGCCAGCGCAAAAGGTTCTCGATGCCGCTTTGAAACTGAAACCGGGCGAGCCTGACCTCTTAATCGACCGGGCGCGCGCCAAGGCTGGCCAAGGCCTCTGGGCAGAGGCGCAAGCGGACCTGACGGCGTGCTTGTCGACCAGGCCGCTGGATGTACTTGCCTTGCGCCTGCGGGCGGAAACCCTGCTGCAGCAAAAATCCTATGAGGCGGCAGAACTCGACATCGCCCAAGCCCTTCGTCTCGCACCAAAAGAGGTCGATAATTGGCTGGTGCGGGGACGGATCCAAGAAGCGCGCCGTTTGGGTCGAGCACCAGATTAGGCCCCACCTGTAACCGCCTCAAGCCTGTTACTTGATCACAGCGTGAACTACGTCCAAGGATAAGCCGCTAAACCATGATTTAGGGGCTAATCGTGACACAACCTGCTGCTTCGTCGCCTGTTGAACCGCAAAAACTGAAGACCGTTGTCGCAGCGTCTGCTGCTGGTACTGTCTTTGAGTGGTATGACTTTTTCATCTTTGGCCTTCTGGCCTCTGTGATGGGCCAGCACTTTTTTGCCGGTTCGCCCCCTGCCGCCCAATTTATCTTCGCACTTTTGACCTTTGGCGTTGGCTTCGCGGCGCGCCCGCTGGGCGCTGTGGTGTTCGGAGCGATTGGCGACACCAAAGGGCGCAAAGGCGCATTCTTGGTCACCATCGTCATGATGGGTGCCTCCACCTTCGCTGTGGGTCTCCTGCCCGATTATGACCAGATCGGCATTTGGGCTCCTATTTTGCTGGTAACTTTACGGATCGCGCAAGGCTTTGCGTTGGGCGGCGAATATGGCGGGGCTGTGATTTATGTCGCAGAGCACTCGCCAGCCCATAAACGCGGGTGGAACACGTCTTGGGTGCAGACTTCGGCGGCCGGGGGATTGCTGCTCGCGTTGACCGTCGTCTTTCTGACCCGCCTGATTTTGGGCGAAGAAGCCTTCCAGGCTTGGGGATGGCGCGTGCCATTCCTCCTGTCGGTTTTCTTGCTCGCGATTGCTTTGTGGATCCGCTTGCAATTGGAAGAAAGCCCGATGTTTAAGGCGCTAAAGGAAGAAGGCGCTGCTTCTAAAGCACCCTTGTCTGATGCGTTTGGTCAATGGCGCAACTTGAAGCTGATCCTGCTCGCCTTGTTTGGCCTGATGATGGCGCAGGGCGTGGTTTGGTATACGGGCTTCTTCTATGTCCAAGTCTTCTTGGAGCGGCAGTTGAAAGTTGACCCCCAGATCATCAATATCTGGCTTTTGATCATCACCGCTATCTCCGCTGTCTTGTACGTTTTCTTCGGCTGGCTATCGGACAAAATGGGCCGCAAGCCGGTTATGCTGGCCGGCATGATTTTGGCGGTGTTGAGCTTCTTCCCAGCTTTTCATCAATTGGCCAAAGCGGCCAATCCAGACTTGGTCGCCGCCCAAACTGCGACGCCCATTATCGTCCGTGCAGACCCAGCAACTTGTTCGGTGCAGTTCAACCCCGTTGGCAAAACGCCAGACGGCAGAGACGCCTTCTCGTCTAGCTGTGATGTGGCCAAGAGTTATCTTACCAATTCGGGCATTTCGTATGACAACGAGGTGGCACCCGCAGGCGCAAATGCGCAAGTCAGAATCGGGACTGTCACCCTGGATAGCATCGATATCTCGGCCCTCGATGCAAAGGCGCAAAAAGCTGCCAAGGATGCATTTGGGGCCAAGTTGAAAGCAGCTTTGAAAGCGGCAAACTATCCTGACAAAGCAGATCCAGCCAAAATCGATCATCTAGCCGTTTTGGCTTATTTGATGGTGTTTGTGGTTGCCGCGACAGCGCTCTACGGCCCGTTGGCAGCGGCTCTGGTAGAAATGTTCCCAACCCGTATCCGCTATACGGCTTTGTCGGTGCCCTATCACGTCGGGACAGGTTTCTTTGGGGGCTTTATGCCCGCCACAGCCGTCGCCATCGTGGCAACCACCGGCAATATGTATTCCGGTCTTTGGTATCCGGTGATTATTACCGCTATCAGCGTTGTGGTGGCCCTGATCTTCCTACCCGAGACAAAGGATCGCTCGATACATGATCTCTAGAGCGCAACTTTTGCCGAAGGCGGGATCGCGAGTATTTGATGTATGAAGCTGACGCACCCGTCATTTTTCAATTGATCCTTTAGAAATTTGTGTCATGTTAGGCTTAGAAGCGACACACCTAGATGTCGCTCTATGCTCAAGGACCAAAGCTGGGATTCCAAAGACCCGGTCACGAATTTAAATGGGAGTGATTGAAAGCATGACAACCTCGCACATTACCAAGGACGCGCTGTATGACGCGGTAGCGCCAACTGACTTCGCTGCTTTGTTGGAGATTGACCGGCATACAAGCCGTTCGACAGCTTTCGACAAAATCATCTCTGCCACCCATGATCATTTCTGGGACCCAACAGACAAGCGCTACATCGATTTTGATGAGCCGTTTGACATGGAAAATCAGGCCTTGTTGCCAGATCATATGGTTCCAGCCCTTGAGACCCCATATGTCCAAGAATTCTTCAAGGATAAGCCGAAAGAGCTGATCCGCTTTAAGAATGAGATGGCCCGTTGGCAATTGTCGGCCATTTTGCATGGCGAGCAAGGCGCTCTGAACCTTTCTGCATCGCTCTGCCACGTGCTCCGCGATGCTGGCGCACAGGAATATGCGGCTAATCAAGCCCGTGAAGAGGCCCGCCACGTTGCAGCATTCGCGGCCTATATCAAAGCCCGTTGGGGCAGCCCACTGCCATGCGGCGAAGTGTTGAAGACTTTGTTGGTCGACATCGTTCATGCGCCTGAAGTCTACAAGAAGGTTGTTGGCATGCAGATGCTGATCGAAGGCCTCGCCATGGGTGCCTTTGCGATGATCTACAAAGAATGGAATGACCCACTGGCCCGTAAACTAACGCAATTGGTCATGACAGACGAAGCCTTCCACCATAAATTCGGTAAAATCTGGGCAGATCGCACCATTCCAAAGTTGGATGCGGCAGAACATGCAATTGTTGAAGACTGGGCGGCGCATTGCTTCCAGACCCTGTTGTTCAACTTGGTTGCGCCGCATCAAATGCGCGCCATCTATGACGAGTTTGGTCTCGATCCAGACATCATCATGGTCCAGTTCCAAGAGATGGTCACCGATGAAGACCGTCGTGAACGGATGAAGGAAGCCACCAATATCTTCCGCGTTCTGGTGAAGACCTTGTGGAATGCCAATATCATCACCGATCGCACCAAGGCTTTCTATGCCATGTATGTCGACTTCGCTGAGTTTGAGGCCGAAGGTGAGCATATGGTCGGCGACGATATCGCCGAAGATGGCATTCGCTTCCTGCAGGCGGTGAACTTCGGTGTGAACACCGATGCCTTGAAGCAAGTGAAGATTGCTGCCGAATAAGTATTTGGCAGTTTGCTTTATCCGAAGCCCCGCTGGTTTTGCCGGCGGGGCTTTTCGTTTCTGCCAATTGTTCGCGAAGGTGACTCTAAAATCTAGCCAGTCGGATCAGGTCAAGTTCTTATTGACCCAAAGTTACGCCCCCCGAAGCAGTCTGCGTTAACTCTCATTAACCGCGCATTTACCATAACAGCCCCAAGTCGAGCAGGACGAAGAAAGTCGAAACCACACTTTGGACTGTTCAAATTCTGCGAAGCAGTAAATGAACGATCAGGGTAGTTGAATTTCTTCGGAAATTTCTTGTTGGGCCGCAAAACTTGGCGGAAGAGTGATTCGAATGAGCGGACAGTCGCCATGGAGTGTGAAGGGCGTAGAGCCTCGGACACGCGAGGCTGCGAAGGATCTCGCACGCCGCGAAGGTCTCACGCTTGGCGAGTTGTTAAACCGTCTGATTGCAGAGACCGACGAACCTGCCCAAAAGCCTGCTGCACCTGCAAATTTTGGTCAAGAAGCCAATCGCTTGACCGCGGCCTTGGAACAACTGAGCCGACGCCTTGAGTCCAGCGGTGTGGAGTTGGCGCCCGCGCCGCCATCTCTGGGTGTCGATGACCGCTTGTCGCAAAAATTTGAAAAATCGATGGCAACTAGCGACACTGCCATGGGTCGCATTGAGACCCATTTGCATGATTTGCACGAGACCCAAGTTGTCCTGAGTGAGCGCCTGCGCCGGATTGAGTCGCAAGATCCAAAGCACGCGTCATTGGCCGCCCTCAAATCACTTGAATCGGCGCTATCCCGCTTGGCGACCCAAGTCTTTGAGACAGACAGCCGTGTCGGTCAGATTGAAAAAGTAACCCAGGAAGCCATTCAGACAGTCGACCAAAGTTTGGGTCTTGTGGCTGAGCGCTTGGCAACGACAGAGGCCCTAGCGCAAGAAACAAATCACCGTTTTGTTGAAGCCATGATTGATTTGTCAGCGCGTTTGACGGGTCTTGAAGAAGTTGGTGAACGGGTCGGTGGTCCAGACGTTTCAGTCTTTGAAAGGCGTTTGGGGCAATTAGAAGATATCACCACCCAAACTGTTGAAGGTGCCAGCGAGAGCATCAATCATGTGACTGAGCGGCTAAACAGCCTAGAGACTCAGGCACAGGACAATGTATCGCGCATGGTGGAGGCCTTAGTAGATCTTTCCGCCCGCCTGACCCAGCTCGAAGGCGGCGGCAGGACTGGCGACACGCTAACAGCAGTTGAGGCCCTGGAGGCCAAAACCAATGAGTTTAGTGCGCACCTCAACGATCTGAATGCCAAGATTGAAGCGACCCGTGCGGACCTGCAGGGGCAGGTACAAGCTGCCCTCGCCGGTGGTATTGACGGCCAAATGACGGAAGTGGCTAAAGCCCTCGCTGGCCGTCTCGATGCCAGCGAGCAACGTAGCCAAGATGCGTTTGATCGGGTTAGTGCAAAGCTTGCAGAAGCAACCCAAGCCCTTGATTCTCGTTTGGTCCAAGTGGAGAACCGCGAGAACACGCCAGACACAACAGGCTCTATGGCGATGAAATTAGAGCTCGCGCGCATCACACGCGGCATTGATGAGCGCTTGTCGTCGATTGAGCGCCACGATGCTTCCGTCATGGAGCAGGCCGGCCAGCACATCCAACGTTTGGCGCAGAGTCTCGGCGACCGGATCGATGCCACAGAGCGGCAGTCCGCAGAATCGATTGCTACGATCAGCAAGCAAATGCAGGAACTGGCTGACCGTCTCGCTGCCAACCACGACAATGCCATCCAAAGTCTTACTTCCACCCTCAATGGAAGCGATTCTAAGACCCGACAAATGCTGGATGAAGCCATAGGGCAGGTCCGCACAGAAGTTCAGTCGGTTGATACGCGCGTTCAGGCCCTAATTGCGCCCTTGCAACGTGACTTTCTTGCTTTGGGTGAGCGCTTGGACAAGGCAGAGCACGGTGCCGTATCGGCATATGCTGAGCCCATTTTTGATCCTAACCACACTGTCGACCTGGGTGGCCCAACTCAGCCTGGCCTAAACTATGACAAGGAAGTGGATCCGTCGCACGAGGATGGCTTTGGCTTTGAATCTCGCGCGGAATCGCTTGAAACGCCTCAATTTGACGATCCATTCTCTACAGATCGTCCAACAGCCACATCTGCTGCTGCCTCTGCTTCCGCGAACCCTGCGCGTCGTGGCAGCTTTGGTTCGCCCTTCCCTGATGCCGATGACAGCGAGTCCTTAAGCGACTTTGCCGATTTACGCCATGATGTGCCTGATCCACTCGCTGGCGGTATAGATCCCTTTGAGCACGAGTTGGATGCGATGGTTCTGGATCCTACCAGACCGATCGAAGACGATTTTGACGATGGACTATCGGACTTAAACCACGACTGGGATGGTCCAAGCAGCAACACTAGCTCAACCCCCGACTATTTGGTTGCAGCCCGCCGTGCCGCCAATCAAGCTGCAGCAGCACGAGAAGCAGCCCAAGACAAGAAGAAGCCGGCGCTATCGTTAAAGGGCCCTTCCAGCAAAGACAAAAAGGCAGAGAAACCCAAGGCGAAACAATCGGCAAAGCCCCAAGCACTTCAATCAATCGAGGAGGGCAAAGAAGGTGGTAAGGCCAAGAGCCCGTTATCTCCTGTTGGGATTGCCGCGGCGGCTGCGTTGGTCGCAACCGGCGGATTTGCTGTTTATAGCCAGCTGAAGCCATCTTCTAATGTAGACGAAAAGCCCGCCGCGCTTAATCAAGGAAATGTACCATTGCCGCCGGAGCTGGCGTCGCAAGCGGCAGTGCCTGCGCCGGTTAACGGTGCTGTGCCAGCGCCGGGTTCAGAAGTCGCCCAAGCACCGGCAACAGCTGCCGCCCAAGTACCGACACCAGCTGTCAGCCCAGCGCCAATGCCTGCCCCTGCAGCTACTGCGGTAGCCAGCATCCCAAGTCCCCCGCCGCAAATGCCAAAGGCGCAATTGGTACCGCCAGCCCCAAAGGCTGTGGCCGCTGCTCCTACGCCAGCACCTGCAAAGCCCTCGCCAACATCGCAGCAGATGGAAGCAGCTCGCATCATGGCTTCCGCGGATGCGCAAGCCCGCGCCGCGAGAGCGCGAGCCGAAGCCGAGCGTGAACGTCTGCGTTCTCCAAACTTTAAAGCTGCACCCGTCGATGCGCTGCCAAGGCCGGTACCGCGTTCAACGCCAGCTCGCGTTGCTACCGCCGCTAAAGCGTCGACCTCCAGCGCTGCAACACCACCGCGTGTTGCTTCAGTTGCAGCCCCTGCGCTGGCGACGACCGCAGCAGCAGCACCAACCCGCGTGCCAGTAACGCCGGCAGAGACAACCTCGGGCGTCGCTGCGGCTAGCCAGCCCCGTGCAGTGCCTCCTGTCGCTTCTGCCGCTGCACCCTCTGCAGGTTCCTTGTTCGACCAAGCCATGACGCGAGAGCAGGCTGGCGACGCGGCAGGAAGCCTAGCGCTGTTGCGCCGTGCTGCTGATGGTGGCGACACGCGCGCCATGAATCGCTTGGCCAGAAAATTTGAGAACGGCGATGGCGTCACAAAAGACTTGTCGCAAGCGCGCGCTTTGACCGAACGCGCAGCTGCACGCGGCAGCCGCCAAGCGATGCACAATCTAGGCGTCTATTATGCCAATGGCGATGGCGTGCCTCAAAACATGGCGCGAGCTGCCGAGAGTTTCCGTCGCGCGGCACAACGTGGTGTCACCGACTCCCAATTCAATCTGGGTGCGATGGCAGAGCAAGGACTTGGCGGGCCAAAGTCTGACGTTCAAGCCTATTATTGGTTTGGCTTGGCCGCCCGTGGCGGCGATCAGGATGCGTCGGCCAAGGTTCGCGAAATTGGTGCCCGTTTGACGCCGGAGCAAAAGGCAGCCCAAGATCAATTGATAGCGAAGTTCCGTCCTGAAGGCGGATCCCCAGACTAGGTGCCCCTGTGTCCACCCCAAATTTAGGCATAATCGAAGGCTATTTCGGCCAGCCCTGGAGTTGGGATGATCGCCGCGCCGTTGTTGAGACTCTGGCCCCTTATGGCTATCGATTCTTCCATTATGCGCCGAAGGGCGATCCCTTTTTGCGGCGGCGGTGGGTGGAACCTCATCCTTTGCAAGAAGCCGGGCAGATTTCGCAATTTGTGGCCTTTTGCCAAGGTTTTGGTGTCCGAGTTGGCATCGGCCTCAGCCCCTATGAAGCCTTTAATGATTTCAACGGCAACGTCGCCAACACCTTTGTCAATCGTGTAGAAGATTTGGCCTCGCTGGGCATTCAAGACCTCGGCATTTTCTTTGACGACATGCACTCAACCCTCCCTGACCTTGCGCAGCGGCAAATTGAAATCATGCATCTGGCGCGCGACACTGCGCCCCAACTCAAGCTGTCCATGACCCCAACTTATTATTCGAATGATCCGGTGCTCGACCGTGTCTTCGGGCGGCGACCAGAGCATTATTTGCACGAATTGGGAGTTGGCCTTGACCAAAGCATCGACATTTATTGGACAGGTGAAGAAGTCTGTGCGCGGGAAATCTCAATTGGCCATGTGCGTGAGATCGGCGCGCTTTTGAAGCGTAAGCCTTTGTTGTGGGACAATTACCCTGTCAATGATGGCCCCCGCATGAGCCAGTTTCTGCACCTTCGGGGTTTCACCGGAAGGTCACATCGCTTGGCAGACTGGGTGTCAGGTCATGCGATCAACCCAGCGCTGCAGCCCTATCTGACTTGCGTACCCGCCATTTCCTTGGCGATGAGCTACCAGCAAGGTGACGATTATTGCTATGGTGCCAGTGGCTATGCCGCTGCAGTGAAAGTCTTGGGTCCAGAATTGGCCAGCATGGTCCGCACCGACTTGATGAGCTTTCAAGACTTGGGTCTCACCAAACTGACAAAGCGGCGCGACTCTCTGCTGGACCGCTATCAGTCAATCGACCATCCGGCGGCGCGGGAAATTCTGGCTTGGCTACAAGAAGAATATGCGGCCACCACGGAAATGGTTCAAACTCAATAGGCCATCAGCGGCGGCTGCTGGCGCGAGCGCGGGCCAATTTCCGGCGAGACAAGAGGCTTGGACCCTCGGTGGTTTCAGCATCTGCCAAGACGCCGATCAATCGCTTTTTCAAAACCGTAATTCGTCGCGCGTCAGATAGTTTCAAACCACCGCGATCGCGCAGGTAGAAGGCATCCGTTGCCCGTTCCCCGACGCTGTCAATATGGGCCGAGGTCACGTTAAGTCCTTCATCCTCAAAGACTTGCGCGAGATCTGCCAATAAGCCGGTGCGGTCTCGGCCAGAGACTTCGACGATTGTATCAAAAGCTGCACCTTCATTATCGATCATAATGACAGGCTCAATCGCAAACGCCGCCGTGCGATTGGTCGGCTTTTTGACGATGCTTGTGTTGGCTGCGATTAGACTTTCGCGTTCCGCTTTACGTTCCCCATCCAAGGCTATGTGCAGGCGGGTAAACAGGCGTTCAATTGTGTCCTGTCGGCCCTCGCCAAACGCGGCACCTGACTGATCTTGCAAGGCAAACACGTCAAAGGCTTGGCCACTTTTGGAGGTATGGATGCGGGCATCAATGACATTGGCACCTGCTTGCGCAAACACAGCAGATAGGGCTGCAAATAGGCCCGGTTGATCAGGGGATAGCACCAAGATTTCGGTGGCACCGCGACTGGGCGCTGGTCTAGAGGCTAGCCAATACGGCGCTTGTTGACGCAAGGCAGTAGCCACTTCCGCCCCGTGCCACTTTTGCTGGTCAGTATCAAAGCCCAGCCAATAAGCATCCTCAAGACTGGTGAAGAATTCCGCGAGGATGGGGTCAATCAAAGCTTGGGCGCGGCGTTCATCGGCTTGGGCCTTCAATTGGCGACGCACAAAGCCCTCATCGGACCGCCCACCCCGCAGTGTCGCCTCTGTCAGCTTGTAGAGGTCGCGCAACAATTGGGCTTTCCAATCGTTCCAAACCCCGGGACCAACCGCACGAATGTCTGCCACCGTCAAAACCAATAAGAGGCGCAACCGCTCCAGCGTTCCGACCGTGGCGGCAAAGTCGGTGATGGTCTTCGGGTCACCAATATCGCGGCGCTGGGCAACTTCGCTCATGATTAAGTGATGGCCGACAAGCCAAGCAACCAGCTCTATCTCCTCGGCATCTAGCCCCAAGCGGCGACAGGCAATATGGGCCGCCTTTGCGCCTTCAATCTGTTGATCGCCTTCGCCCTTGCCGACATCGTGTAACAACATCGCCAGATACAGCGCCCGACGGTTTGCGATGCGGGGGAAAAGTTCTGTTGAGACTGGCAATTCCTTACTTAGCCTGCCGTGCTCAATATCGGAAATATTGGCGATGCCGCGTAAGGTATGCTCATCCACTGTAAAGTGATGATACATGTTGAACTGGGTTTGCCCGACAATCCGACCAAATTCGGGGACAAACTTCCCCAGGAGGCCTGCTTCATTCAGAAGTCCGAGTGCTTGGGCTGGCGCCTTCTTGGACGTGGCGACGTCTAGAAAGCTGGCGACGCACTTTGGATCGTCGCGCATAATCCGACCTTTGGCGGCCATGCTGGTGACGCGCGCCAGCGCGGATGGATCGATATCGAGACCTAGATCATCGGCCATCTTGAAAATATCGATCAAGGCTGAAAGATCATCGGCGACCTGTTCTGGATTGGCAAAGCCAATACGGCCATGATCCTCAACAAAGCGCGGATCATCCAGCTGCTTGGCCTTTTGTGGACTGGCGAAGAAGCGCGAAATGCCGCGCGGCAGCGCCTTTTGTCGGTCCAGCTCTAGCCGGGCGGACAGGATGCGGGTCAAGGAACCCACCTGCTTGGTGACCAGAAAATAGCGCTTCATAAAGCGCTCTACCGCTGGATTATCAGCCCGGTCGCCATAACCCATGCGGCGCGCCATTTCGGGCTGCAGGTCAAAGGTCAAGCGTTCTTCCGCCCGACCGGTCAAGAAGTGCAAATGACAGCGCACAGTCCAGAGGAATTCGGCAGCCTGATTGAAATGCTTCATGTCTTCGCGGCTGAAAATGCCCTTCGCAACAAATTGGCCGACTTCATCCGTGCCGTGAATATATTTGGCGATCCAGAACAAGGTGTGTAGGTCGCGCAGGCCGCCTTTGCCGTCCTTGATATTGGGTTCGACCATATAACGGCTTTCGCCGGTGCGCCGGTGTCGATTGTCGCGTTCGGCTAGTTTCGCCGCGACAAAGTCCGCAGCGGTTCCGTCAAACAAGTCCTTGCGCAGCCGGATTTCCAATTCGCGGAACAAAAGCTTGTCGCCACAGACAAAGCGGGTCTCGAGCACCGAAGTGCGGATCGTCATGTCTTCGCGGGCGGCGCGCAGGCATTCCGAGATCGTGCGCGAGGCATGGCCAACTTTCAGGCCCATATCCCACAGCATATAGAGCATGTATTCAATCACGCTCTCAGCCCAAGATGCGTCTTTGATGGGCCGCACAAACATCAGATCGACATCGGAGGAGGGGGCCATGGAATTGCGGCCATAGCCGCCCGTGGCACATACACTCAGCCGCTCCGCTGCTGTTGGGTTCCGTGCGCGGAAAACGTGGGTGATCGTGAAATCATAAAGAGCTGAGATGACTTGATCTTGGACCGCCGCCAATAGGTGGGAGCAATCAAGGCCACCCGCGCCACTCTCCAAACGCTCTTGCGCGATGAGGCGGCCGCGAAACAACGCGCCCTTTAGCAAGTCCAAAGCACGTGCGCGTGCCGCCTTTTCGTCGCCCAAATGATCGAGGGCTGCCGCAGACAATTGCACACGCAGGCGGTTGCCATCGACAACGGCTTCAATCGACCAGGGCTTTAAAGGGGTACGCTTTGGTTTGCTCATGCAACTTCATGCACGCACAGGGGTTGATTTGTCATTAGAAAGCGTGCGGCGGAACTGCCAATCCTCTGTCGGCATTCAAGCCAAGACAGGTTCAGGCCCCCAAAACTGCCGCAACTTGAATCCTGAAGACGTGCTGGGATCTGCGGTAAACCAAGCCACGCCGCTGGTGGGCAGATGCTCTCGCAAGCCTGCTTGTCCCTGGTCGTGGCCTGTGTCGCCCTTCATCAAGCTGCAGGCCAACTCGTGCAGACCTGGATCATGGGCAATGATCATAACCCGGCTCGCCGACACAGACTTAGCAGCACCCAGATAAATGCTAGGCGCTGCCAGATAAAGCTGGCGCATCATCTGAACTTGGGCATCTGGGAAGGCTAGGTGGCAGGCGTCCCATGTTTCGGCCGCGCGCAAAGCGGTGGAAACCAGCGCGAGATCGAGGTCGCAGCCTGCTTCCTTCAGACGTTGGGCCTGAGCTGCTGCCTGAACCCGCCCGCGCGGAGTCAAGCCGCGACTGAAGTCGTCGCGGGCCTCGTGCTGGCGCACCGCCTTGCCGTGGCGAAACAAGATGAGGTCGGTCAACATAAGCGGTCTGGCGTCCTTGATCGCAGGGCAAACCCTTTAGGCTGCTTTGGCGACATTATCTGACATAGCGCTGCACTTTTTTCAAAGCGCTGTCGAAATCGGCGGGAGCTTGGGTGTCATCCTTACGAGAATGCGACATTTGCCGGACCGAAAGTCCAAAGGTTTGCGCATTTTTATTGTGGGAGCGGGGCGCTGGGTTGGTTTGAGCCTGACCGCCTCCTGCGCTTGGGGGATCGCTCAAGAGTGCCACAAGGGGGATGTATCTGTTTGTGGCGACCTTTGGCCGAAAGGGGGTGGTCTGGTTTGGGTGGAGTTGGCGGCGAAAGCGGACGTTCAAAAGTGAGTGGATTTTCCGAATAAATGGCAAAAGTCTTTGGCGGGCGGTCAACCTCGTTAAACCTAAAGACCCTAAGCCCAACATGTTCAGCTACGGGTAGCCGCATACAATCCCGCGACGCGTTCACATTTTCTTGTAGCCAAATCCAGACCAAGTGCGTGCTATAGGTCGGTGACTCGATGCACTTTGAACGACCAAACTCAGGAGAGGTTGACGATGAACTCATCTTTAATTCG
>JAPZTJ010000063.1 GCA_027532555.1 Aquidulcibacter sp.
AGACTCCCCTCTATCACGTTTTTTCCCTATTCCGGGCGCGTTGCCCATTAAGCTGTTAACAGGTTGTAACCAATGGCTATAAGCTGTTAACAGGTTGTAACCAATGGCTATAAGCTGTTAACAGGTTATTATTAGACAAGAAAAATCTCATTAGTCCCAAACCTAATGAGAAGACTGCCATCTTTTGATTTAAATTTTATCTAAAATTATTATACCAAAATAGCGAGCGCCAGGAGTCTGTCTTAGCATCAAATAACAAAACGTAAATGCTGTCATTTTTGGGCTGATCTATGTTCCCGGCTAACGCGCCCGTCATATCCCAGGTTGACAACGTGAAAGTCAGCGCCCGGACTTAATTTAAGATTAGCAAAGATTTCTGGTTTTGTCAATCCCTCAAAAAATCTTTTTCTAAGGGGTTGACAATATCTTGTTAACGGGTTACTGTAGAAGATATAAACCTGTTAACGAGTTACTGCCATGACACTTAAATCGACGAGAGGAGGGCGCGGCCATGTTGCCCCTTACGAAACCACGCACGCCCGGATACCAATCGCAATAAAGCCTTATGTGAATTTTATCTCTGATAGTTTCAAGCAATCTGTAGAGGATGGTACTGATGATAATTTTGTATTAGTTTTAGAGTCCACAATGGAAAATATTACCATGAATAAAGGTGTTAACGAGAATAATATTAGACAATTAGCCTTAGAAGTGGTAAAATTAAAGAAGCAAAAAAAATCTACTAAAATTGCATTTGATAACTTGTTAACAGCTATATTAGGAGAAGACTATGAGCCGTAGAAAAATTGGGGCAGCACTAAAAAGAATCTGTGATTATGAGGGTATTGTCTTGTCGAGAGATGAAATTAAATTTCATATCGATAGATTGATAAGTGAAAATATTCCTATTGGGCTATCTGATGATGGTCTGGATGAGATTGTATTAGATTATCTCAAGGATGAAAAGGTGTTAACAGCTTAATGGGCAACGCGCCCGGAATAGGGAAAAAACGTGATAGAGGGGAGTCTGAGGGGATTCATCCCCTCAGTCCTTAGCTCTAAGCTTCTAAGGATTCATCTAGCTGAGATTCATCATCCCATAGCTGGCACAGGAGATTATAGTTTTTAGCCCGGGATTTAAAGCCAATGTGTGGATTTAATTGATAGATATTCTGCCGGCCGTTCTTGTCCACTATTCTCAGATAATCAGCCTTGATCAATTTTTTGATAGATTTGCTAATCTCTGGCTGTACAATCCCCAATCCTTCTGATAATTCCTTCTGAGTAACATTTAGAAGATTTTCATATTCCATAATGGAAATTAGAAATAGCAGTACATTCTTATCAGTAGGCGTTAATCTTCTGTCAACTGCCAATCGACCAAGCCCTTCAGCAAAAATCCTTACATGAGGTTTATCTGTTAACATCTTTATAGGCGTTACGACAGTCTTTGCCATACACCCCTCCGGAACATTAATCTGGTAATTGAACGTTTTATCAGCCATAATCATTCTAATCTAATATGTGTGTAAACCTATAATATCATAGGTATTGACCTATATTGTAGGTTTTGAAACCCTTACCCAGTAAGGGTTTTTTTTTGTTTCTTCTTGTATCTTGAGAGAACATCAGGTAAAACTTATGTACTAGCTCTATCTATGCTGCTCTCATGCACCTTCATCTTATGCCAGATACTGAATGCCTGTAATCAAGATATAGCAAGGGTTTAGCAATGTAGTATAAGAATTACATATATACTACAAAGCTAACTTCAAATTTAATTTATATAAGTACAGTAGTACACTACAGGGTGAGGCCGCTCTGAGGCAGGAGTAAGACCGTACTGTGTTACTACGCAGAAGCCAATCCTAGCCTAGAGTAAGGGTATATACTGTTACTACACAGAAGCCGCTCCGAGCCTAGAGTGAGGACACTAATGTCACTACACGGAAGCCGGTTTTCATCCATCTGAGGGGGAAAGAAAGGACTGAGGGGATGAATCCCCTCAGACTCCCCTCTATCACGTTTTTTCCCTATTCCGGGCGCGTTGCCCATTAAGCTGTTAACAGGTTGTAACCAATGGCTATAAGCTGTTAACAGGTTGTAACCAATGGCTATAAGCTGTTAACAGGTTATTATTAGACAAGA